>JAILBT010000146.1 GCA_024680755.1 Prevotella sp. | reverse complement strand
TACCGTAGCCACCCTCGTTCAGACACTGAAGGAGCACGGCGCCATGCCTTATACCATCATCGTAGCCGCTACTGCTGCTGATCCTGCTGCCATGCAGTATTATGCACCATTTGCCGGTGCTGCTATTGGTGAGTATTTCCGTGACCGTGGTCTTCCCGCCCTCGTCGTTTACGACGATTTGTCAAAGCAGGCTGTAGCTTATCGTGAGGTATCGCTGATTCTGCGTCGTCCTTCAGGACGTGAGGCTTATCCCGGTGACGTGTTCTATCTGCACTCCCGTCTGTTGGAGCGTGCAGCTAAGATGAACGAGCAGCAGGAGGTGGCTGAGCAGATGAACGACCTGCCTGAGTGCATGAAGGGTCACGTGAAGGGTGGCGGTTCGTTGACAGCATTGCCCATCATCGAGACGCAGGCTGGTGACGTGTCGGCTTATATCCCAACGAATGTGATCTCTATTACCGATGGTCAGATCTTCCTTGAGAGCGACCTCTTCAACCAGGGCTTCCGACCCGCCATCAACGTGGGTATCTCGGTGAGCCGCGTGGGAGGCTCGGCCCAGATCAAGTCGATGAAGAAAGTGGCTGGCACGCTGAAGATTGACCAGGCACAGTATCGCGAGCTGGAGGCCTTCTCAAAGTTCTCGTCAGACATGGACGCCGTGACCGCCATGACGCTCGACCGCGGACGCAAGAACAACCAGCTGCTCATACAGCCGCAGTACAGCCCCATGCCCGTGGGCGAGCAGATAGCCATACTCTACTGCGGCGTGCATGGCCTGATGCGCGACGTGCCCATCGGCAAGGTGCGCCAGTGTCAGGACCAGTTCCTGGAGAAACTGCGCTCGGCCTGCCCCGACGTGATCGAGACACTGACCAGCGGAAAGATAGACGACCAGACGACGCAGAAGATAGAGGCCGTCATGGCCGACATCGCTGCGACCTACAAATAACGGAATTGTCAACATCGTAAGTTCCATACATGCCTAGTCTAAAAGAAATAAAAGGGCGTATCGCCTCGGTCAACTCTACCAGGAAGATTACGTCGGCAATGAAGATGGTGGCTTCCAGCAAGTTGCACCACGCACAGGTGGCAATACAGAATATGCTGCCCTACGAGACGTTGCTGGAACACATCTTGAAGTCGTTTCTCGCAGCCGAGGCAGAGGCTCAGACCATCTACGACCAGGAGCGCCCCGTCAAGCGCGTGGCCCTGGTGGTCTATTCCAGCAACTCATCGCTGTGCGGCGGCTTCAACGCCAACGTCATCAAGCAGATGACGTCGCTCGTCAGAGACTTCACCCTGGAGCTGGGCCCCGGCAGCGTGGATGTCTATCCTATAGGCCGCAAGGTGGCCGAGAAAGCGCAGAAGCTGGGCTTCCATGTGATGTGCGACCTGTGCGACCTGGTGGACCACCCCAACGTGAGGCAATGCATCGAACTGGCCCGCGAGCTGGGCACACGGTTTGCCAATGGCGAGGTGGACAAGGTGGTGATGGTCTATCACCACTTCAAGAGCGCCGGCTCGCAGATACTGACCAGCAAGACCTTCCTGCCCATCGACTTGGAGAGCGAACTGGAGCGCGACCATGAGCGCGACCTGACAACAAACGTCGTGACCAAGAAGGCGCAGGACTATCTGAAGAAGCACCAGAAGACGCGCCAGGTGGAGGCCGACGAGGTGAAGCCGCTGAACGACAACTTCATCGTGGAGCCCGACATGGACACCGTGCTCTCACAGCTGATGCCCAAGCTGGCCCACCTGATGCTCTACACCGCCCTGCTCGACAGCGTGGCCAGCGAACATGCCGCACGCATGGTGGCCATGCAGACAGCCACCGACAACGCCGACGAGCTGCTGCGACAGCTGAACCTGCAGTATAACAAGAGCCGACAGCAGGCCATCACAAACGAACTGCTCGACATCGTGGGCGGCTCGGTCAACAACTGAGCCGAAGGCTGCTGACAGACACAGCAACAGACACAGACAAGAGTGCCCGACAGGACACCGGCCACAGAACAGGCCGGACCTGCCGGGCACTCTTCTCTGCAGCATACCGGACATTTCCACCCTCTCGAAAACCTTTTAAGAACAGCGAAATACGTTGTTGAAAAGAAAAGGGTGGGAAAGTTCAAAAATATAATTCACAAATTGTGAGAAATATTAAACCACAAATTGGGAGAAATATAATTCACAAATTGGGAGAAATATAATCCACTAATTGGGAGAAATATAATTCACAA
>JAILBT010000144.1 GCA_024680755.1 Prevotella sp. | reverse complement strand
AAGCCCCGCTACCTTGAAGCCTGCGAAGAGGGCCGGCTGCTCATCGTAGCCCCCTTTCCGTATCAGAGCGAGAAGATAGACGACATGCGCCGCCGCTGCCTGCACCTGAACCATCTGGCCGAGACTATTTGCCACGACGACTGCCAGCCCATCCAACAGTCATCACGCAGCGGGCCTGTAAAGAAAACTTAAATTCTGCCGGCTGCAAGACCGTTATTCAGAAATAATGCCTAACTTTGCAGTCCCGACAAACATCCATACATTATATATATAAAGAAAGAAGTAAATGGCATTGAAATGCGGAATAGTGGGTCTGCCCAACGTGGGCAAATCGACCCTGTTCAACTGTCTGTCGAGCGCGAAGGCTCAGGCAGCCAATTTTCCCTTTTGTACGATAGAGCCCAACGTGGGTGTCATCACCGTGCCCGACGAGCGTCTGACGCGTCTGGCCGAGCTGGTCCATCCGGGCCGCATAGTGCCCGCAACGTGCGAGATAGTGGATATAGCCGGACTGGTGAAGGGGGCCTCGAAGGGCGAGGGCCTTGGCAACAAGTTTCTGGGCAACATCCGCGAGACCGACGCCATCATACATGTGCTGCGCTGCTTCGCCGACGACAACGTGGTGCGCGAGGGCGGTGCGCCGGTCGATCCCGTGGCCGACAAGGAGATTATCGACACCGAGCTGCAGCTGAAAGACCTGGAGACGATAGAGGGTCAGCTGCCGCGCCAGCAGAAAGCGGCTGCCGCAGGCAACAAGGAGGCCAAGGTGGCCGTGTCGGTGCTGGAGGCATACAAGGCTGTGCTGGAGCAGGGCCGCAACGCCCGCGAGGTGAGCTTTGAGAGCAAGGACGAGCAGCGCGTGGCCCACGACCTGTTTCTGCTGACGGCGAAGCCCGTGCTCTATGTGTGCAACGTCGATGAGGCGTCGGCCAAGCAGGGCAACGCCATGTCGCGCAAGATAGAAGAGATAGCTGCCGGCGAGGGTGCCGAGGCCCTGGTCATAGCCGCCAAGACGGAAGAAGACATCGCCTCGCTCGAGACCTACGAAGACAAGCAGATGTTTCTCGAGGAGCTGGGCCTGGAAGAGAGCGGTGTGAACCGCCTGATAAAGAAGGCGTATGCCCTGCTGAACCTTGAGACCTTCATCACGGCGGGCGAGATGGAGGTGAAAGCCTGGACATACAAGCGTGGCTGGAAGGCTCCGCAGTGTGCGGGCGTGATACACACCGACTTTGAGAAGGGCTTCATCCGGGCCGAGGTTATCAAGTATGACGACTACCTGAAATATGGCTCTGAGGCCGCCGTGCGCGAGGCCGGCAAGATGGGCATTGAGGGCAAGGACTATGTGGTGCAGGACGGCGACATCATGCACTTTAGGTTCAATGTCTGAGTAATCGGAGGTTTTCGGAGTAATCGGAGGTTTTCGGAGTAGTCTGAGTAATCTGAGTAATCTGAGTAATCTGAATAATCAGAGTTTTTCTATGAACAACGAACTGATGTACATTCTCTGGAATCCAGACCTGGTGGCGTTCCACATCGGTCCTCTGCAGGTGCGTTGGTACTCGCTGTGCTGGCTCTTTGGGCTGTCAGCGGCCTATATGGTGGTGCAGTGGCTGTTCAAGGACCAGGGCATCACCTGTCGCACCATGCAGGTTCGCGACCCCAAGACCGGCCGTCAGCGTAAGGAAGAGGTCAACGTTTTCGAGCCGCTCTTCCTCTACTGCTTTCTCGGCATACTGATAGGTGCCCGGCTGGGCCACTGCCTGTTCTACCAGCCCGACTACTATCTCACGTCCGGCCGCGGCTTCGTCGAGATGTTGCTGCCCATACACTTCACGGCCGACGGCTCGTGGCATTTCACCGGCTACGAGGGTCTGGCCAGTCACGGCGGCACGCTGGGCCTTATCCTGGCCCTGTGGCTGTATGTGCGCTGGAGCCGTCTGTCGCTGTGGCAGGTGCTGGACAACATAGCCATTGCCACGGGCATCACGGCCTTCTTCATCCGCATAGGCAACCTGATGAACTCAGAGATAATAGGCCGTGCGACGGACGTGCCCTGGGCCTTCATCTTCGAGCGTGTCGATCAGTTGCCGCGCCACCCCGGTCAGCTCTATGAGGCGCTGTGCTACCTGCTGCTGTTTGCCATCATGCTCGTGCTGTATGGCAGAGAGCGTGGCATGGTGGGGGAGACTGACCGCCGGCGCACCGTGGGCACGGGCTGGTATTTCGGCTTCTGCCTGGTGTTTATCTTCACCGCCCGCTTCTTCATCGAATATACCAAGGAGGTGCAGGTGAGCTTCGAGCAGGGCATGACGTTCGACATGGGTCAGCTGCTCTCGGTGCCCTTCGTCGTCGCGGGTGCCTGGTGCATGACGAAAGCGAATAGCAGGAAATAGCCTACTTTCTGCCAACACACGCGTCCGGCCGCTGGCCACGACACCGACTGTCGTGGTCAGCGGCCGGTCACTATCTTGCGTATCTCGCTCAGTTTGTTGAGAGCCTCGATGGGTGTGAGGTTGTTGATGTCGAGACCCAGTATCTCGTCGCGCACCTGCGAGAGCACGGGGTCGTCGAGCTGGAAGAGCGAGAGCTGTGTGCCGGCCGGCTGTCCTATCGCCGCCGTGCTGGGCGACGGCTGTCTCGGGATGCGCGCCGCCTGGCTTTGGCCGGTGCCGTCGTCGGCTGTTTCCGCTTTTCCGTCGGCGTGGCTATAGACCTGAGCGCTGTCGGCCTCGAGCTGCCGCAGCACCTGGGCGGCGCGTCGCACTATGCTTGGCGGCATGCCCGCCATTTCGGCCACATGGATGCCAAACGAGTGTTCGGCTCCTCCCTCCTGCAGTGTTCGCAGGAAGATGACGCGCCCGTCGGCCTCGCGCACGGCCACATTGTAGTTTCGTATGCGCGGGAACAGCCGCGTCATGTCGTTCAGCTCGTGGTAGTGTGTGGCAAAGAGCGTCCGGGCCTGCGCTCGTGGCTGTTCGTGCAGATACTCCACGATGGCCCATGCGATGGAGATGCCGTCGTAGGTAGAGGTGCCGCGTCCAAGCTCGTCGAAGAGCACGAGCGAGCGTTCGGTCACGTTGTTCAGTATGTTTGCCGCCTCGGTCATCTCGACCATGAAGGTGCTTTCGCCCAGCGAGATATTGTCTGATGCCCCCACGCGTGTGAAGATTTTGTCCACCATGCCTATCCGTGCGCTTTCGGCCGGCACATAGCATCCCACCTGAGCCATCAGGACAATCAGGGCCGTCTGCCGGAGCAGGGCCGACTTACCGGCCATGTTCGGTCCGGTGATGACGAGTATCTGCTGTCGGTCGTGGTCCAGGCAGACATCGTTCGGAATGTATCGTTCGCCTGGCGGCAGCTGTGTCTCGATGACGGGGTGTCGTCCCTGTCGTATGTCTATCTGCAGTGTGTCGTCGATGACGGGCCGCACATAGCGGTGTTCCTCGGCGGTCTTGGCAAAGGCGAGCAGGCAGTCGAGCCGCGCCATGAGGCGTGCGTCCTGTTGTATCTGTCCGGCCCACTGCTGTGTGTGTTCCACGAGCTGCTGGAAGAGCTGTGCCTCGAGCACCGCTATGCGGTCTTCGGCGCCGAGTATCTTCTCCTCGTAGCTCTTCAGCTCCTCGGTGATATAGCGTTCGGCCTGGGCGAGCGTCTGCTTGCGTATCCACTGTGGGGGCACCTGGTTCTTGTATGTGTTGCGCACCTCCAGGTAGTAGCCGAACACGTTGTTGTAGCCTATCTTGAGCGAGGCGATGCCCGTCTGTTCGGCCTCGCGTTGCTGCAGCTGCAGCAGGTAGTCCTTGCCCGAGTAGGCAATGCTTCTGAGCTCGTCCAGTTCGGCGTTGCAGCCCTGTCGTATCACTCCTCCCTTGGCAATGAGCATCGGTGCGTCGTCGCGCAGCTCCTGTTTCAGTCGGCTCACCAGCGGTGTGCATGTGTCGAGTGCTCGCCCCAGCGGTGCCAGGCTGCCGGCTGTGCCGTCGGCATTGTCGGTGTCGCCCGTCTGTGTGGTGCCGCAGAGCGCCTGTTTCACCACGGCCACGGCTTCGAGGGCCGTTCGCAGCTGCACCAGCTCTCGCGGTGTGATACGCGTCGTGCTGGCCTTTGCCGTCAGCCGTTCCAGGTCGCCCATGCGCTGCAGCTGCTCATCGACCACGCAGCGCAGTTCCGGGTCGCGGTAGAAGCAGTCTGTCTGGTCCTGCCGTTCCTCTATCTGCCCTTTGTCTTTCAGCGGGAAGAGCAGCCATCGCCGCAGCAGCCGTGCTCCCATGGGCGAGGCTGTCCGGTCCAGGATGTCGAGCAGCGAGTGTCCGCCCGGCTGCATGGTCTCTACCAGCTCCAGCGAGCGTGCGGTGAAGCTGTCGATCCGGACGTAGCGTTCCTCCTCCAGTCGGCGCAGCTGGGTGATATGTCCTGTCTGAGTGTGCTGCGTCAGTTCCAGATAGTGCAGTGTGGCGCCGGCGGCAGTGATGCCCTCGTCCAGGTGGTCTATGCCGAAGCCCTTGAGCGTCTTGACGTGAAACTGCTTCATCAGCCGCTGCCGGGCCTGTTCGGTCTGAAAGGCCCACTCGTCCATCTCGAACACGCAGTGCTGTGTGCCGAAATACTGCTGGAACTCCCGTCGGCGTTCGCGCTGATAGAGCAGCTCCTTGGGCTGCATAGAGCCGATTAGCTTCTCCACATAGTCGTAGGTGCCCTGTCCGCAGAGGAACTCTCCGGTCGAGATGTCGAGGAAAGCCACTCCGCAGGCCGAGCGTCCGAAGTGTACGGCAGCGAGGAAATTGTTCTCCTTATGCTGCAGCACGCCCTCGGTCATGGCCACGCCGGGTGTCACCAGCTCTGTTATGCCGCGCTTGACCAGCTTCTTTGTCAGCTTGGGGTCTTCCAGCTGGTCACAGATGGCCACGCGCCGTCCGGCCCGCACCAGCTTGGGCAGATAGGTGTCGAGCGCATGATAGGGGAAGCCGGCCATAGCGTCGCCCTCGCTCGAGCCGTTGTTGCGGCGCGTCAGGGTGATGCCGAGTATGCGGGCGGCCTCTACGGCGTCGTCGCAGTAGGTCTCGTAGAAGTCGCCACAGCGGAAGAGCAGCAGCGCATCAGGAAATTTCTCCTTGAACGAGAAGAACTGCCGCATCATGGGTGTTAGCTGTTTGCTGTCTTTCATTTTGGCGGCAAAGGTACGAAATAAAAAGTGAAAAAGTGGATATTGAGAAATAAAATTCTTAACTTTGCAGCGCGCCAGTGTGAGGCGACGTGTCTCACGTCGCAACAGTCGGCTGGATTGCGACGTGAGACACGTCGTCTCCTACCGCAAATCGGTGAACACAGATACAACCATAAAATCCACATCAATATGAAAGACAAGAAACACATTGTGGTTCTGACCGGGGCAGGCATGAGCGTGGAGAGCGGTCTGAAGACGTTTCGCGATGCCGACGGTCTGTGGGAGAACTACCCCGTGTCTAAGGTAGCCACGCACGAGGGCTGGGAGCAAGACCCCACGCTGGTGACCAATTTCTACAACATGCTTCGCAAGAAGTGTGTCGGCACTCAGCCCAACGAGGGTCATCGTCTGCTGGCACAGCTGGAGGCGCGCTACCGTGTGACCATCGTGACGCAAAACGTTGACAACCTGCACGAGGCGGCCGGCTCGACCGACGTTATCCACCTCCACGGCGAGCTGATGAAGGTGTGCTCGAGCCGCGACGTTGACGACCCGCGCTATCAGCGTCTGCTGACGGCCGACGACTGCGAGGTGGTGCCCGGCACGAAGGCTGGCGACGGCTCGCTGCTGCGTCCCTTCATCGTCTTCTTCGGCGAGGCCGTGCCCAATATGTATGCCGCTGGCCAGGCGGCGCTGAGCGCCGACATCTTCATCATCATCGGCACGTCGCTCAATGTCTATCCTGCTGCGGGCCTGGTGCAGTATGTGAAGCCAGGGACCCCCATCTATCTCATCGACCCCAAGCCGCAGAACGTGCCTGCAGGCGTGACGCTCATCACCAAGGGTGCCAGCGAGGGAATGAGGGAACTAACGGAAAAGCTGAGAAGGGGAGAAATCGGAGGAATCTGAATAATCAGAGGAATCGGAATAATCTGAGTAATCTGAGTAATCTGAGTAATCTGAGTAATCAGAATAATCGGAACGGCACCGGCCCTTTGTAAATGGGCCGGTGCCGTTCCTTTGTGTTTATGCATGCTGTGCCGTCACTTGCGCAGCTGCTTGCGTCCGCCTACGACCACCAGGCCGCGGTAGTCGGCGCCGACGCGCTGTCCGCTGAGGTTCCATGCCTGGCCCTGCTGCTGCGTGGCGCTGACGGTCGTGATGGCCGACACCTGGCCATTGATCATGGCTATCCGGCTGCCGGTGGCCACCTCGGGCGTGGTGCCCTGGTAGTTCTGCAGGCGTCCGCAGACAACGACCTCGTCGCCCAGCTGCAGCTGGTCTTCGGCGGTAAATTTCTCGCCGTCGAGATAGTAGCCGCGATAGACCTCAAGCTGTCCGGCGGTGGTGCCGTCGTCGCTGATGTAGTAGGTGGCGTTGCCGAAGCTGGTGCTCACCTCGTCTATCTGCGACACCCTGCCCTTGATATAGTAGGCGTGGGCGCTGACGGCGCCGGCCTCCAGCTCCTGTGTCAGGTCAACGGCCTCCTCCACGCTGAGCGGGTCGGCCAGCTCGAAGCCGTGGCCCGTGGGCTCGGGCTCCACCTCGGGCTTTATCTCCTCGCCGTTGCGCACCAGGCGTACCAGCACGGCCCCCTTGGTGGTCTCGGGCTGCGAGGCGTTGGCATAGTAGGTGATGGTGCCCAGCACGACCACCTCGTCGCCGGCAAGCACCTTGTTCTCGGTGGTGAAGTCGGCGCCGTTGAAGTAGAGGCCCTGGTAGATCTCAAACGAGGGGGTCGTCTCCTGGCCCGAGTCAGAGATATAGTAGTTGATGCTGTGATAGCGGTTGATGCCCGCGTCGTCGGTGGCCACGTTGAACACGGTGCCCTTGATATACACCTTGTCGGCGGTGTACTTGTTGTTCACGGCCAGGTAGATGGCATCGGCAGCGGTGTAGGGGTTGGCCTCGGTGCCGTCGCCCACGAAGGTGTAGGGCTCGGGGTCGGGGTCAGGTCCGGGTGTGCTCTCCTGGAAGGAGACGGTGATCTTCTTTATCTGCGTGTTCTTCGAGCAGGCGAACACCACCTGCTGTGCCTCGCCGGTCCATGTGCGTCCGTCGAGCGTACCGGTCTCGGTCGTGAGGTTGAAGTTGGTGTTGTGGGCCTCGAAGGTGATGGTGCGTATGGTCTGCGTTGCGCTGACGGTCAGCGTGCCGCTGTACATGCGCAGCTTGGGCGAGCTGGCCCAGATGCGGTTGTCGTTGGTCTTGCCCTCTTCCTTGGCGCTCACGGTGATGCTCACGCCGTTGATGGTGGCGGTGGCGTCGGCCGTGATGTCGCCGTCGTGAGAGTCCTGGCTGCTCTCGCCGGGCAGACCAAACAGCTCGGCCCCCGAGGCATCGAAGTCGAACACCACATCGTCCTGGGCCTGGACGGCCGAGGCAAATGTCAGCATGGCTGTAGCCATGACATAGAGTAGATTTTTTACCATAAACTGTAGATTTTGATTGTTAATACAGATATTCGGCCGCAAAATTACGCAAAAATATTAATTTGTCAAAATTAATTTGTAATTTTGCCCCGATTTTTGCAACTCTTAAACTGAAACAAAACAAATCAAATTACAATGGAATACAACTTCACTGAGATTGAACAGCGCTGGCAGCGCTGGTGGCGCGAGCAGGGCACCTACCATGTGGTGGAGGACGGCCACAAGCAGAAATACTATGTTCTGAACATGTTCCCTTACCCCAGCGGTGCGGGTCTGCATGTGGGTCATCCTCTGGGCTACATAGCCAGCGACATCTATGCCAGATACAAGCGTCTGCAGGGCTTCAACGTGCTCAATCCGATGGGCTACGATGCCTACGGCCTTCCGGCCGAGCAGTATGCCATACAGACCGGTCAGCACCCGGAGAAGACCACCACGGAGAACATCAACCGCTATCGCGAGCAGCTGGACAAGATAGGCTTCTCGTTCGACTGGGACCGCGAGGTGCGCACCTGCGACCCTGCCTACTACAAATGGACGCAGTGGGCCTTTGTCAAGATGTTCCACCACTACTACGACCCCATCGACCATAAGGCTCAGCCCATAGAGAAGCTGGTGCGCCGTTTCCGCATAGCCGGCAACGTGGGCATGCACGAGGCTCTGACCGAGCCGCTGGGCTACACCTTCACCGCCGACGAATGGAACTCGTGGGACGAGCGCCGCCAGCAGGAGGTGCTGATGAACTACCGCATAGCCTATCTGGGCGAGACGATGGTCAACTGGTGTCCGGCGCTGGGCACGGTGCTGGCCAACGACGAGGTGGTGAACGGCGTGTCGGAGCGCGGCGGCTATCCCGTCGAACAGAAGAAGATGCGGCAGTGGTGCCTGCGCGTGTCGGCCTACGCCCAGCGCCTCCTTGACGGCCTGGACAGCATACAGTGGACCGACTCGCTGAAGGAGACGCAGCGCAACTGGATAGGGCGCAGCGAGGGAACGGAGATGGTCTTCCAGGTCTATCGACCCGAAGGCGAAGACACGCCCGCGGGCCTCGACTCGTTCACCATCTTCACCACCAGGGCCGACACCATCTTCGGCGTGACCTTCATGGTGCTGGCCCCCGAGAGCGAGCTGGTGGATCAGCTGACCACGGCCGGGCAGCGTCAGGCCGTGGACGAATATATAGCATACGTGAAGAAGCGCACCGAGCGCGACCGCATATCCGACAAGCGCGTCACGGGTGTCTTCTCTGGCTCGTATGCCGTCAATCCCTTCACGGGCGAGCGGATACCCATCTGGATCTCCGAGTATGTGCTGGCCGGATATGGCACGGGCGCCATTATGGCCGTGCCGGCCCACGACAGCCGCGACTATGCCTTTGCCCGACATTTCGGCCTGCCCATAGTGCCGCTGATAGAGGGGGCCGACGTCTCCGAGCAGAGCTACGATGCCAAAGAGGGCATCGTGTGCAACAGTCCGGCCCGGCCGGCCGCCGGTGGCGACTTCTCGCTGAACGGCCTGACCGTCAAGCAAGCCATTGAGAAGACCAAGGAGTATGTCAGCCGCACGGGCATAGGCCGCGTGAAGGTGAACTACCGTCTGCGCGACGCCATCTTCTCGCGCCAGCGCTACTGGGGCGAGCCCTTCCCCATCTACTACAAAGACGGCATGCCCTACACCCTGCCCGAGGATTGTCTGCCGCTGCTGCTGCCCGAGATAGACCAGTATAAGCCGACGGAGACGGGCGAGCCGCCGCTGGGCCGCGCCCAGGTGTGGGCATGGGACGAGAAGAAGCGCAAGGTGGTCGATCGCGCGAACATCGATAACAAGCACGTCTTCCCGCTCGAGCTGTGCACCATGCCGGGCTTTGCCGGCTCAAGCGCCTACTACCTCAGATACATGGACCCGCACGACCCGCTCGACCTGGTCTGCAGCTCGGCCGACCGCTACTGGCAGCAGGTGGACCTCTATGTGGGCGGTACCGAACATGCCACCGGCCATCTCATCTACTCGCGCTTCTGGAACAAGTTCCTCTTCGACCTGGGCGTGTCGTGCTGCGAGGAGCCCTTCCAGCGACTGGTCAACCAGGGCATGATACAGGGCCGCTCAAACTTCGTCTATCGCGACAACCAGGCCTCGCAGCAGGCAGGCCACCCCGTGTTCGTTTCGCTCACGCTGAAGCAGCAGGCCGAGAAGCAGCCGGCCTACAAGGACGACGACATCACGCCGATACACGTCGATGTGAACATCGTGAAGAACGACCTGCTCGACATAGACGCTTTCCGGCGCTGGCGGCCAGAGTATGAGCAGGCCGAGTTCCGGCTGGAGGCCGACGGCAGCTACCGCTGCGGCTGGGCGATAGAGAAGATGTCGAAGTCGATGTACAACGTGGTCAACCCCGACCTCATCGTGGAGCGCTACGGGGCCGACACGCTGCGCCTGTATGAGATGTTCCTCGGCCCGGTGGAACAGTCGAAGCCCTGGGACACCAACGGCATCGACGGCTGCCACCGCTTCCTGAAGCGGCTGTGGAACCTGGTGCAAGGCTCGCTGCAGACAGACGCTGGCACGGCAGAGGCCGCGCAAGGGGCCTCGCTCAAGACACTGCACAGGCTGATAAAGAAAGTGACGCAGGACATAGAGCAGTTCTCATACAACACGAGCATAGCTGCCTTTATGACGGCCGTGACCGACCTGACGCAGCAGAAATGTCAGGACACGCAGGTCATGCGCACACTGACGGTGCTGATAGCACCTTTTGCGCCGCACATAGCCGAAGAGATGTGGCACCTGCTGGGCGGAGAGGGCTCGGTGTGCGACGCCCAGTGGCCACAGTGGGACGAGAGCCTGCTGGTGGAACAGGAGGTAAAGCTGCAGGTGGCCTTCAACGGCAAGCGCCGCTTCGAGATGGCTTTCCCCGCCGACGCACAGCAGCAACAGATAGAGCAGACCGTGCTGGCAAGCGCAGAGGCAGCAAAGTATATAGAAGGCCGGACGGTGAAGAAAGTCATCGTCGTGCCCGGCAGAATGGTCAATATCGTGATGTAGTTGTGGAGTTTTTGAGTTGTGGAGGTGTGGAGTAAGGAGATGTGGAGGTGTGGAGTAAGGAGATGTGGAGGTGTGGAGTAAGGAGATGTGGAGTTGTGGAGTAAGGAGATGTGGAGTTGTGGAGTAAGGAGATGTGGAGTTGTGGAGTAAGGAGATGTGGAGTTGTGTAGAATAGTACTCCCAAACTCCCAAACTCCCAAACTCAAAAACTCAACAACTCAACAACTCAAAAACTCAACAACTCAAAAACTCCCCAACTCAAAAACTCAAAAACTCAAAAACTCCCAAACTCAACAACTCAACAACTCCCCAACTCAAAAACTCAAAAACTCAAAAACTCAAAAACTCAAAAACTCAAAAACTCCCAAACTCCCCAACTCAAAAACTCAAAAACTCAAAAACTCAAAAACTCCCTTGACACCCAGACAAAAATATCTTATCCGCGAAGCTGAAGACTACTTCTTCATCACCCTTGGCCTGGCGCTGATGGCCTTTGGCTGGAGCGTCTTCCTGCTGCCCAACCAGATAGTGACAGGAGGTGTGACCGGTATCTCGGCCCTTATCTACTACGCCACAGGCATACGCGTTGAGAACAGCTATGCCATCATCAACGTGGCGCTGCTCGTCGTGGCGCTGAAGGTGCTGGGCTGGCGCTTCCTGACGAAGACCATCTATGCCATCGCCATGCTCTACCTGATGCTGAAATGGGCGCAGGACATGCTCACCGGCGACGACGGACAGCTCATCAACATCCTGGGTGACGGGCAGCAGCTGCTCTCCGTCATACTGGGTTGCACCTGCACCGGCACGGCCCTGGCCATCGTCTTCCTGAACAACGGCTCGACAGGCGGCACAGACATCGTGGCCGCCGTGGTGAACAAGTATTTCAACATCTCGCTCGGACAGGCGCTCTTCATACTCGACGTCTTCATCATCGGCTCTACGCTCTTCATCAGCGACCTCGGCCCGCTGCAACACCGGGCACACATGTGCATCTTCGGCTTCTGCACGATGGCCATAGAGAATTTCATGGTCGATTATGTGATGAACACGCGGCGGCAGTCGGTGCAGTTTCTGATCTTCTCCGACCGCTGGCAAGAGATAGCCAACGCCATCGGTACTGAGATGGACCACGGCGTGACCATACTCGACGGCCACGGCTGGTACACCGGACAGCGGCGGCATGTGCTCTGCATACTGGCGCGCAAGCGCGAGGCCGTGCAGATGCTGCGCCTGATAAAGCTGATAGACCCGATGGCCTTCGTCTCGCAGAGCGAAGTGAGCGCCGTGTTCGGCGAGGGCTTCGACCCGATAAAGGTGAAGGTGAAGAAGAAGATGGAGCCCGCCGACCCCGCACACCAGGTGAAGGGCTTTACCAGCAACGACGGTGAAAACCGCGCACACAGAAAGTCGTGAAAGCCGAGATGTCGGAGGAGTCGGAGTAATCTGAGTAATCTGAGTAATCTGAGTAATCTGAATAATCTGAAAAACATAATGACCCTCGTCTTAGCCTCTAACAACCAGCACAAGCTGCAGGAGCTGCGCCACATACTGGGCCCTGCCTTTGCGATACAGTCGCTCCAGGACATTGGCCTCCATGCCGACATACCCGAGACCGGCACCACCCTTAATGCCAACGCCCTGCAGAAGGCGCGCTATGTGCGCCAGTGGCTGCAGCAGCGCCAGACGGCAGCCGACGACACGCTGCCGCTGATCTTCGCCGACGACACCGGCCTTGAGGTGGAGGCCCTCGGCGGCGCACCGGGCGTATATACCGCCCGCTATGCCGGACCGCAGTGCACACCCGAGGACAACATCGTCAAGCTGATAGCCACCATGAAGGGCGAGACCAACCGCCGAGCCTGCTTCCGCACATGCATAGCACTGATACTGCCGTCGGGCGAAGAGCACTGCTTCGACGGACGCGTGGACGGCATCATCACACCCGACAAACAGGGAGAGGGCGGCTTCGGCTACGACCCCGTGTTCCAGCCAGACGGCTTCGACGGAACATTCGCTCAGCTGGGACAGAACGTGAAAGACCAGATCTCACACCGAGCCCGCGCAACACAGGCCCTGGCGGAGTTTCTCAAGAAAAGTGACCATTGACACAAGTGAACACCGATATTGACATCGTAGAGGTAGAGAGCAAGGCGCAGCTGCGCGAGTTCATACTCTTCTACCCACGCCTGTACCGCAGCTGCCCGCAGGCCGTGCCCTACCTGTTTATCGACGAGAAGGCACAGCTGTCGAAGAACGCCAACTCAAGCTTCGAGTGCTGCGAGGCACGCTATTTCCTCGCCCTAAGGAACGGGCAGACCGTGGGCCGTATCGCCGCCATCATCAACCACCGCGCCAACGAGCAATGGCACAGGCGACAGCTGCGCTTCGGGTGGTTCGACTTCATCGACGACACCAGCGTGTCAAAAGCGCTGCTCGATGCCGCCATACAGTGGGGCCGGGAGCAGGGCATGACGGAGGTGTGCGGACCGATGGGCTTCATCGACACCGACCGCGAGGGAATGTTGATAGAAGGCTTCGACGAGCCATCGACCATGTACGTCAACTACAACTACCCTTACTACCTGCGCCATCTGGAGCACTACGGGGGGTTCGGGAAAGACAACGACTACCTGGAATACCTGGTGCGCGTGCCTGAGCAGATTCCCGACAAGTTTGCACGGCTGGCCGACATGGTCGGGCAGCGCTACGGCCTCAGGGCCATGCACTTCACCAAGCGGCAGCTGATGCAGAAGCGGCAGGGCGAACGCGTCTTCCGTATCATCAACCAGACCTACGCCGAGCTCTACGGCTACTCGCAGCTCTCACACCGGCAGATACAGCAGCTGGTCAGGGAGTATATCACCTGGGCCGACATGCGCCTCGTGGTGGGAGTGATAGACACCACGCAGCCCGACCCCGAGGGCGTGCTGCAGGGCAACCTGGTGGGCTTCGGCATAACGTTCCCGTCGCTGGCCGACGCACTGCGCAAGACGGGCGACGGACGGCTGCTGCCCTTCGGCTGGCTACACCTGGTCAAGGCGCTATACATGAAACACCCCAAGCGCGTCGATCTGCTGCTCATAGGCGTGCTGCCACAGTACAGGGCAAAGGGGGCCAACTCGCTCATCTTCAACGAGCTGATACAGCAGTTCCAGCAGATGGGGTTCGAGTGGGCAGAGGCCATGCCGCAGATGGAGTCGAACACGCATGTGCGCTCGCAGTGGCAGTATCTTGACTCGCACATCAACCGGAGACACAGGGTGTTCAAAAGAGAAATATAGGAGTAATCAGAGTAATCAGAGTAATCGGACTAATCAGAGTAATCGGACTAATCAGAGTAATCAGAGTAATCGGAGTAATCAGAATAATCAGAATAATCAGAAAGCCTATGAGAACAGTCTTTATTAGCTTCCTTGCCCTGGCGTCGCTCACGTCCGGAGCACAGCAGTGGCCCGTGGTGACACCAGAGATGCGCCCCGGCACCCGATGGTGGTGGCATGGCTCGGCTGTTGAGGCCGGCCGCATAGACACACTCATCAGCCAGTATGCCCAGGCCGGCATAGGCACCGTGGAGATAACGCCCATCTACGGCGTGCAGGGCAACCAGAGCCACAACCTGAGCTATCTGAGCACACCGTGGATGCAGGCCCTGGAGAGCGTGCACAGCTCGTGCGCGCGCAACAACGTCAATGTCGATATGAACGGCGGAACGGGCTGGCCCTTCGGCGGCCCGAGCGTGCCGCTGTCGCAGGCCGCCGCCAAGCTGCTCACCGAGACGACGACGGCCGACAACAGCGGCGGAGGCCCTATAGCCTGGACACTGCCGTCGCCCGAAGCCACGGCCCCGCTGCAGTGTGTCATGGCCTACTGTACCGACGCGACACGCGCCAACGGCAGCGGCACAGGCACACCACAGGCCGAACGGCTCGACTCGCTGACCTACGACCTGCTGCCGACGGTCAGCGCGGGCCGCGTGGAGTGGACACCGCCCTACGCCGGCAAATGGCGGCTCGTGGCCGTATGGAGCGGACACACCATGCAGGCCGTGAAGAGAGCCGCACCCGGCGGCGAGGGGTATGTGCTGGACCACTACGACGCCCAGGCCGTGGGCAGCTACCTGCAGCGCTTCGACCAGGCCTTCAGCCGCGACAACACCCGCTGGCCGGCCAGCTTCTTCTGCGACAGCTATGAGGTCTATGGGGCCGACTGGACACCGCACATGTTCGAACAGTTTCGCACGCTGAGGGGCTACGACCTGCGCGCAGCACTGCCACAGCTGCTCGGTCTGACGAAAGACAGCCTCACCACCAGATATATAGTCCGGCCGGCAATGCCACAGCCCGCCGACAGCACCCTCCGTCTGGGCTACCTCGACGTGCTGGCCGACTACCGCCAGACCCTGGCCGACATGCTGCTGGAGAATTTCACCAAGCCCTGGACACAGTGGGCCCACAGCCACGGTGCCACCACGCGCCTGCAGGCACACGGCGCACCGGGCAACCTGCTCGACTTCTATGCCGCAGCCGACATACCGGAGATAGAGGGCTTCGGACTGACCGACTTCGGCATACCCGGTCTGCGCACCGACCCGGGCTTCACACGCCAGAACTACAGCGACTTCGCCACACTGAAATATGCCTCGTCCGCAGCGCACGTCACGGGCAAGCGACTCGTGTCGGCAGAGACGTTCACATGGCTGACAGAACACTTCCGCACATCGCTCTCGCAGATGAAGCCCGACCTGGACCTCATGCTGGCGGCCGGCGTGAACCACATCTTCTTCCACGGCACGGCATACACACCCAGCACCACGTCGGGACTGCCGGCGGCCGCATGGCCCGGGTGGCACTTCTATGCCAGCATCGACATGTCGCCCGCCAACAGCATCTGGCGCGACGCACCGGCGCTCATGCAGTATGCCACACGCTGCCAGTCGTGGCTGCAGCAGGGCCAGCCCGACAACGACTTCCTGCTCTATGCCAACTTCAGCGAGGCCATGCACAAGAACACCGGCACGTTCAAGGACCGTCTGCTGCTGTTCGACATCAACACCCTGTCGCAGAAGATGCCGGGCGTAGTAGCAGCTCAACAGCAGATAGAGCGGGCTGGCTACGACTGCGACTTCATCTCCGACCGGCAGCTGCTGAACCTCGGCACGACGAACGACGCGGCCGACGCCGCACCCTGTCTGACGACCGAGGGCGGCACGCGCTACCGCGCACTGATCGTCCCGTCGGACAGATACATGCCACGGGCGGTGCGCCACCATCTCGACTCGCTGGCCGCCGCCGGCGCACGCATAGTGTATGCCACGACGCTCACAGCCGCCACGCTCGACACCCTTGGTGCCACGCCCGAGCCACTCAGACAGGCCGGCATGAAGGTGCTGCGCCGGCATACCGACGACGGACGCACGCTGCGCTTCATAGCCAACCTGACGGCAGACGCCTATGAGGGTGCCATGACGCAGCCGGCCACGCTCTGCGACCCCATGACGGGCACCATAGCTCCAGCACCCGAGACCGCCGACGGCACCCCCTGGCTGCAGCTCATGCCCGGACAAAGCGTCATTGCCATCGACGACACCGCAGCCGCCACCCGCGCCACCGCGACCGCACCGCAGGCTGCCAACGCCGCACCGCAGCCCGTGCAGACAGGGGCACCCATCATCATCGGCAACGCATGGACACTGACCTTCACACAGGGCACACCCGACATAAGCGGCACATTCCTGATGGACACCCTGCGCACATGGGAGACGCTGTCTGAACAGGCGGCACGCTACATGGGCACCGCCACATACGAGACAACGTTCAGCCTGACCGAGGCACAGATAGCGGCGGCACCGATGGGCTTCCGCCTCGACCTGGGCGACGTGCGCGAGAGTGCACGCGTCTATGTCAACGGCGACAGCGTGGCCACGCTCTGGGCAGCGCCCTTCACATGCGACATAGCCGCAGACGCGCCGGCAGCGCTCAAGCCCGGCCGCAACACGCTGCGCATAGAGGTGACCAACCTGCCGGCCAACCGCATAGCGGCCATCGACCGCCAGGGCATAGTGTGGCGACTGTTTGAAGATGTGAACATGCTGGGCATACAGAACGGCAACCTGGGCGTCAGCGTCGAGAGCTATGCCACATGGGACATCATGCCCTCCGGACTGAACAGCAACGTGCGGCTGCTGCCTCTGCAGCCCGCCGTGCCTGCACAGCACACGCAGCTTGCCGGCATGTACCCCGACACACAGGAGGGACTCTTCTGGCCCCTGTTCCACGTCGGCAACACGGCCCACATCGACCTCAGACATGCCAACAAGCTGCCATACATCTCGGCCCCCGACGGCACGCCCATATCCTATCACACGACGTGCGACTCGCTTGGCAACTTCTATGCCGCGCCGATGGCCGAGCCCACGCAGCACAGCCACGCCATACTGCACCTGTGGACGACCGACGGCACCGAGCAGCAGCTGTGGCTGCCGTGTCTGGGCCGCCACACCCGCCTGCTGCAACAGCGCTTCGACGGCACAGAGCCGCCGGCCTCGGGCTGGAACGCAGCCATAAAGAACGGTATGGAGATGGCTGGCTTTGCGGCCGAGGGCAAGGTAGAGGCCCATGTGGCCAAGGCTGCCGGCCGAGAGGTGACGACGCTCTACCCGGGCCTGTGCTTCAGCAGCAGCGTGAGCAACAATTTCTACCTCTACCCGGGCCGCGGCATGCAGCCGCTGAGGGCCTGCACCATGACCGCCACCACCGACAGCACCCACCGCGAGGGCGACCTGCTGCTGCTCTACCAGCGGCGCGGCAGCCTGACAGACAGCCTCGCGCTGGGCGACGTGGCCGAGAGCGCCGTCGCCGCCACATGCAGCTACGCACCGGCCGCCATGCACCACAGGCTGGCGGCGCGCACCGACGGCATACTCTACACCGCAGCCGAGCTGTACCGCCCGACGCACGCCACGGCCACCACCGGCATCAAGGTGCTCACACAGAACGAGAGGGGTGGGGCAGGGCCGAGCCGCGGCAGGTGGTACACCCTGCAGGGCCGAGCCATCGACGCGCCCACACGCCCGGGCATATATATACGCAACGGGCGGAAACACACTGTCAGATAAAGCAAGCGTGGAGCGTAGCTATACAAAGCTACGCTCCACGCTTTCTTGCAGCTCAGACACGAGGCCGCTGCTCAGACACGAGGCCGCGCCGCCGGCACCGCGCTCCAGCAGCCACAGGCGGTCGGCCTCGGCAAGGGCCAGCGGCACGTCGTGGGTGGAGAGCAGCACCGTCAGACCCAGGCTGCGGGCCACCCGGCCCAGCAGACGCATCACCTCGCGCTTCGACGGATAGTCGAGAAAGGCCGTCACCTCGTCGGCCAGCACGACGGGTGTCTGCTGGGCCAGCACGCGTGCCAGCATGACGCGCTGCCACTCGCCGTCGCTCAGCGTCTCGACCGGGCGCTGTGCCAAGGGTAGGGTAGAGGTCTGCTCCATAGCCCATCTGACCACCTCGCGGTCGTGGACCGTCAGACGACCCATGAAGCCCGTGTAGGGCATACGCCCCAGCGCCACCGTCTGGCCTACCGTCAGCCTCACGCCCTCGAGCCTTTGGGTAAGGACAATGCCCACCTGACGCTGACGCGCCGGCGAAGCGTGGCCCGCAGAAAGCCCCGTAAAGGCCAGCGTACCGCCAAGCGAAGGCTGCACGCCCGCCAGCGTGCGCAGCAGCGTGCTCTTGCCGGTGCCGTTGCGACCCAGCAGGCACGTCAGCGTGCCAGCATGCAGCTCGCCGCTGAGCGGGCCGGCAACAACCCTGCCGGCATAACCCACCTGCAGACCCCGCAGGACTACTCCCACACCAAAGGAACACTTGGCAGACGACATGACTGTTTTCATGGCCGCAAAAGTAGATATAAATTCTTAATTACGGAGCTGATGGCACCATTTATTAAGTTTTTTTGCCCATTTCTACAGGCGTAAGGGTTTTTGCCTGTAGGCGAAAGGCTTTTCGCTTACAGGCGAAAGGTCTTTCGCTTACAAGCGAAAGGTCTTTCGCCTGTAGCCAAAAACTCTGACGGGGCCTGTATTGTACCTTGGTGGAGCCTGTATTGTACCCTGGCGGGGCCTGTATTGTACCGTGCAGCAGCATATCAAGTAGGGGCAGGCCCTGTGCCAGCCCGATGCCCCCGCAGGGGCAATGAGCTGGCGATACATTGTCGCGGTGACTTTTGCCCTTGCGGTACGGGACGGGACGGGTCCAGGGCCTGCCCACACCGGCGTAAGCAAACGCACGGACGGGCGCTGTCTTCATCGGAGAGCCCGAAAAAATAAAATGGAAAAAAGACTGAAAATGAAAAATAATGTATAACTTTGCCGCGTATTACAGCCAAAAGACAAAAACCCGCAAGAAACACAAAACCATCCACCATGAACCCTAAGCCGAAAAC
>JAILBT010000138.1 GCA_024680755.1 Prevotella sp. | reverse complement strand
AGAAGGTCTGCAGCTGATGCAGGAGGGGGCCAAGTATCGCTTCTTCATTCCTTACCGCCTGGCCTATGGCGAGGGCGGAGCAGGCGCCAGCATACCGCCATGCGCAGCGCTCATCTTTGACGTGGAGCTGATACAGGTGATGTAGCCAGACCATCAGAATAATCCGACAATTCTAAGCAATCAGGACATTCAAAATAAACAAAAAAACAAGCACAATGAAAAAAATCACAATCATGGCCGCAATGGCCTTCGCAGCCGTCACGTTCACGGCCTGCAACAATGGCACGCCCAGTGCCTCGCTCAAGACAGACGTCGATTCTGTTTCCTACGCCATCGGCGTGGCTCAGACTCAGGGCTTCAAGGAGTATATGGTGGGTCAGCTTGGCGTTGACAGCATCTACATGGACGAGTTTTTCAAGGGCGTGGCCGAGGCCGCTATGGTCAACGATGCCGACAAGAAGAAGGCCGCCTATTTCGCCGGTCTGCAGCTGGGCAACCAGCTCAACCAGGGCATGAAGCGTTCGCTCAACTACGAGCTGTTCCAGAACGACTCCACGCAGAGCATGTCGATGAAGAACTTCCTGGCCGGTTTCATCGGTGCCGTCAAGGGCCAGCAGACCCTGATGACCGTCGAGCAGGCACAGCAGTCGGTGCAGCCCCTGATAGACCAGATCAAGTCGCGCTCGATGGAGAAGCTCTATGGCGACAACAAGAAAGCCGGCGAGGAGTTCCTGGCCAAGAAAGCCACCGAGACCGGTGTGCAGAAGCTGCCCAGCGGCGTGATGTACAAGGTCATCAAGCAGGGCAACGGCAAGTGCCCGACCGACACGTCGATGATTACCTGCAACTATGAGGGCCGCCTGATCAACGACTCCATCTTCGACTCTTCATACAAGCGCAACCAGCCCATGACCGTGCGCCTCAACACCCTCATCAAGGGCTGGAGCGAGGCCATGAAGCAGATGCCTGCCGGCTCTACATGGGAGGTCTATGTGCCGCAGGAGCTGGCCTACGGCCCCCGTCAGCAGGGAGCGCTGATAAAGCCTTTCTCGGCATTGGTGTTCAAGATCGAGCTGCTCGAGGTGAAGTAATTGGCCGATATGAGAAAGCTCACACTACTGGCACTCGTCCTTGTGGCGGGTGCCATTGCCACGCCTGCTGCGGCTAAGAAAAAGAAGGACAAGAAGAAGCCGGCCGTGGAGCAGCTGCAGCCCGTGCAGCTGCTGACGTGCAGCGACAGCGTCAGCTATGCTGCCGGCGTCAATGCCACCGAGGGGCTGCTGCCCTTCCTGCAGCAGCAGATGCATGTCGATACGGCATATATGGACGACTTCATACGCGGACTGAACGAGGCGCTGGCCACGAAAGACGACCCGCGGCAGATAGCCTTCCGCGCCGGACAGAACATTGCCGAACAGCTGCAGCAGCGCATGCTGCCGGGAATGAAGCGTGACTTCACCGACACGCCCGACAGCCTCTCCGAGAACCTGTTCTTTCAGGGCTTCCTGCACGCCTTGCGCGGCGACACGGCCCATTTCAGCAGCACGCAGGCCTCGTCGAAGTATTTCCAGATGAAGCAGAAGCAGAACCGCGAAGCCAAGACCGAGCGACTCTACGGCGACAACCGCCGACAGGGCGAACAGTTCCTGGCCGACAATGCGAAGAAGGAGGGCGTGGTCACACTGCCCAGCGGACTGCAGTATAAGGTGCTGACACAAGGCACGGGGCCAACGCCCAAAGCCACCGACAAGGTGCAGGTGCACTACGAGGGACGGCTGGTGGACGGCACCGTGTTCGACGCGTCGAAGAAGCACGGCGACAAGCCCGCCACCTTCGAGGCCAACCGCGTCATCAAGGGATGGACAGAGGCACTGACGCTGATGCCCGTGGGCTCAAAGTGGCAGCTCTACATACCCTACAACCTGGCTTACGGCGAGCGCGACATGGGCAACATAAAGCCCTTCTCGGCACTTATCTTCGACGTGGAGCTGATAGGTATAGAGTAATGACAAACGACAGGTCGAAATGTCGATATATCAGAGTATATCGACATTTCGACCTTTTTGTTTTCACTGTTGTCAGTCCTGAAAAAACTACTCAAGCGCACCTCACCCAAACACACACACACCAATGGCACATTGTTTCAACATCGACGGGATGCTCCGGCCGGCATATACCCGTTACCCCGAGGGCAGGCCGCGGCCTGTCGTCGGGATAACAGCCAACTTTCGCGACGGTCAGGCCTGTCTTGGTCAGGGCTACTACAGCCAGGTGGAGGCGGCCGGCGGCGCACCCGTGCTGCTGCCGCCCACGACCGACGTTGACGTGCTGCGCGAGCAGCTGGCCCACATCGACGGACTGCTGCTCTCGGGAGGAGGCGACATCAACCCCCTCTTCCTCGGACAGGAGCCGCAGCGCGCCCTGGGGGGTATAACCCCCGAGCGCGACGCGGCAGAGATGATGCTCATGCGGCTGGCCGAGCAACAGTGTCTGCCCGTGCTGGGCATCTGCAGGGGGGTGCAGCTGATGGTGGCTGCCCTCGGGGGCACGCTGAGGCAGGACATCTACACCGACGCCGCGCCGGCATGGATAAAGCACAGCCAGGACGCGCCGCGCGGCGAGGCCACACACAGCGTGACCGTAGCGGACGGCACCACATTATATAATATTTACGCGCGCGAAGAGCACCTGCACGTCAACAGCTTCCACCACCAGGCCGTGGCCACGCCGGGCGACAGGCTGCGTGTGGCGGCCACAGCGCCCGACGGTGTCATCGAGGCCGTGGAGAGCCGCTGCCACAAGCCGCTGCTCGGCGTGCAGTGGCACCCCGAGTGCATGGCCGACGATGGACTGCCGCTGTTCCGCTGGCTCGTGGACGAGGCCGCCCTGCACCGTGAGGCCTGCCGCCTGCACACGCGCCTGCTCACCCTCGACACCCATTGCGACACGCCCATGTTCTTCCCGCAGGGCATCGACTTCCTGCAGCGCGACCAGCGGCTCTGCACCGACCTGCACAAGATGGACGACGGCCGGCTCGATGCCACCGTCATGGTGGCATATATCCCGCAGCAGGACCCGCTGCCCGTGCTCGTGCCCGGCTCAGGGTCGCTGGCTCCCTTCTCATACGCCAACGCCATCTTCGACCGGATAGAACAGACGGTGGCGCGTTGCCCAGAGCGTCTCGCCCTGGCACGCACCCCCGACGAGCTGGCTGCCAACAAAGCGGCAGGCCGCCGCAGCATAATGCTGGGCATAGAGAACGGCCGCGCGCTGACCGACGGGGTGCCCGAGGCAGGGACGACATCGGCCGCCGATGCCGCGCTCGCCGCGCTGCGACATTTCCGCAGCCGCGGCATTGTCTATGTCACCCTGTGCCACAATGGCGACAACAAGCTATGTGACAGCGCCGCACGCTCGGCCCATACGCATGGCGGACTGTCGCCGCTCGGGGCCGAGCTGGTGGCAGAGATGAACCGCCTCGGCGTGATGGTCGATCTGAGTCACGGCGCCGAGTCGGCGTTCTACGATGCCATCGCAGCCAGCCGCCTGCCCATCGTGTGCAGCCACAGCTCGGCGCGCGCCCTGTGTGACCACCCACGCAACCTGACCGACGACCAGCTGCGGCGGCTGGCACAGACGGGCGGCGTGGCACAGACCACCCTCTACCACGGCTTCCTCACCACGGCCGGCGAGGCCGACATCCTCGATGCCATGCGCCACCTGCAACACGCCATCGACGTGATGGGGATAGAGCATGTGGGCCTGGGAACCGATTTCGACGGCGACGGCGGCGTGCCCGGTATGCAGACGGCTGCCGATGCCCTCAACTTCACCCGACATCTGCTGCTGCGCCGCTTCTCCGAGCAGGACATAAGCCTCATCTGGGGCGGCAATTTCCTGCGCGTCATGCGACAGGTGCAGGCGGCCGCCGTCGGCGTCTGACTGCCGCCGTCTGCCGTTCAGTATGTCGCCATGTCGTGGCGACCCCAACAAAAGTAACAAGCAACCATGACCAGACACCTCTTAGCTTCTCTCTGCGCCCTCTGCCTCCTTGCCTGCGGGGGCGGCAAGCCGGTAGCCCGGCAGGATGAGCAGCCCACAGGCCCCGATTTCTCGGCCGACTCGGCCTTAGCCTTCTGCCAGGCGCAGTGCGACTTTGGCCCACGTGTGATGAACAGCGCGGCCCACGACCGCTGTGCCGCATGGATAGCTGATGCCTTCGGGCGCTATGGCTGCGAGGTGCAGCTGCAGCACGCCACCCTCAGTGGCTACGACGGCACGCCCCTGCGCGCCACCAACATCATTGCCACGCGACGCAGCACCGACGCCGCCGCTGCCGGGGCGCGCCCTCATCTGCTTGTCTGTGCCCACTACGACAGCCGTCCCTGGGCCGACAACGACCCCGACCCTGCCAACCACCGCTCGCCCGTGATGGCGGCCAACGACGGCGCGTCGGGCGTGGCCGTCATGCTCGAGCTGGCCAGACTGCTGCAGCAAGCCGACAGCGCCCGCGCCGACGTCACCTTCGTGTGCTTCGACGCCGAAGACTGGGGCACACCGCAGTGGGCCGACAGCGACGGCGGCACCGACACATGGGCCCTCGGAGCACAACACTGGGCCAGGACATACGCTGCCGCGGCCGACAGCGCCGCTGCAAACGGTGGCGGCACGCCGGCCGACAGCTTTGACTACGGCATACTGCTCGACATGGTGGGAGGCCAGGGCGCTACCTTCTATCAGGAAGTCCATTCGCTGCACTATGCACCCGCGGTGGTCAGGCGCGTCTGGCAGGCTGCCGCCGCGGTGGGCTACAGCGGCATGTTCCCTACAGAGCAGGGGGGCATGGTCACAGACGACCATGTGCCCGTCAACCAGCTGGCGGGCATACCCTGCATAGACATCGTGCCATGCTATCCCGACTGCGAGGCGAGCTCCTTCGGTCCCACCTGGCACACCGTCAGCGACGACATGCAGCACCTGGACAAGACCACTCTCAAGGCTGTTGGCCAAACGCTGGTGCAGCTGATATATTGAGAGCTGAGCGCCGAAAGCTGAGAGCCGGTCGTCCTGTATGTGGCGTTGCCAACGCCACCCGGTATAACCTAACGCCACCAAGCGTAAAACACAATGAAGAAACTATACATAGAGACCTACGGCTGCCAGATGAACGTGGCCGACTCTGAGGTGGTGGCAGCCGTGATGCAGCTGGCTGGCTACGAGACCACCGACGACCTTGCCGCTGCCGACGCGGTGTTTCTCAACACCTGCTCCGTGCGCGACAATGCCGAACAGAAGATCTACCGCCGCCTTGAGGAGCTGCACGCCCTGAGCCTGCGCCGCCCACTGATTATCGGCGTGCTGGGATGCATGGCCGAGCGCGTCAGGCATGAGCTGCTCGACAGCCACCACTGTAACCTCGTGGCCGGACCCGACGCCTACCTCAGCCTGCCCGACCTTGTGGCGCAGGCCGAGCTGGGACACAAGGCCATCAACGTCGAGCTGTCGCAGACCGAGACATACCGCGACGTGGTGCCGCAACGCATCGGCCTGGGACACAAGGTGGGGGGCTTCGTCAGCATAATGCGCGGCTGCAACAACTTCTGCCACTACTGCATCGTGCCCTTCACCCGCGGCCGGGAACGCTCGCGCGACGTGCAGAGCATACTGCGCGAGGTGCGCGACCTCTGCGACCGCGGCTTCCGCGAGGTGACGCTGCTGGGGCAGAATGTCAACAGCTACGGACTGTCGCCCTCAGGACAGCGACTGCCTGGAGGCATCAGCTTTGCGCAGCTGCTGCGCCTCGTGGCGCGCGAGGCACCCGGACTGCGCGTGCGCTTCACCACCAGCAACCCTGAGGACATGGACGACGACATACTCGAGACCATCGCCTCCGAACCCAACCTGTGCCACCATATACACTTCCCCGTGCAGAGCGGCTCCGACCGCATACTGCGGCTGATGAACCGCAAATATACCCGCGAACAGTATCTGAGTAAGGTGGAGGCCATACGCCGTGTGCTGCCCGACTGCGGACTCTCCACCGACGTCTTCGTGGGCTACCACGACGAGAGCGACGACGACTTCAGCCAGACCATCGAGCTGATGCAGCAGGTGCGCTTCGACTCGGCCTTCATGTTCAAATACAGCGAGAGGCCCGGGACCTACGCCGCGCGCCACCTGCCTGACAACGTGCCCGAAGCCGTGAAGCTGCAGCGGCTGAACCAGCTGATACAACTGCAGACGGCCATCTCGGCCGAGCGTAATGCCGACGACGTGGGACGCGAGTTCGACGTGCTCGTAGAGGGCTTCTCGAAGCGCAGCCGCGAGGACCTGTGCGGACGAACGCCACAGAACAAAATGGTGGTCTTCCCAAAGGGCAACCACCACATAGGACAGACCGTGCGCGTGCGTATCACGGGCAGCACCAGTGCCACACTCTTAGGAGAACCCGCCAGCTGACATATCTACTTACTCCTCATCTCCTCACTCCTCACCTCCTCACGAATGAAAGAGTTTCTCAGCGTGCTGCGGCGTTTCGTGCCGCCATACCGGAAATACCTGGTCCTGTCGATAGCGTTCAACCTGCTTTCGGCCCTGCTCAACATCTTCTCCTTTGCGGCGCTCATTCCCATCCTGCAGATTCTCTTCCAGACGGGCGACACCGAGCAGGCCACCACCCTCATGGCATGGGACTGGACCGACGCGCAGACCGTGCTGACGCACAACCTCAACTATCTGGTCAACCGCATCATCGCAGCCTACGGCCAGAGCTACACCCTGCTCTTCATCGGCCTCTTCCTTGCCCTGACCACGGCGCTCAAGACCAGCGCCTATTTCCTCTCGGCAGCCACCATCGTGCCCATACGTACCGGAGTGGTGCGCGACATACGCAACATGCTCTACCGCAAGATAACGTCGCTGCCGCTCGGCTTCTTCACCGACGAACGCAAGGGCGACGTCATAGCACGCATGAGCGGCGACGTGCAGGAGGTGGAGTCGAGCATCATGGCGTCGCTCGAGATGCTGTTCAAGAACCCCATACTCATCGTCGTCTATTTCTCCACGCTGCTCTTCGTCTCGTGGCAGCTCACGCTCTTCACCCTCGTGTTCGTGCCCCTGTTCGGACTCTTCATGGGCATGGTGGGCCGACGGCTCAAGGCGCGCAGCCTCAAGGCGCAGGCGCTCTGGAGCGACACGATGAGCCAGGTGGAAGAGACGCTCGGCGGGCTGCGTATCATCAAGGCCTTCTGTGCCGAGGGGAAGATGAACCGCCGCTTCGACCAGACCAACACGGCCTACCGCAACGACATCATGCACGTCAACATACGTCAGGCGCTGGCCCATCCCATGTCGGAGTTTCTCGGCACGGTCATGATCGTCATCGTGCTCTGGTTTGGCGGTATGCTCGTGCTGCGCGGCAGCACCATCACCGGCCCAACGTTCATCTACTACATGGTCATACTCTACAGTATCATACAGCCGCTGAAAGATTTCTCGCGCGCCGGATACAGCATACCCAAGGGCCTGGCGTCGATGGAGCGCATTGACCGCATACTCACGGCCGAGAACAGCATACGCGACCCCGAGCAGCCGCGCGCCCTGCCTGCCTTCAACCATCAGATAGAGCTGCGACATGTGTGGTTCAGCTATGGCAGCGCCGACGGCGACGATGATGCCGCCTGGGTGCTGCGCGACATCAATCTGGTCATACCCAAAGGCAAGACCGTGGCCATCGTGGGACAGTCGGGCTCGGGCAAATCGACGCTCGTGGATCTTATCCCGCGCTACTACGACGTGCAGCGTGGACAGGTGCTCATCGACGGCATCGACGTGCGCGAGCTGCGCAGCCGCGAGCTGCGCCAGCTGATAGGCAACGTCAATCAGGAGGCCATACTCTTCAACGACTCGTTTGAGAACAACATAAGCTTCGGCGTTGACAACGCCACACCCGCACAGGTCGAGCAGGCGGCCCGCATAGCCAACGCCTACGACTTCATCACTCAGACGGCCGACGGATTCCAGACCGGCGTGGGCGACCGCGGCTCGCGGCTCTCCGGCGGACAGCGCCAGCGCGTCAGCATAGCGCGTGCCATACTGAAGAACCCGCCCATACTGATTCTCGACGAGGCAACATCGGCACTCGACACCGAGAGCGAGCGCCTGGTGCAGGACGCGCTCGAGCGACTCATGCGCACGCGAACCACCGTGGCCATCGCCCACCGACTGTCAACCATACGCAATGCCGACGAGATAGTCGTGCTGCACGAGGGCCGCATCGTGGAGCGCGGTTCGCACGACGAACTGCTGGCCCGCGGCGGCTACTACAGGCACCTCAACGACATGCAGAATGCCTAAGCTATATTGTTTTTCTATCGATCATAAACTTGTAATTCCCCAATTGCATGAATAATGCAGGCTAAAAACATAATAGAATCAAGCTTATGAAACAGATTATCAACACCAGTGCAGCACCTGCTGCCATCGGCCCGTATAGTCAGGCCATCCGTGTGGGCAAGCTCGTATATACATCGGGACAGATTCCCATAGACCCTGCAACGGGCGCCTTCGTTGAGGGGGGCATCAGGCAACAGACCCGCCAGGCGCTTGCCAACGTGAAGGCGATTCTCGAAGAGGCGGGCCTCAGTATGAGCAACGTGATAAAGACCACCGTGTTCATGGCAGATATGAACGACTTTTCTGCCATGAACGAAGTGTATGCCGGGTTTTTTGCAGAGCCATATCCCGCACGCTCGGCAGTAGCCGTCAAGACTTTGCCTAAGGGCGCGTTAGTGGAGATAGAAGTGGTGGCGCACGAATGAGGGATTGGAATGTCTGGAGTAGGGCGGGGGACGGTAAGGCAGATTTGGAGTCGCTATCCTTGTTTTAGCCGCGTCACTATCTCTACCACGGCATCGGTGGCTCCCATGGTATAGAAATGAATGTTGTGTATGCCGTGGCTGTACAGTTCGCGACACTGGCGGACGGTCCAGTCCACCCCGAGGCGTGCGGCATCGGCATCCGTCTGGCATGAGTCTATCTGTCGGGCCAGCTCTTCGGGTATGTCGCAGTGGAAGGTGCGCGGCACGACGGTCAGCTGCGACAGCCTGGCCAGCGGTTTCAGGCCAGGTATGATGGGAATGGTGATGCCGGCCTGTCGGGCGCGGTCGCAGAAGCGGAAGAAGGCCTCATTGTCGTAGAAAAGCTGCGTGACGGCATAGCTGGCCCCCAGCTCCTGTTTCTGCTTCAGATACCCCAGGTCCATCTCGATGTTGGGGGCTTCCTCGTGTTTCTCGGGATAGCAGGCCACGCCATAGTCGAAGCGCTGTCCGGGCTGCTTGATGGCTGTGCCGTCGGCAAAGAAGCCTGCGTTGAACTGCTGCACCTGCCGGCAGAGGTCGGTGGTGTGGGCATGTCCGCCGGCTGTGGGCTGGAACGAGCGGTCGCCCGGTGCCTTGTCGCCACGCAACAGCAGCAGGTCGCTGATGCCAAGAAACTGGAGGTCGAGCAGCTCGTACTCGATGTCTTCTGTCGTTGCGCCGCTGCAGATGACATGAGGCTGAACGGTGAGCCCGTAGCGTTGCTTGATGGCGGCTGCAATGGCAATGGTGCCGGGGCGACGGCGAACGCGAATGCGCTCGTAACGGCCGTCGGACAGCTCACGATAGGTCCACTCGGCATGATGGGTGGTGATGTTGATAAAGGCGGGCTCAAGCTGCGCCAGCTTGTCCATCTGGGCAAAGAGGGCCCCGGTGCCCGTGCCCTTTAGCGGGGGAAGTACCTCAAAAGAAAAGCCACGTTCCTGACGGGGCTGTGTGATGATATCTGCTACGGCCACAATGTTGAGAAGCTGAAAGGTGAGGAGTTGTGTAGTAAGGAGTTGTGTAGTAAGGAGTTGTGTAGTGAGGAGTTGTGTAGTAAGTAGATTAGTTGGGGAGTTGAGAACTCTCAACTTCCAACTCTCATCTACTCGTGTTGCATCTTATAGTCGAAGCAGGCTTTGACCAGACGCGGGCAGCGACACATTTGGCGCAACACGAACAGGGCGGGGCGGCTGAAGAAAACCTTCGTGACCAGCACCTCGCGCTTCATCTTGCGGAAGATGTGGCGGTTGACCTCGCTGAAGGGACGGCCGGTGGTGATGGCCAGCATGGCGTTGCGCGCGGTGGTGAAGGCATCGTAGAGGCCCTCGCATGTGGTGCGGTTGGCGAAGCCTCCGGCATCGCCTATGAGCAGGATATGGTCGTTGAGCGGATAGTCGTTGCTCAGATAGATGTATGCTCCGCGTACCTTGCCGTCGGGGTAGCCTTTGTCGCTGAGCACGCGTCGGAACTTGTCGCGTGTGGTGCGCACGTCGCCGTAGCCCACCACGTCGTGCTGGCGGTTGGGGAAGCGGAAGAAATAGCCTCCCACCTCATACTTGTTAGACAGTTCGACATCGATGCTGTTGTCGCCGCGCTGCTCCACATACTGCTCCATGGCCAGTATGCCGGTGTCTCGCCGGCCGGTCAGATAGCGTCTGACCATGCTGTTCGACCCGTCGGCCCCGACAAGGTAGCGGCATGTGATGGTGCGCCCCTGTTTCGTCTGCACGGCTATGGTGCCGTCGCGCCGCTCCTCGACGGTCTGCAGACCGTCTTTGAGAAAGGCTCCTCCTGTCTGGAGGTAGAAGGTAAGCAACTGGTAGTCCAGCTGTCGGCGCTGTGTGATACGTATTGGCACAGCGGCATCGAACTCGCAGCCGCGGTGTCCGTCGATGTCGAGGCGCACGCGTGTCACGGCGTTGTAGTCGTAGCTCACGCCGGGCAACAGCTCGTCAAGGAGCCGCCATGCCTTTGGCGTCAGTCCGCCGCCGCATATCTTGTCGCGTGGAAAGGTGGCATGGTCAATAACAATGCAGGGCACGCCGGCCCTGTGCAGCAGGTAGCCGCACACGGAGCCGGCAGGCCCTGCACCTGCTATCAGCACTGTGGTGTCAAGCTGTGTGGTCATCAGTCTTCCTTGCCCAGCAGTATCTTCATCATCTGTATGGCGCTGTAGGCCACGGGGGTGCCCGGTCCGAAGATACAGGCTACGCCGGCCCGATAGAGGAAGTCGTAGTCCTGGGCGGGTATGACGCCGCCGGCGGTGACCATGATGTCGGGCCGCCCCAGACGCTTGAGCTCCTCGATGAGCTGCGGTATGAGCGTCTTGTGGCCGGCGGCCAGCGAGCTGGCACCGACGATGTGGACGTCGTTCTCCACAGCCTCGCGTGCGGCCTCCTCGGGCGTCTGGAACAGCGGTCCCATGTCCACGTCGTAGCCGCAGTCGGCATAACCTGTCGCCACTACTTTAGCTCCACGGTCGTGGCCGTCCTGTCCCATCTTGGCGATAAAGATACGCGGACGCCGTCCCTCCTTCTCTGCAAACTCGTCGGTCAGCCTGCAGGCCTCCTCAAACTGTTTGTCGTTTTTGCTTTCTGATGAATACACGCCTGAAATGGTTCTTATCACTGCTTTATACCGGCCCACGATTTCCTCGCAGGCATCGCTTATCTCTCCCAGTGTGCAGCGCAGCTGCGCAGCCTTGACGGCCAGGTCGAGCAGGTTCTGCTCGCTCTTGCGGCCCTCGTTGAACTCGCGCACGCAGTCGGTGATGGCCTGCAGCGCCTGGCGGCAGGCGGCCTCGTCGCGATTTGCCTTGACTTGCTGCAGCAGTTCCTCCTGCTGGCGCCGCACGGCCGAGTTGTCAATCTCCAGTATGTCTATCGGATCCTCGTGGTCCAGCCTATACTTGTTGATGCCCACGATGGTCTGCTGGCCGCTGTCGATACGTGCCTGAGTGCGCGCGGCAGCCTCCTCGATACGCATCTTGGGCAGTCCCGTCTCGATGGCCTTGGCCATGCCGCCCAGCTTCTCGATCTCCTGAATGTGCTCCCAAGCCTTGTGCACGAGCTCGTTGGTCAGCGTCTCCACATAGTAGGAACCGGCCCAGGGGTCAATCTGCTTGCACACCTTGGTCTCGTTCTGTATGTATATCTGCGTGTTGCGGGCTATTCGCGCCGAGAAGTCAGTGGGCAGGGCGATGGCTTCGTCCAGAGCGTTGGTATGCAGCGACTGCGTGTGGCCCAGCACGGCGGCCATAGCCTCTATGCATGTGCGGCCAACGTTGTTGAACGGGTCTTGCTCGGTCAGGCTCCAGCCCGATGTCTGCGAGTGTGTGCGCAGTGCCATCGACTTGGGATTCTTGGCTCCGAACATCTTCGTTATCTTTGCCCACAGCAGTCGGCCGGCGCGCATCTTAGCTATCTCCATGAAATGGTTGGTGCCTATGGCCCAGAAGAACGACAGGCGTGGGGCGAAGGCGTCGATGTCGATGCCGGCGTTGATGCCCGTGCGCAGATAGTCCATGCCGTCGGCCAGGGTGTAGGCCAGCTCGATGTCGGCCGTGGCACCGGCCTCCTGCATGTGGTAGCCCGAGATGGAGATGGAGTTGAACTTAGGCATCTTCTGCGACGTATATTCGAAGATGTCGGCGATGATCTTCATCGAGAAGGCCGGCGGGTAGATGTAGGTGTTGCGCACCATGAACTCCTTCAGAATGTCGTTCTGAATGGTTCCGGCCATTTCCTCGAGCTGCGCTCCCTGCTCCAGTCCGGCTACGATATAGAAAGCCAGTATGGGCAGCACAGCCCCGTTCATGGTCATCGAGACCGACATCTTGTTCAGGGGTATTCCGGCAAAGAGCACCTTCATGTTCTCCTCGTTGCAGATGGAGACGCCGGCCTTGCCCACGTCGCCCACCACGCGTGCGTTGTCGGGGTCGTAGCCGCGGTGTGTGGGCAGGTCGAAGGCCACAGAGAGGCCCTTCTGTCCGGAGGCCAGGTTGCGGCGGTAGAAGGCGTTCGACTCTTCGGCCGTCGAGAAACCGGCATACTGCCTGATGGTCCACGGGCGGAAGGGATACATCATCGAGTAGGGGCCGCGCAGGTACGGCGGTATGCCGGCGGTGTAGTCGAGGTGCTCCATGCCCTCAAGGTCCTCCTTGGTATATACGGGCCTGACGTCGATATGCTCCGGTGTGTGCCAGTCGGCCGAGATATGGTTGTCTTTGATCCACTGCCGGCCGTCGCTTGGGTGTATCCCGGCGTAGATGTCAATGCTGCTGAAATCTTTCCTCATACTTATTTACTGTCTGACGATTTACTATTTACTATTCATTTTCTTCTATGTCATTTGACTGCCATGCCGGAGATGGTGCTTGGCATTGCGTCCGCCATCGTGACAATGCGCACAGCAAACGATGTCAGCCTCTCTCGCAGCTCGTCTTTAGTCATAAATAACTAAATGGCAAAATGGTAAATCAATTGTTAATAGTAAATCGTAATTTTTTTAGATGTTCAGTTTCTCGTTATACTGCTTCATTGTCTCGAGCACGTTGCAGCGCACATGGATGAAATTCTCTATGCCGGCAGCCTTCAGCTGGTCCATGCAGGCCGGTGCACCGGCGACGACGAACATGGCGCGTCCGTCAAGATACTGGTAGGCCGGTATGGCGTATTCGGCATATTCGTCGTCTGACGAGCAGATGACGACGACGTCGGCTTTCTGCTCCAGTGCGGCGTCGATGCCTTCCTGCACGGTCTTGAAGCCCAGGTTGTCTATCACCTTCCATCCGGCCGTTGCAAGGAAGTTGCACGAGAACTGTGCGCGTGCCTGCCGCATGGCCAGGTTGCCTATGGTCAGCATGAAAGCCGTGGGCACGCGGGTCTGCTCTGTGTGCAGGCGCAGGGCCTCGTAGTCGGCGGCGAGGCGGGATGTCTCCAGACGCTTGAAGGGGAAGGGCGATGCCGAACCGCTGGCGCAACATTCCGAACTGCTGGCAGGAGCAGCCGAACTGCTGGCAGGAGCACATGCTTCCTTGGCGGGAGCGTCAATGGGTCGCTTGCCGTCGCTCTTCTCGCTGAAGTTGGGGAACTGGTTGGTGCCCAGCAGGAACTCCTTGCGCTTGGCTGCGTCGCCGTGGCGCTTCTCGTTGGTCTGGTTGATGTCGTCTTGCACGAGGCCCTTCTTCACAGCCCCGAGGAAGCCGCCCTCGGCCTCTGTCTTCAGGAACAGCTTCCATGCCTCGCGTGCCAGCGCGTCGGTCAGGTGTTCGATGTAGTATGAGCCGGCCCCCGGATCGACGATGGTGCCGAAGTGGCTCTCCTCCTTGAGCAGCAGCTGCTGGTTGCGCGCTATGCGCTCGCTGAAGTCGGTGGGCGGCTCGTAGGCCACGTCGAACGGTGTGACCACCATCGAGTGGATGCCGCCCAGGGCGGCCGACATAGCCTCGGTCTGCGAGCGCAGCAGGTTGACATAGCTGTCGTAGATGGTCAGGTTGTAGGTCGATGTGGTGGCGTTGATGATGGCCTTGCAGCTGTCGTCGCTCTTGGGCTCGTATTGCTTCACTATCTGTGCCCATAGCAGACGCATGGCGCGGAACTTGGCTATCTCCATGAAATAGTTTTCGGACACGCCCATGTAGAACTTTATCTTCCCTGCGGCCAGGTCGGCCGGCACGCCGGCATCGGTCAGCTGCTGCATATACTCGTTGCCCCAGCTCAGGGCGTAGCCCAGCTCCTGCACGATGTATGCTCCGGCGTTGTTCAGCGTCTCGCTGTGGACCATCACGCAGCGCAGGTTGGTGTAGTCTTTCAGCTTCTCCACCAGCTGTGGCGCTATGGCCAGCTTGTCGGTGGTATCCTTGCCCTTGACCAGCATGGGCTCGATGGGGTCGTAGCCCACACCGCCCACTATCTTGTCCTTGGCATAGCCGTGGGCCTGGAAATAGTCGAGCAGCAGGTCGGTCAGCTCGAGCACATGGCAGGCGCAGGTGCGGTAGCTGACCTCTATGCAGTCGAGGTAGAGGCCGTCGAGCAGCTGCTCCACATACTCACGGCTGACCTTCGGTCCAGGTATGCGGAAGCCGAGCGAGTCGATGCCGCGGTTCAGTATGTCCTTGGCCTTGGCGTTGGCGGCCACGGGGTCGTCGGCCTTGATGTTCTGGCGGACGTACCACTGGTTGTCGGTTTTCTTGTTGCCGCGCACGAAGGGGAACTCGCCCGGCAGCGCGTCGGGCGTCTTGAGGTCCTTCAGGTCCTCGCGACGGTAGAAGGGCTGCACGCTGAAGCCCTCGTTGGTGCGCCATACTAAGCGCTTCTGGAAGTCGGCTCCCTTCAGGTCCACCTGTATCTTGTCCAGCCACTCCTGGGTGGTGGGGGCGGCGAACTCCTGGAAGAGCCGTTCTCTGATTTCTGCCATAGCAGTCGAAGGTTAATTGTGTAAGGTTAAAATATTGTGTATTCTCAAGCTTACTTGATGATGAACTTGCGTCCGTTTTGTATGTAGAGTCCGCGTCGGGCCGAGCTGACGCGCTGTCCCTGCATGTTATAGACGGCGGCTGCCTTGTCGGCAGCGGCGCTGCGTCCGCTTATCTCCCCGATGGCATCTGCCGTGCCTATGCCCACGCGGGTCTTGAACTCGGCGGGCGCGTCGGCAAAGACGTCAGCCTTGCTGTAGACATTGGCCTCGGTGTCGGTCAGTATGGTCTCATACTCCTTGTTGCCGCTGCTGTGGGTGAAGTTGATCACGTTGGTGCCTGGGCTGACAACGTTGCCGGCGGTGTCCATGCTGCGATACTCCTTGAAGTTGTCGGCCGCCGAGTTCATGCCTGCCACGGTGAAGCGCGTAGAGATGATTTTTGTCGGCTGCAGCAGTGTGGTGTTGAGCCAGGCCAGGCCGGCGAAGCTGCCCCACGAGCGTCCGAAGTTGAACTCCTTCGAGTGGCAGTCCACGGTGCAGTGGTCCATCACATATCCGAACTGCTTGCCGCCGTTGGGTGCGGCGATGGTCACGCCGCCTGCGCCCTCTGTCAGCTCGCGGCTCTCGAGATAGAAGGTGGTGTTCTCATAGAACACGTCGCCGCCACCGCACACGAAATCGACCAGTCCGTGTATCTCGCAGCGGTCGAAGTAGAACTGTCCGTTGGAGTTGTTGCTATAGTATGTGTCCTGGTATGACAGCATGGTCACCTGACGGCAGACGGTGTAGTTGCCTTTGTCCTGCAGGCATACGGCGCGTCCGGCGTTGGCCGCTGCCTTGCCCGTCTGCGGGTCGTAGTAGGGGTAGTCGTTCTTCAGCGTCAGGCTCTCAAGTGTCAGGTTCTTGCTGGTGTTGAGCAGCGTGGCGGTCACGCCGATGCCTTCGGCCGTGGGCAGGTTGCGTATCACGACGTCGTGCTGGCTTTCGCCCTTGATAGTGATGTTGTCGCGCCCGATGGTTGTCAGCGTGGCCTGTCCCAGGTCGTATGTGCCGTTGGGCAGATAGATGGTCAGCGGGTTGCCGGCCGGCTCGCCGTTGGCAGCGTCGAGCGCGTCGATGAAGCTCGAGCCGTCGCCGGCCTTGACGGTAAAGGTGTCGCCATGCCGCTCGTAGTTGGTGGTGGTGGTGTTGAGTATGGTTATGCCGTGCAGGTATGTTGTGCCGTTGAATGTGAGCGTGACGGTGCCCGCGTCGCCCTCGTAGGCGAAGCCGCCCACGGCACCGTCGGTCTCGGCCTTGGCAGCGACCGTCTGCCCGTTGGACACGGCTATCTGCGTGTCGGCCGAGTAGGCGCACAGCTTCAGCATGACCGTAGCCTTGCGGCCTACGAGCAGCTCCACGCGGTCGCCGCTGGCGAACACCCACCCGTGGTTGTTGTAGTAGCGGCCGTTGCCAACGGAGTTGAACGCCTCGTGGTCCTCGTCGTAGAAGAAGGGGTCTGTCAGGTCGAACACATACTTGCGGCTGTCGCTCGGTCCCTCTATCTCGGTCTGGATGGCATAGAGCCTGATGTTGGCCGTCACAAGGTCGGTCACGGCATATTTCTCGCCAACATAGTTGTGCTTGAACCATCCGCGGGCCTGCTTGCCTTCTGTCGATGTGGCAGCCTCGATGCTATAGGCGAAGGTGCCTATCGCCTGGTCTTTCTCTATGGTCTGCGTGCCGATGACGCTGCCGTCGGTGTTGATGTATGTCAGGGTGAAGTCGGACTTCTGCACCACCTTCAGTACATAGTTGATGGTGGTGCTGCCGGCGCTGACGGGTATTGTCACGGTGCAGGCAGTGGCGTTGCCCGTGTATGTGACGGTGCCCAGCTCGCCGGTGGCAGCGGTGATGTCGGTCAGGGGGTTGTCCGTGCTCACCATAGCCTCTGTCTTGCTCAGCTCGAGCGTTGCCTCATACTGCTGGCCGAACACGTCGTCAACGCTGTATTCCGTGCCGTTGATCTTGAACGAGGCCAGTATGGGCACAGCCTGCTCGGTGCCGCTTAGTGTGCCCTCGACGACGATGTCGGCATAGCCCACATGCTTGCCGGGGTCGAGGCTATAGAGGTTGATGAGCAGCCCCTGTGGGCCGTCGCCGGCGGTGGCGCCGCTGATGTCATACGCATACTGGCTGACGGGCTCGGCATCGCTGTCGCGGTTTGGCCGCTGGTTGGTGTCAAGGGTCAGGGTGGTGCCGTCGGCGTTCTGCCATGCTATGTCCATGTAACCGCCGTTGGTGCCGTAGCGTGTGGCCTTGAAGCTTACCTTTGTAGCGGTGAAGCGCAGTCCGGGCTTCGGTGTGACGATGAAGCGTATGGCATTGCTCTCGGCCGCATTCGTCTCCTTGGCGGCAGGGTTGAACCATGTCTGGTTGTGGCCTTTGTTGTCTTTTCCATCAAGTGTCAGGTTGCTGCCGTATGTCACCTTGCTGTTGAGGAAATATGCGGCCTGGCTGAACGTGGCAGTCTGTCCGTCGGTGCCAAGGTTGAAGGGGAAAGAGGCCGTGGCGGGCTCGTTGTCGAGAGTGGCTGGCCCCTGCGGGGTCTTCATCTCCACCTTGATGCTGTAGAGGTATGCCGTGGCCGTTGCGACGACGGGCACGTAGCCCTTCGTGGCATCGGCGCTCTTGGCGGTGTAGCTGAAGGTGTTCTGGCCCGTGGCGTCGGTGCCGCCCACGGTATAGTTCGACTGTCCAGGATAGCTCACCACCGTCACCACGTCGCCGGCGTTGCCCACGGGCACGTCTATCTCGGTGTTCTTGTTGAACTGGGCGTAGCCCGAGGCGTTATACTGCAGCTTGATATTCGTGCCGGCCACGGCTGCCTTCACGTTCAGGGCTATGCCTTCGACATCAGAGTCCACCTGGCCAGAGGCGTCGGTGCCCTGAATGTTTGTCTCTGTCACTGATGCGGGAACGGCGTTCTGCCAGTCCCACTGCGCTGTGACATCTTCGGCGCTGGCCGCCGAGACGAACGCTGCCAAGAGGTATGATAAGGAAAAACGCAGTAAGTTGTGGTTCATAGTGGTGGCTTGGTTTTAGGTGTTTGTGTATTAGGTAATATGTTATGTGCTATGTCTGTCAGCAGAACTGCGTGGCAAAGTTACGAAAAAGCCTTATCACGGCCAAATTTTCCGCGGCATTTCTTTTCGGCCCCTTCGGGGGCTGTTAGCCTTATGTCACAGGGTGTCCTGGCTTCCCACATATCTGCGCCACTTGTCTATCAGCGCCTGCATGTCGGCAGGCAGGGGCGAGCAGAAGTCCATCTGCTGCCCGCTGGCGGGGTGGCTGAAGCCCAGCGTGCGTGCGTGCAGAGCCTGTCGCGGGCACAGCGCGAAGCAGTTGGCGATGAAAGCGCGGTAGGCCGCCGTGCGCTCGCCGCGCAGCACCTGCGTGCCGCCATAGCGTTCGTCGGCGAAGAGCGGGTGGCCTATGTGCTTCATGTGAGCGCGTATCTGGTGGGTGCGTCCCGTCTCCAGCCGACATTCCACCAGTGTGGTGTAGCCGAACGACTCCATCACCCGGTAGTGGGTCACGGCGGGCTTTCCCACCGGTCCGTCCATCGGATAGACAGCCATGCGCTGCCGGTCGCGCACGTCGCGTCCGATGTTGCCGGTGATGGTTCCCCGGTCGTCGGCAAAGCGTCCCCAGACCAGGGCGTTGTATGTGCGCCGGCTGCTGTGGTCGTAGAACTGCCGTCCGAGACAGCTCTTTGCCTCGGGTGTCTTTGCCACGACGAGCAGTCCGCTGGTGTCCTTGTCAATACGATGGCAGAGTCCCACCTCGGGCGAGTCGGGGTCGTAGCGCGGGTCGTCGCGCAGGTGCCAGGCCAGGGCGTTGACCAGCGTACCGTCGAAGTTGCCGCAGCCCGGGTGCACCACCATGCCTGCCGGCTTGTTCACCACCAGCAGCACGTCGTCTTCATAGACCACGTCGAGGGGTATGTCCTGAGCCTCGATGTGCCAGTCGCGCTTGGGCCGCTCCAGCATCAGCGTCACGATGTCGCCAGGTCGGACGCGGTAGTTGCTCTTTACTGGCTGCCCTGTCCTGCCCTGTGCCTGGTCGGCCGCGGTGCAGACAAAGATATGTCCTGTCTCGGCTGCGGCCTGTATGCGGGCGCGGCTGCTGCCCCGCATCTGCGTGGCCAGAAACTTATCCACACGGAGCGGCTGTTGCCCCGCGTCGGCCACATATCGCTGGTGTTCGTAGAGCGTGTGACTGTCCGTCTCGTCGGCATAGGGCAGCTCGTCGAGTTCGTCTGCCTCTTGCGCCCCGTCGGCAAGCTCCATGTCGTCTTGCCATTGCTGGCCTACGGTGTGTTCAGGGCATATCATTGTTTTGCGGTTGTTCGTTATATATGTTGTCTTCGTCGTCATAAATCTCGTCGTAGAGATAGCCGTCGGTCAGGCCGTTGCCCACGAGCAGCTGCAGCGGCGTGTCGATGCTGACGCGCTCGCCGGCGGTGACGGGCCGGCCGTTGATCTCCAGTCCATAGACCCAGTCTTTCTCGCCCTCCACCTCCTTGTCGGGCAGCAGCCGGAAGCCTATGGCCAGCAGGCGTGCCTGAGCCTCGCGTGCGCTGCAGTTGTCCACGATGTCGGGTATGGGGAACGATGGCGACGAGGTGCTGTTGATGGTCACATATATGTTGTGCCCCTGCTTTACCATCGAGCCCGCTGCAGGTGTCTGCTGCAGCACGACGCCGGCTGGCCGCGAGCGGTTGTAGGCCGAGTCGTTGACCGTCAGCGCCAGCCCGATGTGGCCGAGTCGCTCTATGGCCCGTGTCAGCTTCACGCCCGTCAGGTCGGGCACCTTCACGCCCTCGTCGTGGCGGGTATAGACGTTCAGGGCGTAGTGGACGCCGACCACCGTCAGCACCAGCACCAGCAGCATGGCCAGCAGGTTCAGTATCAGCATGCGGGAGAATAGCTTCCCGAAGAAATTGCGTGGAGACATAGGTGATGTTGTTTCAGGGTTTTGTGGGTATATTCTGAGTAATCGGAGTAATCAAAGTAATCAGAGTAATCGGAGTAATCAGAACTGTCTGAGTGTTTCAGCCTTTTAGCCCCTCTGTGAGGGTGTCGTCGGGCAAGATGGTTGATATGGGCTTGCCGTCGGGCGTGTAGTTGACGTTCTGGCAGGCCATCAGAGCGGACACTATTCGCTCCATGTCGTCGTTGCTCAGCATCTGGCCCACGGGTATGGCTGTGGTTCGGGCCATGGCTGTGGCGATGATGTCCACGACCTGCTGTCTGACGTCCTTGCCGTGGCTCATGGCCTCGTCGATGATGTCGCGCACCAGCCGCACCTCGTTAGGTGCGTCTATGCCCGCTGGTATGCCCGACAGGGCGAAGCTGCCCTGCCCCAGGTCGGTCAGGTCGAAGCCAATGTCCTCAAGCTGCGGCAGCAACTGCTGCATAATCAGCGCCTCCGACGGCCGGAACTCTATCACCTCGGGGAAGAGCATACGCTGTGTGGCGCTGCCCTTGACGGCCATGAGCCGTTGGTATTGCTCGTAGCGTATGCGCAGGTCGGCGCGGTGCTGGTCGGTCACCATCAGTCCCTGCGCCACAGCCGTCAGTATGTACTGTCCGCGATACTGGTAGTGTTGCATCGAGCGTTCTGCCGGTCTGGTAGCCGCGTCAGTCTTGGCTGTGTCGGCTGTGTCGGCATACTTCGGCTCGGGGTCGGGAAACAGTCGCTCCCAGCCATCGGGCACCTTGTTGCTGTGTGGCGGCAGGGCGAAGGGCGACTCTGCGTGTGCGCTGCCGCCGGTGGTGTCGCTGCCGCCACTGTTGCTGCCGTCGGCACCATCTGTCTGGTGGGCCGGACGGAATGGATTGTAGTCGGCGTTATACCGGGGCTGCGGCAGGTCGGCATGACGCGTGGGGTCGAAGGCCGGTATGTCGGGGGCTCCCGCCTGGTCGAAGTCGAGCGCGGTCATGTCGCAGAAGCGGCCCAGCGCGTCGCGCACGGCGGCCATCAGTATCTGGAACACGGGCTGCTCGTTCTCAAATTTTATCTCTGTCTTGGTGGGGTGTATGTTGACGTCTATCTCGGCCGCAGGCACGGTCAGATAGATGAAATAGTGGGGCTGTGTGCCCTGTGGCAGCAGCCGCTCGAAAGCATTGAGCACAGCCCTGTGGAAATACGGGTGGCGCATGTATCGGCCGTTGACGAAGAAGAACTGCTGTGCGCCCTTCTTCCTTGCGCTCTCTGGCCGGCCCACGAAGCCATTGATAGTCACAAGGCTCGTCTGCACCTCTATGGGCAGCAGCTGCTGTGCCATGTTCCGGCCACAGATGTCCACGATGCGCTGCTTGAGCGTGCCGGCGCGCAGTTGTCGCAGTTCGTTGCCATCGCTGCTCAGGGTGAAGTGTATGTCGGGATAGACCAGCACGATACGCTCGAAGGCCTGCAAGATGTTGTTCAGCTCGGTGGCATTGCTCTTGAGAAACTTGCGTCGTGCGGGCACGTTGTAGAACAGGTTCTCCACCAGGAAGTTGCAGCCCACGGGACAGCCGCAGGGCTCCTGCGCCGTGACGTGCGAGGCGGCCAGCGTCAGGCGTGTGCCCACGTCCTCCTCGGCGGTGCGTGTCTGCAGCTCCACCTGTGCCACGGCAGCGATGCTGGGCAGCGCCTCGCCGCGGAAGCCCATGGTCTGCAGCGTGAAGAGGTCGGCCGCCTGGCGTATCTTCGACGTGGCGTGACGCTCGAAGCACAGGCGCGCGTCGGTCTCGCTCATGCCACGCCCGTTGTCGATGACGCGTATGGCCGTGCGGCCGGCATCGGTCACCACCACGTCGATGTCGCGAGCACCGGCATCGAGGCTGTTCTCCATCAGCTCCTTCACCACCGAGGCCGGACGTTGTATCACCTCACCGGCGGCTATCTGGTTGGCCACCGAGTCGGGCAGCAGTTGGATAACGTCGGACATTAAAGATTAAACATTAAAGATTAAACATTAAAGATTAAACATTAAACATTAAAGATTAAGCATTAATGTTTAATGTATAATGTTTAATGTATTAGTTTTGTCGTTATCAGTGTTTTCTTTCTTTCCTCTCCACCTGAATATGTCGTGCCTGTCCGTTGGGCGTATGTAGTCGTACCATGCGAAGCCCTCGAGGAAGCGTTCCTTTGGCGGTATCTGTGTCATGGGATAGAGCGTGCCCTCGGCCTTTGGCATCCAGATGGCCTCCATCTGTCCGGCTTTCATATACATGCGCATCTTGGTGCTCTCGGCGTGGTTCAGTCCTACGTATGAGCTGTCGCTGTCGTCCAGGGGGTAATAGACGGTCAGCACGTTGTCGATGGCTTCGGCCAGCCGGATTTTTCCCTTGTCGAAATAGGCATACATCTCCTTCGACGACACCTGGTTGTAGAGCAGGCTGTCCGGCAGTTTCTCTGTGCTGAAGGCGCTGTTGACCACATGTGCTCGGTCGATGACGCTGTCGCGCATGAACACATCTATCTTTTCGCCCATGAGCTGCTGTTGCATGTTCCAGACGATGGGGTCGTGATACATGGTCAGGCACGAGTCGCGGCTGGTGTAAACCAGCGAGTCGCACACGCCCTGCACGTCGCGCCGGTATGCGCGCACATGGCGGAAGGCATGTGCCACGCGATAGACGGAGTCGGTTCTGATGTTGTATGTGAACAGCTTCAGCGTGTCGGCGTGCATGTAGAGTGTGTCCTGCTGCGAGTAGTCGATGACCACGGCGCTGTCTGTCACGACGGCATAGCCGGTCGAGTCGGCGTAGTAGCCATAGTTGCCCAGGAGCATGTTGCGGTTGGCGTGGTCGGTATAGACAATCTGTCCGAAAGCCTCGCTCACGCCCGTCGTCTCGCTGTGCCAGATGCTGTCGGCCACGAGCGTCTTCTCGCCGTCGCGCAGTACGGAGCGGTCCATCAGTTCCGACACTTTGGTGTCGGTGTGATAGTAGCCCCGCTGGCTGCGTATGGTGCTGCTGCCCGAGAGGATGTCGGTCGGCCCGGCTATGCGTGCTCGGTGCAGCCGTGTGTTATAGTATAGTGTGTCGCCGCGCAGGGTGAAGTCGCGGTCCGTCATGTGCACGTCGTAGTAGAAGATGGCGTCCTTCGTGTCGGTGTGGTATTCGCCCCAGTCGCTTGTCAGCGTGGTGCCCTGCTGCACGAGTCGTCCGCCATTCTCATAGTAGCCCTCGTTGTACAGCCGGTCATAGTAGAGCGAGTCGGTGTAGAGCGTGGCGTCGCGGTTGCGCAGCACGACGTTGTCCAGTGCCTTCATCAGCTGTTCGTTGCCGTCGTAGAAGCCATAGTCGGCCGTGAGCGAGAGAGTGTCGCCCTGCACCATGCGCACGTTGCCGAAGGCCTCAAACGAGTTTGTCTGCTGATAGAAATGTGCGCTGTCGCACCAGAGCGTAGCCCCGTTGTGGCGAAACTGCACGTTGCCGTCGAGCACCTGCGCGTCGCCCCGCTGCCAGCGGTCGTAGAACAGTTCGTCGGCGTGCACCAGATAGACGCGTTCGGGCTCGTCTGCCGGTCGCGTCTGGCGTTGTTTCTTCTGCAGGGCCCAGGTCTGTGCCACGGCCGCGGCCGCGAGCGACAGTATGATCCACTTGTGTGTTCTCAAGTCGGGAATGTTATTTTATCCAGCCCTCGTACTCGTACTGGCAGTCGCGGTACTCGGGCTTCACGCGCACGTATGTGTTGCGTATCTTGTTCACCACCCACTGGTGCAGCTTCTCCTCGCGCCGTGCGTTGAGCACCACCTCGCGCAGGGTCTGGAAGTCGTCGGCGATGGTTGCGCGGTGGCCTTCGGTGCGGCTCTTGAGCTTCACCACGGCACACTGTGTCTTGCCCTGCTGGCTGATCATGCGGAAGGCGGCCGACACCTGTCCCACCCGCAGTGTATCGACCACGCGGGCCACCTCGGCCGGCAGGTCCTGCATGCGGAAGCGCGACGTGCGTCCCTGCTCGTTGGTGTTGGCCATCAGACCGTGGTTGTTGCGCGTGTCCTTGTCGTCCGACAGCACGGCGGCGGCATCCTCGAAGCTGAACTTGCCGCGGCGTATGTCGTCAGCTATGCTGTCCAGTCGGGCAATGGCCACCTGCACGGCCGAGTCGCTTACCTCGGGCTTCTTCAGTATGTGCCTGACGTTGATCTTGTCGCCGCGCTTCTCTATCAGCTGTATGATGTGGTAGCCGAACTCCGACTCCACCACCTTTGAGATTTTCTTCGGGTCGGTCAGGTTGAAGGCCACTGTGGCAAAGGCGGGGTCCAGCTGTGTGCGGCCGGTGAAGCCTATCTCGCCGCCGTAGCGTGCCGAGCCAGGGTCTTCGCTGTAGAGGCGTGCCAGCGTCTGAAAGCTGGCATCGCCCGAGTTGACCCGCTCGGTGTATGAGCGCAGTTCCTCCTTCACGCGGTTTATCTCCTGCTGGTCGATGGCCGGCGTGTGGGTTATTATCTCCACCTCCACGCTGGTGGGCACATACGGCAGCGAGTCTTGCGGCATGTCGCGGAAGTGGCGGCGCACGTCGGCCGGCGTCACCTTGATGTCCTTCACGATGTGTTCGCGCATGCGCTGTATGGTCAGGTTGTCGCGCATGGCGTCGTGCATCTCTTCCTTGATGCGCGCCATGCTCTTCTTCTGGTATTCCTCCAGTTTCTCTTTTGAGCCCACCTGCTCCACCATGTAGTCTATGCGCATATCTACCTGGCGCGACACCTCGCTGTCGCTCACGTCGATAGAGTCTATCTCTGCCTGGTGCAGGAACAGCTTGTTCAGCGCCAGCTGCTCGGGTATGGCGCAGTCGGGGTTGCCCTTGAAGCGGTGGCCCTCCTGTGCAGCCTGTATGCGCATCACCTCAACCTCGGAGCGCAGTATGGGCTCGTCGCCCACCACCCAGATCACCTCGTCTATCACTGATCCCTGCTGCGCAGTGCTGTCGGCCGTCGCTGCAACGGCCGTCGCTGCCATAAGCCACGTCAGCGATAACAGAATGTTTCGTCGCATCAATATAATCTTTCTTGTGTTTGCCTGACTATAGATCGTAAATTCTTAATTCTTACTTGGCTCTGCCAACAACTCTTGACTCTAAATTTTTATTTTAATGTTTAATTTTTAATGTTTAATGTTTAATGTTTGTTTACCGTTCCCAGCACCTGCTTGTCCACGGTGTAGGTGTAGCGTTCGCGCAGTCTGGCCACCCACTGCCGCTCGAGCTCTTCCTGCAGGTCGCTCACCACCTGGCCCGACACGTCGGTCCATTCCTCGGGTTTCTTCAGCTTCTTGCCATAGACATCGTCGTAGGGGTAGTTTTTCACGGCCTTGGTCAGGGTGTCTTTCTTGAAGACGATGCTGTCCACCAGGGCGTTGTCGCCCTGCCGGAAGATGCCCTTCTCCACGCGTATGCGTATGCCCTGCGTGGTGTCGGCATTGAAGGTCAGCCGCAGCCGTTCGCCCCATTCCTTGAAGGGCAGCTTCTTCACGCACTGCTTCACGGCTTCCACGTCGGCAGCCTCGCGGGTGTGGTAGGCTATGCCCTTGAAGCGGGGCTCGTCCCACTTATACTGTTTGCGGTGCTTCTTGAACCACTGCTCCAGTCCCACGGTGTCTTTCTGGGCCTTGTCCCACACCTCGCGGTTGCTGATCTCGTAGAACAGCAGTCCGTCGTGATACTCCTGTATCAGGTAGCGCATGTCGTCGTCTTGTGCCGACAGCTCCTCTGCGCGCTGGTCCATCAGCTGTGCCTGCGTCATGCCCTCGGTGGCCTTGACCAGCGAGTCGATTTTCTGCCGGGCTATATAGTCGCGCACGCCCTGGCGCTCTATGGCCTTGACGATGTTGTCCTTCAGCTGCTCGAAGGGTTCGAGCTGCTTGCGCTCCAGCATCTTGAAGATGTGCCATCCGGCCGGCGAGAGCACCGGCTCGCTGACCTGTCCCACGCTGAGGGGGTAGATGCCGTCTTCCATCTCCTTGTAGAGTGAGCCTGGCCCCACCCAGCCCAGCTCGCCGCCGCGGGCTGCCGAGCGCTTGTCGTCGCTCAGCTTCACCATCTCGGCAAAGTCGGCTCCCTGCCTCAGGGCCTCCCTGATGCTGTCTATGCGCTGGCGGGCAGCGTCCTGTGCCTGCTGCGTTGCGTCCTGGCGCAGTTGCAGGAAGATGTGTGCGGGGCGCACCAGGTCTTTTCCGCCCAGACGACTTTTCTCCTGCTCATACACCTTGCGCGCCTCGCGCTCCACGTCGCCGTCGGTCACGTATGAGGGGCGCAGCTGCTCGTCGCGATACTGGCGGAACTCTTGCAGGAAGCTCGACAGCGTGTCCATGTGTTCGTCGAGGGCTGCCTGCACCTTCATCTTGTAGTTGACAAACAGCGGGACATACTCCTCCACCGTCTTCTTGTCGATGACACCATCGGCGTTGTTCTTGTTAAACGAATACTCAAACTCTGAGCGTGGCACCGGCTTTCCGGCTATTGTCATTATCACGGGGTCGGCAGCTGTCTGCGCTGCCACAGGTGCGGCCATGCTGCAGAGCAGGGCCGCGGCCAAAAATGTTGTCTTCATTTTGTCTTCTTGCTGTATTCTTGTCGCGGGGGCTGGCCGCTGTGTCATCCTGTCGGCCACGGCCCCTGCCGGTTCTGTCCTTGCGGTCAGTCGTTGGGTCGGCTGTAGTTGGGTGCCTCGCTGGTTATGGTTATGTCGTGCGGGTGGCTCTCCATGACGCCGGCGTTGGTTATGCGGGTGAAGCGGGCCTCGTGCAGCCGCTCTATGTTGGCTGCGCCGCAGTAGCCCATGCCCGAGCGCAGGCCGCCAGTGAGCTGGTAGATCACCTCCTGCACGGTGCCCTTGTATGGCACGCGGCCGGCGATGCCCTCCGGCACCAGCTTCTTCACGTCCTTGGTGTCGCCCTGGAAGTAGCGGTCTTTCGAGCCGTTCTTCTGCTCCATGGCTTCCAGCGAGCCCATGCCGCGATACGACTTGAACTTTCGGCCGTTGAAGATGATGGTCTCGCCGGGGCTTTCCTCCGTGCCTGCCACGAGCGACCCTATCATCACCGACGAGCCGCCGGCCGCCAGCGCCTTCACGATGTCGCCCGAGTAGCGCAGTCCGCCGTCGGCTATCAGGGGCACGCCCGTGCCCTTCAGGGCGGTGTAAACGTCATAGACGGCCGACAGCTGCGGCACGCCCACACCGGCCACCACGCGCGTGGTGCAGATAGAGCCCGGGCCTATGCCCACCTTGACGGCGTCGGCACCATGCTCTGCCAGCATGTGTGCTGCCTCGCCCGTGGCCACGTTGCCCACCACGATATCTACCCCGGGGAAGGCGGCCTTGGCCTCAACCAGCTTCTCAATGACCGACTTCGAGTGGCCGTGGGCCGTGTCTATGACGATGGCATCGGCACCGGCATCGACCAGGGCCTGCATGCGGTCCAGTGTGTCGGCCGTCACGCCCACGCCCGCCGCCACGCGCAGCCGGCCTTTCTCGTCCTTGCAGGCCATGGGCTTGTCCTTGGCCTTGGTGATGTCTTTGTATGTGATGAGACCCACCAGGTGGCCCGCCTTGTCCACCACGGGCAGCTTCTCTATCTTGTTCTCCTGAAGAATGGCGGCGGCTGCCGTCAGGTCGGTCTGCTGATGGGTGGTTACCAGGTTGTCCTTCGACATCACTTCGTCCACGGGGCGGTCCAGCCGGCGCTCAAAGCGCAGGTCGCGGTTGGTCACGATGCCCACCAGGTGGCGCTCGCCGTCCACCACGGGTATGCCGCCGATGTGATACTCGGCCATGATGTCCAGGGCCTGGGCCACCGTCGAACCAAGCGGTATGGTGATGGGGTCGTATATCATGCCATTCTCAGCACGCTTCACAATGGCCACCTGGCGAGCCTGCTCGTCGATGGGCATGTTCTTGTGAACGACGCCTATGCCGCCCTCGCGGGCTATGGCTATGGCCATCTGGCTCTCGGTCACGGTGTCCATGGCGGCCGTCACGAAGGGTATGTTCAGGCTGATGTGGCGCGAGAACTGCGTACGCAACTCCACCGTCTTGGGCAGCACCTCCGAGTAGGCGGGAATGAGCAGGACGTCGTCAAAGGTCAGACCGTCCATCACGATTTTGTCTTCAATGAAAGATGACATGGTGTGATAAATTGATTTATAATATACTGTTTGTTTGTTCCGTCGGCACTGGCAGACGATGTCTGTCAACCGGCGGCAAAGTTACAAAATATTTCTCAGAACAGCAAAAGCGGAAAGTCTTTTTAATAAAACTTTGCGCTTTAAGCAAAAAAACGTACCTTTGCCGCCGAAAGATTTACACATTAAATATTATAGACTAAATGAAACGTCATCTCTTCTCTTTCATCTTGCTGCTGGCAGTCTCGTCGGCAGCGGCCGCAGAGGCCACGGTGCAGTCGCCTGACGGCCGCGTGCGGCTGACTGTCAGCGACCAGGGCGGACAGCTGTGCTACAGCGTCAGTCTCGACGGCAGCCAGGTGCTGCTGCCGTCGCGTCTGGGTCTGAAGACCGACTTTGCCGACCTGAGCCGGCAGCTGACCATCACCGGCAGCTCTACCGGCGAGACCAGCGGACAGGGCAATGCCCGGCAGACCAAGAGCTGGGGCTACACCTATCGCTACAACACCCTGACCGTCGATGTGGCCAACAGCCAACAGCAGCGGCTGACGGTGGAGTTCTGCGTTGGCAACACCGATGTGGCCTTCCGCTACGAGCTGCCGCGGCCTAAGGGCGACAACCCGAAATGCGCCGTCATCACCGAGGAGCTGTCGGCCTTCAGCCTGCCCGACGCCACCACCACCTTCCTCTGTCCGCAGATAGGACCCAAGACTGGTTGGGAAGAGACCAAGCCGAGCTACGAGGAGGAGTACAGCCCCGACGCGCCGATGGCCCAGCGCTCGCGCTATGGCCTGGGCTACACCTTCCCGTGCCTGTTCCATCTGCCCGCTGCCGACAGCCGCGGCCAGGAGGCGTGGGTGCTCGTCAGCGAGACGGGTGTCACGTCGCAATACTGTGCCTCGCACCTGAGCGACTACACAGCCGGCCGCGGCTATCAGATAGCCTTCCCACACCCGGGCGAGAACAAGGGACAGGGCTCGGCACAGCCCGCCATCGAGCTGCCCGGCAAGACCCCCTGGCGAACCATCACCCTCGGCACGACGCTTGCACCGATAGTGGAGACAACCGTGGCCTACGACCTGGTCAAGCCGCTCTATCAGCCGTCGGAAGACTACCGCGGCGGACGCTACACCTGGAGCTGGATCGTCTGGCAGGACAACTCCATCAACTACGACGACCAGGTGCGCTTCATCGACACCGCCGCAGCACTCAACATGGAGTACTGCCTCGTCGATGGCTGCTGGGACCAGACCATAGGCTACGAGCGCATGGCGCAGCTGGCCAGCTATGCCCGCGCCAAGGGCGTGCGCCTGCTGCTCTGGTACAACAGCAACGGCCACTGGAACAACGCGCCGCAGACACCCCGCGGGCGAATGAACACCGCACCGGCACGCGCCGAGGAGATGGCCTGGATGAAGAGCATCGGCGTGGCCGGAATAAAGGTTGACTTCTTCGGCGGCGACAAGCAGCAGACCATGCAGCTCTACGAAGACATCCTCACCGATGCCAACCGCTACGGCCTGCAGGTCATCTTCCACGGCTGCACCCTGCCGCGCGGGTGGGAGCAGATGTATCCCAACTTCGTAGCCTCAGAGGCTGTGCTGGCTTCAGAGAACGTCTATTTCACCGACCATCACGCCCGCCGCGAGCCCTTCGAGCTGACTATGCATCCCTTCTGCCGCAACGCCGTGGCCACGATGGACTGGGGCGGCGTCTTCCTCAACAAGCGCATGTCGAAAGACAACAGCAGCCGCCACCCGCGCTACACCACCGACGCCTTCGAGGTGGCCACGGCCGTGATGAACCAGACATACATACAGTGCATCGCCGTCCAGCCTAACAACCTTCTGCCCGAGGAGCAGCTGCAGCTGCCGCTCGACTATCTGAAGCGACTGCCCTGGCAGTGGCGCGACACGCGATATGTCGATGGCTACCCGGGACGCTATGCCGTGGTGGCCCGACGCGCCGTGCCCGGACTGCGCGACACGCGCGGAAACGTCGTCGATGCCCAGGGACGCTGGTATGTGGCCGGACTAAACGGCACCGACCAGCCCATGACGCTCACGCTCTCCCTGCCCGACATGAAGCCCCGACAGCAGGCCGAGCTCTTCGGCGACAAGCCGGGCAAGACCAACAAGAAAGGCAAGAAAGCGACAGCCGCCGACAGCGCCGACATCTTTACCAGCTACGACGCACAGCTCACCACCGTCACCGCCGACAAGCGGGGACAGCTGCGCGTGACCATGCAGGCGCGGGGCGGCTTCGTCATCAGCTACTGAGCTTCTATACTCTATAAAAGGAAACGACAATGAAAAAATACGGTAAGCTGATTGTGGCCGCGCTCGTGGCCTTGGTGTTCATCGGCACGTTCGTCTTCCTGTGGCAGAAGTCGCAGCCCAAGGCGGTGGAGTACAGCGAGTTCGCCGTCGGCACAGACAGCCTGCGCAAGACCACCGTCATCACCGGCAAGATAGAGCCGCGCAACGAGGTGAACGTGAAGCCGCAGATAAGCGGCATCATCACCGAACTGCTGAAAGAGGCGGGTCAGACCGTGCAGCAGGGCGAGGTGATAGCCCGCGTGAAGGTGATACCCGACATGGGACAGCTGTCGGCCGCCGAGAGCCGCGTGCGCCTGGCCGACATCAACGTGCGTCAGGCCCAGACAAACTACGAGCGCGAGCGCGAGCTGTATGAGAAACAGCTGGTCAGCGCCGACGAGTTTGAGCGGGTGCAGCAGGCGCTACAGCAGGCACGCGAAGAGAAGACGGCGGCCGACGACGCGCTGCAGGTGGTGCGCGACGGCGTGTCGAAGTCGAACGCCAGCGCCTCAAGCACACTGGTGCGCTCTACCGTCAGCGGCGTCATACTCGACATACCTGTCAAGGTGGGCAACTCGGTCATACTGGCCAACACCTTCAACGACGGAACGACCATAGCCAGCGTGGCCAACATGAGCGACCTGATCTTCCGCGGCAACATCGACGAGACAGAGGTGGGAGCCATAGAGATTGGCATGCCGATGAAGATAACCATCGGCGCGCTGCAGGACATGGAGCTGACGGCACGGCTCGAGTATATCTCGCCCAAGGCCACCGAGAGCAACGGTGCCAACCAGTTTGAGCTGAAGGCCGCCGTCGATGTGGTCAAGGACAACAAGTTGCGTTCCGGCTATTCGGCCACGGCCGAGATAGTGCTGGCCAAGGCCGACGGCGTGCTGACCGTGCCCGAGAGCGCCATAGATTTCAGCGGCGACACCACCTTCGTCTATGTCGTCAGCGGACAGGGCGAGCGCAAGACCTACGACCGCCGGCAGGTGACCACCGGACTGAGCGACGGCGTGAACATCGAGATTAAACAGGGCCTGAAACGCGACGAGCGCGTCAGGGGACCGCAGAAGATAGACGACTGAGCCCTCTGCTGCCAGCGCTGTCCTGCCTGCACGTCAGCGGCAGTGGCACCAACAGCCGAAAGCCCTTGCGTCCACTGGCGCAAGGGCTTTCGGTCGAAGAAGCCTGACGGCGTGTATCTCGTAGGCAGTGTTGCCGCAGCGCCCTGTTGTCGGGTGTGTCGTGCGCTCACTTGTCTATCCTGAACCAGTCGGCCTCCAGCCAGCCGCGGTCGGCCTTGGGGTTGGTCTCGGCGGCCACGAAGCCTATCTTGGCACCTATCCATTTGCCCTCTTTCATCTTGAACGGCGTGCCGCATGTGGCGTATTTGCGGCCGTCGGAGCTCCAGGCAAACTGCATCTGCCCGTCGCTCACGTTCATGCGCAGGTAGATGTCGCGGTGCGAGCCCGGCCGGTAGTCGGTCTTGTCAACGGCCGTGGGCTTCAGCGTGGTCAGGACTTGCTCGGTCTGTGCCTTGCCCTTGTCGGCGGCATGGCAGGTCATCTGCACCAGCTGGAAGGTGTCGCCCGTGCGTCGCAGCACCAGCGCCGTATAGTCGAGTCCCATCATTATCAGTCCGCCAAACTGCCCGTCGGCTTTCGACGTGAGCCGCAGCTTGGCCGTGGCGGTGAAGCGGTCGGCCGGTGTCTTCTGCAGCAGCATGTTGGGCACGGTCCACAGGCTCTGCCAGTCAGGGGGCAGCTTGTGTGTATAGACACGCATGGTGCCGAAGGCGGTAGGCATGCCATACTCCTGCCGGTAGTTGGCCTGCCACTGCCACTGCAGTCCCAGCCGGGGCGCGTCAAACTCGTCGCTCTCCGCAGGGTTGACCACGGTGGCGGCGGCTGCCGACAGCGGCTTGCGGTGGGTCAGCACCGGCTCGCCCTGCCGGCCCATGACGGGCCAGCCCGAGCTCCAGTCGATGGGCTGCAGGTGCACCACGCGGCCGTAGCACTCTTTGTCCTGGAAGTGTAGGAACCAGTCTTCGCCATACCGTGTGTGCACCCACCCGCCCTGATGTGGGCCGTTGACCGTGGTGCCGCCCTGCTGCAGCACCACGCGGTGCTCGTAGGGGCCGTAGGGCGTGCGGCTGCGCATGGCCAGCTGGAAGCCCGTGGGCACGCCTCCGGCGGGGCACATTATCCAGTACCAGCCGTCGCGCTTGTAGAACTTCGGTCCCTCGCAGGTGCGGTTCTCGTTGCCGTTGCCGTCGAACACTATCACCGGCTGGCCGATGGCCCTGCGGCCGTCGGCCGACAGCTCGCGCACCGTCAGCACCGAGGCGAAGCGCGAGCGCGAGTTGGCCCAGGCGTTGACCAGGTAGCAGCGGCCGTCGTCGTCCCACAGCGGCGTGGTGTCTATCATGCCCTGGCCCTCAATCACGCAGACGGGCTGCTCCCACGGCCCCGCCGGGTCTTGCGTGCGCACCATGAACACGCCGTAGTCGGGGTCGCCCCAGTAGATGTAGTAGTAGCCGTCGTGATAGCGTATGCTCGGCGCCCACACGCCGCAGCCGTGCTGCGGCGTGCTGAAGTGTCGTTCCAGCTCGGGGAAGCCGGCATAGAGGCGGTCCAGGGCATGGCCCACGAGCTGCCAGTTGACCAGGTCGCGCGAGTGGAGTATGGGCAGCCCCGGCACACACTGGAACGACGAGGCCGTCAGGTAGTAGTCGTCGCCCGACGGCCCCACGCACACGTCGGGGTCGCTGTAGTCGGCGTTGATCACGGGGTTCTGGTAGGTGCCGTCGCCACGGTCGGGCGACCACACCGCCGAACGGCGCTGCGCCTGTGCGGGGGCCGTGAGGCACACCGCCGCAAGCGCAGCTATCGTAAGGGGCAGAAGTCTGTATGTCGGCATGGGGGGCTTTTTGTAGTCTCTATAGTTTCTATAGTCTCTATAGTTTCTATATTGCTTCTGTTTTTCTATGCCAGCTGGGGCACGGTGGAAAGGCTCTGTTCTATCTCTGCGTCGGTGATGTCATAGTTGCGCAGGTCGCCGTTGATGAAGCTCTCGTAGCTCGGCATGTCGATCAGGCCGTGGCCGGAGAGGTTGAACAGTATCACCTTCTGTTCGCCCGTCTGGCGGCAGCGCTTGGCCTCGCGTATGGTGGCGGCAATGGCGTGGCAGCTCTCTGGCGCGGGTATGATGCCCTCGGTGCGTGCGAAGAGCATACCGCTCTCGAATGTCTCCAGCTGCGGAATGTCCACGGCGCGCATCAGGCCGTCTTTCAGCAGCTGCGACACGATGACGCCGGCTCCGTGGTAGCGCAGACCGCCGGCATGTATGTTGGCCGGCTTGAAGTCGTGGCCCAGGGTGAACATCGGCAGCAGGGGCGTGTAGCCCGAGGCATCGCCGAAGTCGTAGCCAAACTTGCCGCGCGTCAGCTTGGGACACGAGGCGGGCTCGGCCGCCACGAAGTCGATCTGCTGACCGTCCAGAATCTTGTGGCGCATGAAGGGGAACGCCAGTCCGCCGAAGTTAGAGCCGCCGCCGAAGCAGCCTATCACGATGTCGGGCTGCTCGCCCGCCATGAGCATCTGCTTCTCGGCCTCAAGGCCGATGACGGTCTGGTGCAGCGTGACGTGGCTCAGCACCGACCCCAGCGTATATTTGCAGTTGGGCGTGGTGGTGGCCAGCTCGATGGCCTCGCTGATGGCAGTGCCCAGCGAGCCCGAGTGGGTGGGGTCCTTGGTCAGTATGTCCTTTCCGGCTCGGGTGGACATCGACGGCGAACCCTCTACCGAGGCGCCGAAGGTGCGCATGATGCTCGAGCGGTAGGGCTTCTGCTGCATGGTCAGCTTCACCTGATAGACGGCGCACTCCAGGCCGAAGACGCGGGCTGCGTATGCCAGCGCAGCGCCCCACTGTCCGGCGCCCGTCTCGGTGGTGACGTTGGTCACGCCCTGCTCCTTGCAGTAGTAGCACTGCGGCAGGGCCGAGTTCACCTTGTGTGAGCCGAGCGGGTTGACGCTCTCGTTCTTGAAATAGATGTGGGCCGGTGTGTCTATGGCTTTCTCCAGGTCGTAGGCGCGCACCAGCGGCGTGGCACGGTAGGCGCGGTATTTCTCTTGCACCGCCTCGGGTATGTCTATCCACCGGTGCTGCTGGTCCAGCTCCTGGCGGCAGCACTCCTCGGCGAAGATGGGGAACAGGTCTTCAGCCTTCAGAGGCTGGTGCGTGGCGGGATGGATAGGCGGCATGGGCTTGTTAACCATGTCGGCCTGGATGTTGTACCATTGTATGGGCAGCTGACTCTCGTCAAGCAGAAATCTCTTCTGTCTGGTCATAGCTTTTATCTGTTGTTGGTTGAAAGTTGATGGTTCGCAGTTTGCAAAGTTAGCTGAAAGCCTGCTGAAACGGTAAGGAAACGGTTGCAAAATAAAAAAAAAGAAAAAAAAGACCGAAAAATTTGCACGGTTCAAAAAAACGCCGTACCTTTGCACCCGCATTTCAGGAAACACGGTGTTTCCGATATGCGGAAGACATTGGGGTATGGTGTAATGGTAACACTGCAGATTCTGGTCCTGCCTTTCCTGGTTCGAATCCGGGTACCCCAACAACAGACAACAAAACGTTGAAGATGTCAATATCAACAGACATCTTCAACGTTTTTTTTGTTGTCTTGTCGGCGATATACGCTGGGAATGTGGTGGATCGGAGCTACGCCGTCTATTACCCAGGGAGATTCCCTGGGCTAATTGCTCATTGCCCCTTTGGGGCGCTATCGGATAATTGCGGACAATCATATCATATATTCACTTAGAAAGTGATATTTTCTCACAGCCCCATGTTGTAGCTCAGGTACAAAACAGGCCCCGTCAAGGTACAAAACAGGCCCAGTCAAGGTACGAAACAGGCCCCGTTAGGGTTTTCGGCTACAGGCGAAAGACCTTTCGCTTGTAGCCGAAAGGCTTTTTGCCTGTAGCCGAAAGACCTTTTGCCTGTAGCCGAAAACCCTTGGCACTTATTTGCAACTTTTTCTTCTGAGCTTGCTCCTCGCTCACTAAGCAGATTGTGGCATCTTTTGTGGCACCTGCCAGAAAAGTGCGTATTAGGCTACGTCCTTCTATCGAAATAATATGCAGATTATTCTTATGTTTTGAATTGTTTTACTACCTTTGCACACATAATTTATAATAGACACTATCCTATGGCAAAGATTAATGTCCAAAATACAGAGATTACCATCGTTTCCCATAATGACGATGACTATATATCATTGACTGATATGGCTCGTAGCCAGTTGCAAGAGCACATTATCTTCCGTTGGCTCAGTTTGAAAAGTACGATAGAGTACCTTGGTGAATGGGAGATGCTCTACAATCCCAATTTTAATTGTACCGAATTCGGTACATTTAGAAATATGGCGGGGAGTAACAACTTTGTTCTGTCAGTCAAGACATGGATAGAAAAGACTGGGGCCATTGGTCTCTTCTCCAAGGCGGGACGCTATGGTGGCACTTATGCCCATCGCGATATTGCCTATCACTTTGGCATGTGGATAAGCCCTAAGTTCCAGTTGCTGTTGGTCAAGGAATACCAACGACTAAAAGCCGAAGAGCAGAAGATGTTGGGCTGGACAGCAAAGAGAGAACTATCCAAAATCAACTATCGCATTCATACGGATGCCATTAAGAACCGCTTGATTCCAGAAGAAATCACCTCTGAACAAGCAAGTATCATCTATGCCGAAGAAGCCGATGTTCTGAATGTGGCCATGTTTGGAATGACAGCCAAGCAATGGCGCGAGGCTAATCCTGACCTCAAAGGCAATATCCGCGACTATGCCACCATCAATGAATTGATATGCCTT
>JAILBT010000128.1 GCA_024680755.1 Prevotella sp. | reverse complement strand
TACCCGTCACGGTGACCGGTATGTTGTCGTTGCTGCCGTTGACGATGTTATCCAGCGTACCGCCCCAGTTGCCGTCGATGTTGTCCCAGGTGCCGTTGCCCTTGAACTTGATGACGCCCTCGCTGAGCTCAGTGTCGGCCTCCCAGCAGAGCTTCGACGTGTTGTAGGTCATGGCCACGCCGTTGTCCCAGTCGTTGCCTACGGCGCTTCCCACGATATAGACGCTGTTGATGCGCGTCAGGGTGTAGGTAAGGGTGGACATGTCGACGTCCGCGCGATAGAAGCCGGGGGTAGCCAGCAGGTTGCCCGACTCGCTGCCGTCAACGAGTGTGCCGCCCTCGTCGGTGCAGGTGCCTGCGCCGTAGTTGCCGTTGTCCCAGTTGTTATAGGCACCAGTGAACTTGAAGGCTCCCATGCCACCTGACCAGTCGGCATCGAGTGCATAGAAGAAGCCGGTGTACTTGCCGTCGCCGTCGGGGCTGTAGAGGGCCTGCTCTACGGCTCCCCAGTTGTTGTTGACACCAGCCTCCCAGATGTAGCTGTTGAACTGCGGCGTGATGGGCTTGATAGCGATGGTGAGCGTGTCAGAGACGACCTGTACGGCCACGGTGCCGTTCTGTGCGGTCACGTTGACCGATGTGGAGGCCACGGCCTTGAAGACGCGCTCCACCGACTCCTTGGTGAACATCTCTGTGGCGGCCTTCTGCAGGTCGGCGGTCTTGACGAAGCCGTCAGCATCGGCAGCGACGTTGTAGTCGGCATAGTTGGCACCGTCGGCCATGAGCTTCACGTTGTAGCCGTCGGCCGTGATGCCCTCGGGCAGGGTGACATCGATGACCTTGACGGTCTCGGCTGTTACGTTGTCCAGTACGATGGTCTCGGTCTGTGCAGCCACGATGTTGCACTCTATGTTCCATGCCGGCACAGCCGGGTTGGTCTGCGGCGCTGCCCAGTCGGTATAGTCGTCAGTGCAGGCGGTGGCCAGGGCCAGGGCCGACATTCCGAATAATATTTTCTTGAACATAATGATTTCTGTTGCTTTTAGCTGTGATAGGAATTGATGTTAGCTTTCCCGCCTGCCCGCCGTGGCATTGTCTGCCGCAGCAGGCAGGCAGGGGAAAAAGTCACTTGATGACGGCGTGTATGCCGTCCTGAGCGGGCCGCTCGAGGAAGAGCTGTATGGTGTGTGCACCGGCCGTGCCCACGAAGTTCTTTCCGTTTGCCACCAGGCCTTCCATGTCGGTTGAAGGTTCAATGTCGCCCTTTGCACCGAGGTTGACATCCCATCCGGCATCGCGGCGGAACTTCCACTGTGTGTCTTCGGCGAAGTTGACATCGACGCTGAGGCAGTGGTTGCTGGTGTCGTATGTCATCACCTCGTCGCCGGCCCAGTCGTTGAAGGCGCCGATGACAGACCATGTGACGGCTGTTGCGTTGACGGTCTTGGTGTCGAGATCGACGGTGAAGTAGTACATGCCCGGCTCGCCGGTGAAGTTGATGTTGCCGCCGCCCTGGTCGCCCAGGTCGATGTTGTCGCTGACGGTGGTGAAGTCGCCGTTGTTGTACTCTGCCGACCAGTCGGCCACGGGTGTGAACTTGAACTCACCGTCCATGTAAGCATATCCGGCATAGACCACTCCGTCGGCCGAGGTGAGCACTGGTGCCACGCCGTGGTTCCATCCGTTGCCGTTGCCGGGCATCCAGAGGTAGCTCTCCTTGGCAGGCACGGCCATCACGTCTATCCACTTAGACGGTATGAGCGTCATCTTGACGACGTTGCTCTGGGCCAGCGTCTTGGTCGAAGTGTCGCCCTTGGTCATGACGGCCAGCACGCGTGCGTAGAGGTCGGAGGCGGGCAGTGGCGCATCCTTGTCGTAGAGGTAGAGCTTGTTGAGCACGGTGTTCAGCTCGTCGAGGTCGAGCGTGCCCTTGCAGGCAGAGTAGGAAGTGACAAGCTGCATATAGTCGTGTCCGGTGGGAGTGCCGGTGTAGTTACCCTCCTCGTCGGTCACTTCGGCCAGGGCCTGATCGAAGGTCTTGGTGAAGTTGCCGTCCTTAGAGACCTGCACATAGTAGGACAGGCCCATGCTGCCCGACTGTCCGAGGGGTGCACCCTCGGCTGTGAGCTGCGGCTGCGACCATGTGAGGGTGAGGCTGTCTGTCCCGCCGAGCATCACGGGCAACTGTGCGTATTCCGGGGCGTTTAGGGTGAAGCTGACCGGCTGGTCTCCCTGTATGAGCACAGGGTTGGAGTCGGTGTCCTTTTCGCACGACATGAGTGCGAAGGTGCCGGCAAGCAGCACGCTTGCAAATGATATTTTCTTGTTCATACGTTTTATGCTTTGATTACGTTGTTTTGTTTAGTTGCGCTGTCAGTGCAGCATACGCGACATTTAGTAACCGGGGTTCTGCTTGAGGTTGGGGTTAGCGTTCATGTCCTCAGCAGGTATGGCATAGAGGCAGCGTGTCTCAGCGAAGGGTGCTCCGGCCAGGGCACCGCCCTTCCAGTCCCACATATACTCGGCGCTGTTATACAGTCCGTAGCGCACGAGGTCGGTGCGGCGGAAGCCCTCGTAGTAGAGCTCGCGTGCGCGCTCGTCGAGTATCTGGCGTGTGGTGTAAGTGTCCTGCTTGGCAGCATGAGCGCGGTCGCGCAGGGCGTTGATGTAGCGTGCTCCGACGGTCGTGGTGACGTTGTTGTTCTGTCTGGCGTCGGCCTCGGCAGCAATGAGGTAAGCCTCTGCCGAGCGCATGAGGAAGTAGTCGATATCGACAAACTTGTTGTTGTGCGGTGTGTCGCCGTTAGAGTAGGCATTGCGGAACTTTGCCACCGAGTATCCCGATGTGAACTCTGTGGGCGTGTTGACCACCAAATCGCGGTCTGTGCCGAAGAAGAGTGCCCGGTCGTCGCCGGCAGTCTGGTACATGTCGGCAATGCCCACCTGCGGCACGTCGGTGTTTTGGAAGAAGAGCTTGACAAACTGGCTACGAGCACGGTTGCCGGCCCAGCAGTTGGTGAAATCGACACCGAAGTTCGACTGTGTGTCCATGTCGTCCTTCCAGCACGACGACATGATGAACATCGACGTGCCGTAGGATGTCGTTGTCACGCCGTCCTGCTTCAGCGGCAGTATGGCCTCGACAGAGGCTCCGCTCTCGCCGTTGTCGCCCATGAAGAGCATCTGGTATGAGGTCCAACCGCCGTCGGTGCCTGTCCAGAGCTTGTGCGGTCCGTTGATGACGGCCTCAGCATACTGTTGTGCCTCGGCCCACTTCTCCTCGCCGGTATAGACCTTTGCGTTGAGGTACATGCGTGCCAGCAGCAGGTTGGCAGCGTCCTGGTCGGCGCGTCCGTAGCTGGCGTCGGCGCTGGTGCGTGCGGCGGGCTCGAGCAGCTGTCCTTTCACTCCCTTCAGTTCGCCCTCGATCCACTTGAACAGGTCGGCGCGCTTGATCTGCGTCGGCGGTTCAGACATGAGTTCCGTGGCGAAGGGCACGTTGCCGAAGCAGTCCATGAGGAAATAGTAGTACATGGCGCGCAGGAAGCGCACCTCTGCCGTGCGTGTCTCGTTTTCGCCTCCGCAGACGTCGAGATAGTGGTTGCAGTAGGCTATGCTGGCATACAGACGATTGTAGAAGCCCTCGACCATGGGGTGCGAGGCGTCGTAGGTATTGAAGTTGAACTCAGGTATGCCCGGGTCTCCCCATGCGCAGATGGCCTCGTCGGTTGTGAGCTCGTTGAGGTTCCACATCTGGCGTACGAAGCCCGTTGTTCCGCCGTCGAGTCGGTCGATGTCGCAGTCGCCGTCTGCTCCCGTGTTGCCGGCCAGTGCCATCGTGGCGTAGCACTTAGAGTAGAGTGCCGGCTCGTCGGGCACCATGACCGAGTTGGGGTCGATGGGTGTCACGTCCAGATAGTTGCACGATGTGAGCCCTGCTGTGAGCAGCATGGCTGCTGCCGGGGCCACTTGCTTGATATATTTGAGGTTCATAGTATTAATGATTTTATTGCTGTTGTTGCGTTGGCAGTTTCACCGGTGTTGTTGCGTTGGCAACGCAACATACGGGACAGCATTATATATTAAATGTGTTGTTAGAAGTTGAGGTTCAGGCCCAGCAGCAGTGTGAAGGGTCGCGGATAGATGTTATTGTCTATGCCTCCGCTGACTTCGGGGTCGAGGCCGTCATACTTGCTGATGGTGAACACGTTTGTGGCCGAGGCATAGATACGTCCGGACACTTTGCTGAACAGCTTGTCGAACGAGTATCCGAGCGTGATGTTGTCGCACTTGAGGAACGAGGCGTTCTGGACATAGTAGTCAGACAGGCAGCACTTGTTGTCGTATGTAGTCCATCCGTTTTCCAGTATGACGGGTATGGTGTTCTGCAGGTAGTTGAACGACGAGTCGAAGCGCTTGTCGGTGTTCTGCACGCCGGCCCCCTTGTCCCAGAAGACGTAGTTGCCGAAGCTGGCACGCAGTCCGATGCCCAGGTCCCAGTTCTTATACTGCAGTCGGGTGCTCAGTCCGGCCAGGTATGGTGCGGCAGGGCTCTTGTAGAAGTAGCGGTCGGCATCGGAGATGGTTCCGTCGCCGTTGCGGTCGACAAACATTCCCTCGATAGGTTTGCCGTCCTCGCCATAGACCTGCTGGAAGACGTAGAACGAGCTGGCGGGATGACCCACGGAGTGTGCCTGACACTGGTTGCCCGTGCCGGACGAGATGCCACCGGTCATGACGAGCGACGACTCGCCGGTCAGCTCCGTTATCTCGTTCTTGTTGTAGGTGAAGTTGGTGGTTATCTCCCACTGCCAGTCGTTGGTCACGATGGGGCGGAAGGTCAGCGCGGCTTCGACACCGCTGTTCTTCAGCGAGCCGATGTTGGCGGTCACCTGGTTGCGGAAGTTAGAGCCGGCCGATACGGAGGCAGTGTTGATCAGGTCTGTGGTCTTGCGGTAGTAGTAGTCCACACTACCCTGTATGCGTCCGTTAAAGAAGGTCCAGTCGAGACCGATGTTCGACGTGGTTGTTGTCTCCCACTTCAGGTCCTTGTTGTAGGCATCGGGGCGGTAGAGCAGACCCGTGGGGTTGCCCTCCATCGGGTAGCGTCCGTTGACGTTGTTGGTATTGACGTTGTATGTGGCGAAATAGACATAGTTGCCTATGCCGTCCTGCTGTCCGGTCTTACCCCATCCGAGTCGGAGCTTGAGGTCGTCGAGGAAGTCGGCCTTGATGAGCTCGCTGGCGCGTATGCCCAGTGCCAGAGAGGGGAAGTAGCCCCAGCGCACGTCCTTGTGGAAGCGCGACGAGCCGTCGATACGCATGGTGGCTGTCAGCATGACGATGTCGAAAGCCGAGTAGTTCAGACGTCCGTAGTATGACTGCAGCTTGTTCTCTCCCTTCCAGATGCCCTGTGAGTAGCTGTGGAAGTCGGTGTCTTTCATGGCAGCGATCTCGTCGGCCGTCTTGCCAGCCACGGAGTGTGTGTCGTAGTAGAGGCTGTTGCCCCAGTATTTGGTCTTCGACATCTCGTAGCCGGCCATGACGTCGATGTGCTGTGTCTTGGCAAAGTCTTTGTAGTACTGTGCGTAGGCCGAGCCCACGAGGTTGTACTTGTTCTCCTTTGTGAAGCCGGTGTTGCCCCAGCGGTATGTCGATGGTCCCCACTCGGCCATGTCGGTGTTCTGCTTGCCGTTGGCCCAGTCGCCGCTCAGGTTGACGTGCAGTCGCAGGTCTTCGAAGCCGTGTATCTGGTAGTCGGCCTCGACGTTGGCCATGTAGTCGAACGAGTTGGCGCGGTCGTCTTTCTCCTCGAGGTTAGAGACGGGGTTGGCCACGGCCTTGTCGTTGTAGATAGAGCCCAGGACGTCGTCGGGCGTGGTCCACTGCCAGAAGCCTCCGTATGCTTCATATCCGTCGGCGCGAACAGGCTGTGTGGGGTCTATGCGTGTGGCGTTGCCGATGGCGTCGCCGTTGGCATAGCGTGTGCGGGCGTACATAAACTTACCGTTGACGTTCAGCTTCAGGTGGTCGTCGAAGAACGTCGGGTTGATTGTCACGTTGCCGGTGAAGCGCTTGTAGTTAGATGTCTTGAGGATACCGCTCTGGTCGGTGAAGCCCACGCTGACGCGGTATGGCATGTCCTTCAGTCCGCCAGCCACGGTGACGTTGTGGTCTGTCGAGACGGCCGTGCGGTAGATCTCTTTCTGCCAGTCGGTGTCGGCATTGCCGAGCAGCTGTGCAGCGGCCGAGTTCTCGCCGTAGTAGCTGTTCACAAAGTTGCGGTATTCGCCGGCATCGAGCAGGTCGAGCGACTTCTGCCGCATTGAGACAGAGACGTTGCCGCTGTAGCTCACCTGTGGTGCCATGTTCTTGCGTCCCTTCTTTGTGGTGATGATGATGACGCCGTTAGAGCCGCGGCTACCGTAGATGGCCGTTGCGGAAGCGTCTTTCAGCACGGTGAAGGTCTCGATGTCCTGCGGGTTGACCATAGCCAGTGCGTTGGGTGCGCCCTTGATGCCCTGGTTGTCCATAGCCATGCCGTCGATGACGATGAGGGGGTCGTTGCTGGCGTTGAGCGACGAGCCGCCACGTATGCGTATGGTGGCGCCGCCGCCGGGGGTGCCGCCGCCGTTGGTGACGTTCACACCGGCTATCTTACCCTGGATCATGTCCTGAGCCGATACCTGCAGGCCGTGGTTCTTCTCGTCGGGCTTGATGGCGGTGACAGAGCCCGTCAGGTCCGATTTCTTTGCCACACCGTAGCCGATGACGACCACCTCGTTGAGCTGGGCGGCGTCTTCCTTGAGCACGATGACAAGGTTGGCAGCGGCCCTGACCTGCTGGTCCTGATAGCCCACGTATGTCACGTTGAGCATCTGTCCGGCGTCGGCCTTCATCTGGAAGTTACCGTCGAAGTCGGTCACGGTTCCTCCGGGGGCTCCGACGGGGCGGATGGTAGCTCCGATGACGGGTTCTCCCGTCTCGTCTTTCACATGTCCCTTCACAGTGATTTGCTGTGCCAGGGCTCCCAGCGAGCAGAGCAGTCCCACGACGAGTGAGAGCGCCCTGACGGGGATTCTAATGTTCAGTTGCTTCATCATTGTGTTGTTTTGATTAGAGTTAGTTAAATTAAAGGTCTTTCTGTTGTGGTTTGGCTTAGGGTTAATTTGTTTGTGTGTTCGTATAATTTATGTTTTGGTATGTTTTTCTTCCGTGTCGGCTGGACAGCGCCACCGCCGTACGCTGCGGTTCTCACGGCACAGTGGCCTTGCCTCAGGTAGTTTTTAAGGTCTTTTTTTAGTTATTTTAAAGACTTTCGCGGCAAAGTTATGTATTTTTTACATATCGCGTCACTTTATGACAATTTTTTTTCGACAAATCTACCGCAAACGTTTTCAAGCCGTGCGATTGCAGCTCCATTGCTACGGCTGCTGTCATCTTCCGGTGGTGACGCGACGTGTCGCGTCCGCTGGCCGTGACGGACGCGACACGTCGCGTCCCTACCATGAGGCGAGTCAATGTGAATTAAGAAAAATTCAAGTTTCGCAAACCCCGCATGGCACGCCCCGAAGGGGCGTTTATGTGCAATACATACATTGCTTGCGAAACTTGAAAAGAATAAGTTTAACCAGGGTTAACTCATATTACGAATAAGACTGAAAGTAGTCAACTAAAATCGTTAAACTACAAAGCGCGCAGACACGTTCTTGGAGCTGTCAGGTTTTTGCCTGCTGGCGAAAGGCTTTTCGCTTACAGGCGAAAGGCTTTTCGCTTACAGGCGAAAGGTCTTTTGCCTGTAAGCGAAAACCTGGGCGGGGCCTCCGTTGTACCTTGACGGGGCCTCCGTTGTACCTTGACGGGGTCTCCGTTGTACCTTGACAGCGGCCGTATCTCCCCGCGACATGGTCCGATGGCAGCGTCATGTCTTCACAGACGGCAGCGGGGCTTGGTTTGCGCCGGCCGTGGCGTGTGCCGCAGTCAGACGCTTGCCTGAAAGCACAGACGCGACGTGTCGCGTCCGCAGCGGTTGCGGACGCGACACGTCGCGTCTCTGTTCTCCTGCCGTCGGCAGGCCGTCTGTGTGTTGCTGCGGCATGTAGCGCCGCTGCCCTGCGGCAGCAAGCTTTACTGCATCTGGTTCTCCACGATGTCAGCCAACACGTCGGCCATCCGGAGACCTGCCGCCTGCACCTGCTGCGGTATGAAGCTGGTGGCAGTCATGCCGGGTGTGGTGTTGATTTCGAGCATGGTGATGTCGCCCTGTGGCGAGATGATATAGTCGATACGTATGATGCCGTTGCAGTGGAGCAGGTCGTAGATGTGCGACGTGAGCTGACTGGCGCGTCGGGCCGTCTCGTCGGGTATGCGGGCCGGCGTGATTTCCTGCACCTGCCCGTTGTACTTGGCGTCGTAGTCGAAGAACTCGTTTTGCGTCACTACCTCGGTAATGGGCAGCACGACGCTCTTCTGGCTCGTCTTGTAGCAGCCCACGGTTATCTCCGTGCCGACGAGACACTGCTCGACCATCACCTCCTCGGCCTCCATCATAGCCTTGCGTATTGCGGGGGCCAGCTGGTCTTTGTTCTTCACCTTCGACACGCCGAACGAGCTGCCGTCGGTGGCGGGCTTGACGAAGCAGGGCATACCGATGCGCTGCTCGATGTCGTCGTCGCTGACGCGCTGCTCGTCGCCACGGCGTATGAGCAGCGAGTCGGCCACGCGCACGCCGAAGCCGCGCAGATACTGGTTGAGCACAAACTTGTGGAACGTCATGGCCTCTACCAGCACGCCGCTCGTGCTGTAGGGCAGGCCTATCATGTCGAAATAGCCCTGCAGCACGCCGTTCTCGCCCGGTGCGCCGTGGATGGTGATATAGGCATAGTCGAACAGCCGCAGGCGGCCCTGCTCACGAAACGAGAAGTCGTTGCGATCGACGGCAGTCGCCGTGCCGTCGGGCAGCTGCACCTTCCAGCTGCCGCGCGACAGCTCGACGATATACACGTCGTAGCGCTCGCGGTCGAAAAAGGAATAGAGCCCCTGAGCCGAACGCAACGACACGTCGTGCTCTGACGAATAGCCACCACAGACGATGGCCACAGTGCGCTTTATGTTCTGCATGGTTTGCTTGTCTTTATCTGTTGGTTTGTTGAAAAATTGGCGCAAAGATATGCAATAATTCCCGTCCGGACAAATCTTTCGCGTCTTTTTTGCACACCGGGCGGCAGAAATGTGCTGCGGCAAAGGTGATGACGAACTGTAGGCTCTGCAAAGGCAATAAAACAGTGGGAACATAGCTTTTTTTTGCAAATAAATTTGCACATTAATAAAAAAGGCATAACTTTGCGGCATACAATCAACAACACAAACATTTAAGGCAAAATGAAACAAACATTCAGCATTGTAGCGCTCTCAGCGCTGATTGTCTGCTCGTGTAGCAGGCACATGGACTATTACGACGAGTCGCAGTCGAACACCGTCAACGAGCTGAAGAACGCCGAGAACAAGATTGGCGTCACTATCGACCCCAGCCAGAGCTGGGTGCTGACCGAGAAACACACCCTGCACATCACCTCCATGCCCGCCGACATGGTGGTGGAGCGCGTGGCCGTGATGGACGAGAACCCATTGGTGAGCGCCGATGCCGCCGTGCTGGCCATGTCGGCGAAGAGCAGCTCGCTGAGCTTTGAGGCTCCCAAGGGTCTGACAAGGCTGTATGCCGTCTGCATAGCGGCCGACGGCGACGTGCGCGTGGCCGAGTTTCAGACGGCCGACTGCCAGGTCAGCTTTGAGGCTGTCAGCCCCTACAGCGTCGTGGCGCGCGCACGTGGCACCGCCGCACGGAGCCGACGGGTGCCGCAGAGCAGCAACGCCCTGAACTGGCAGCCCACGTCAAACGCCCTGACCTTCGGCTGGAACGACCAGTGGGCATACGTTGAGCGCGGCGACGTGGACGTGCATTTCACCAACGTCAACTACTACATCGACATGGTGCACTGCTTCCTGCCCGAGGGCGGCATGAACTTCCGCGACAGCCTGAACAACACCGAGATAGTGCGCAACAACTACTATGCCGTGGTCGGGGCCGGCGGCGGCGAGGTGACGCTGACGCCCATCTACCGCGAGACCAGCAACAGAGTGTCGCGCTTCGGCTACTTCTATTTCGAGCCCAACGCCGACCGCGACATCACAACCGTGCGCAAGTATGTGTTCGAGGAGGGCGTGCCCTTCAACTACTTCCACGCCTCGAGCATCGACGACGAACAGACGCTGCCACAGTACCGCCTCATCTACTACGACCAGGACGGCAACCCGAGCTACACCTTCCCCGAGGGCACACACATCGGTTTCTTCAACGTGGTGCCCAACAGCGGCTTCGGCGTCGAGGGCGACTATTTCTGGTACGGACTCTATGGCTCCAACTACGACCTGACAAAGCGCATGGCCGACGGCAACGTGCTGCCCGAATGGGCCAAGACCAACACCGACTGGTGCAACTACTCGCACACCGTCATGTTTGAGCGCGGCGGCGTGAAATACATCGGCTTCGAGGACTGGGTGAAAGACTTCGACATGAACGACATCGTGCTGATGATTGACGGCAACGTGGAGGACCTGCCCGTGGCGCCCACCGGCTCGTGCCGCGAGAACGTGAAATACTATCGCTACTCCTACGCCTTCGAGGACACCCGCAACGGCGACTACGACATGAACGACGTGGTGTTGCGCGTGTGGCGGCCGGCCATGAACGCCTCTTACCTGAACGTCGAACTGGCTGCCGTGGGCGCTGCAGACCGCATCAAGATGTACTACACCAACCAGGACGGCGAGCGCATAGCCCTCTTCGGCGGCAAGGCAGCACGAGAGCTGTTTGAGGAACAGGGCTACGACAGCGAGTTCTTCAACACTCGGGAGATCAACGCCCCCACGCTGCCATTGACGCGTGTGGATGTGACAGACTTCGGCGATTTCACCTACGCCACGGCCGACTTCTTCATCGTCAACGAGACCAACGGGCTGGAGATACACATGCCGGCGGCCCTGGGGCTTGTCGGCACGGCGCCACACGGCGTGTGCATGCCACAGAAAGACTGGCGCTGGCCAAAGGAGCGCACATCTATCGTGACGGCTTATCCAGAGTTCAGAGGCTTCGCCAACAACCAGCACGTCAACGTCGATTGGTGGCTCAGCCCCATCGTAGAGAGAACACTCACCATCGTGGACGAATAAATTGTCGCCAAAGCCCCACAACTCAAAAACTTAAAAACTTAAAAACTCAACAACTCCACAACTCCACAACTCCACAGCATGATCACAGACTTACGCCACCGCATGGACGTGGAAGACGAGTATTTCTCCGTCATAGAGAAACGCGACACAGAGATAATGCTCAAAGACAAGAAGCTGGCCGAGCAAGACGTCAAGCTGGCCGAGCAAGACGAACAGATAGCCCAAAAAGACGAACGCCTCAAGCAGCAAGAGAATATGCTGCGCAGTACGCTGCGCCTGTTCCTACAGTCTGGCATGTCGATGGAAGAGGTAGCGACAAAGATGGGGATGGACGCGGAAAAACTGAAGCAGCTGCTTTCATGAGACCTGAAAAGTAGCAGCCGTATATCTTTTTAAGAGCTACCTTGAAAAGCAACAGAATGTCACAGCCACCCGATGGCTGTGACATTCTGTTTTTCAGCAAACCAAAGACGATGTGGGGCGAACTGTCTGACAAACATAGCTCGTCCCGCCTTCGCTGGCCACGGTGTAGATGTAGCGTTCGGCCTCGGTCGTTGCGAAGTTGCATGTGGCGGCAGCCAACACATCGGGCAGCGTATCTACGATGCCGCGCCCGCTGAGTTTGAGGCAGGCTTCCTTCATCGTCCAAAGGCGTATGAAGGTGCGCTCGGGCTCAGCCGAACTCTCTATCTGCCCAATCTCTGACCGGCACATGGTGTGACGGAGCAGCGACGGACTGTAGCTGCGTATCGACTCCACGTCGGCACCTACGGGCCGGTCGCTCAACACGCACAACGCCGCCTCGCGGCAGTGGCTCAGGCTGAAGTGTATCTCGGGATGGTCCAAGATGTAGGGCTTTCCGTGAGGACCGTAGCCGAAGATGGGAGGCACGTCGATGCCGTACTCGCGACTCAGGCCCTGCTGCAGCAGCCTGTAGGCCAGCACACAAAGGCGCCGACCCAGCTCGTGGCGGAAGCGCAACGCCTGCTGGCGTCGCTGCTCGGACACGAGCGTCAGGGCCGACGGCAAGTCGAAGCCATATATATCTTCGCTGAGATAGATCACGGACGTAAGGTTCTGAACGGCTATGGCTCGATGGTTATCACGACATACTCCGAGCGGGTACCTATGCGATACTTGCCGCCCCACAGTCCCAGGCCGCTCGACACATAGTAGGCCGTGCGGCCGCGCTGGTGCGGTCCGAAGGCGCACTCATAGACGGCATCCGTTATCCACGACAGGGGCCACACCTGCCCGTGATGGGTATGGCCAGACAGCTGTAGGTCAATGCCGGCGCGCTCGGCCTGCTCCAGATGATAGGGCTGATGGTCGAGCAGTATGGTGAACGTGCCGTGGGTAGCGCGGCGGGCCAGCTGCGCCAGGCTGGCACGGTGGTGGTTGGTGCGGTCGTCGCGCCCGATGACAGCTATGCAACTGTCTATCACGGTGCAGCTGTCGCGCAGCAGCGTGATGCCGGCCTCACGGTAGAAGCGCTCGCTCTCAGGCTCGCCGCCATAGTATTCGTGATTGCCCAGGCAGGCATAGACCGGACAGCGCAGCCGCTGCCACTCCTCGGCCATGCGCTCCTCTTTCAACGGGCGCATGCTGCCATCGACGATGTCGCCAGCCACGAGCAAGGCATCGGCTTGCTCGGCGTTGAACATGTCTATCCACCGCGCCAGCTCGGCCCTGCGGTTGTGATAGCCCAGGTGCATGTCGCTGACCATCACGAAGCGGTAGGGCCGGCTGACGCGGCCGTGGCTCTGATACCGAAGCGCCACGCGCGTCTTGTGATGATAGTGAATGTTGCCGTAGGCAAGCAGCGCAGCCAGCAGCCCTGCCACAAGGACCACACCCCTCCACGACCCATGCATCCAAGCCCGCGGCATGACGTGCAGCGCCGACAGCAGGTCGGCCGCCAGCAAGAGCAGCACCAAGTAGAGCAACGCTATCAGAGCCGAACACCCCACGTCATAGACCACAGAGGCGGCCCATAGCGGCAGGCGGTTCAGCCACGGACTCATGGCCACAAAGAACAGGGCGAAACAAAGCACGCCAGAGGCGATGATGGCCGTGCGCCACGCAGCACCGAGAGGTAGCATCTGCCACACATGCCAGCCACAATAGCCTAAGGCCGACAGCGGCAACAGCAGAAAAAGGATTAGCCAGAAATAAGACATGGAGAGTTATGAAGGGAGTTGGGGAGTTGAGGAGTTGAGGAGTTGGGGAGTTGGGGAGTTGGGGAGTTGCCAATACATTCGTTCAGGTCGCCAATGGTGCGCATACCCAGGATATCCTGCCAGCGGTGGTGCTCCTTGAAGATGCCAAACATCTTGTCCTGCATGATGATCTCACCCAGCTCGTTGG
>JAILBT010000084.1 GCA_024680755.1 Prevotella sp. | reverse complement strand
GCTGGGACCCCGCACAGCCACCCGCTGTCTGTTTGCCTGTTTCAACGGCAATACCAAAGGACGGCAGGTGTGCTAAGCCGTCAGCATAAACAAGGCAGAACATGAATTCCAAATCTACCGTGAGCGTGAAATACGCATTCTAGAGAGTGACTTCGACAAATCCGTAAAACGTCTCAATAATAAGCATGACAATCAATGCAACAATGGTAATGCTGAAAATTAACAATCAAAAAGCGGCCCCTAAAATCGCCAGCAGTATCGACATATAGTGCGAGATACAGGCCGTGCCCTTCTTGCGTCCTTTCAGTAGCAAGCGAGCAAAGCTCGAGCGCGCCCAGTTCTCGCAGATGCAGCCCGGCGAACCGTCGGCCGCCATCGGCGAGCGCGTGATTGCCGCCCGCAGGATTCAGGAGGAGCGCTTCAAGCCCTATAAGGGCATCCACTCGAACGCCATGATGACCGAGCGCATGTTCCACGAGTTTGCCGAGCCAGACGCCGCCTCGCTCGACATGCTCCGCATGGTCATGGAGCGCCTGAAGCTCTCCGCCCGTGCCTACAGCCGCATCCTATAGGCGTATTTGGTTGCCAGCTTTCGGTTTTGTCAAGGATGTCCACGATATAGTCAAAAAGGTTGAATCGTCGCGCTGGCCCTTGCTCCTGCTGTTACGCATGTGTCTCTCCGGCCATGAACGCTTCGACGTCCTTGGGGTGATATGGTATGCGCTTGTGCCCGAGGAAACGGCATCCGTCGGCCGTGATGAGCAGGTCGTCTTCTATGCGCACTCCGCCGAAATCCTTGTATGTCTCCAGCAGGTCGAAGTTGAGAAACTCTTTGCAGTGTCCGCTCTGTCGCCATTCGTCTATCAGCGCCGGTATGAAATAGATGCCCGGCTCGTCTGTCACGACGAAGCCCTGCTGCAGCCGGCGTCCCATGCGTAGGCAGTTTGTGCCAAACTGTGTCAGGTTGGGTCGTGTCTCCTGGTCGAAGCCCACGTTGATTTGGTCCAGCCCCTCCATGTCGTGCACGTCCATGCCCATCATGTGTCCCAGTCCGTGGGGCAGGAACATGGCGTGTGCTCCGGCGCTGACGGCCGCGTCGGTGTCGCCGCGCATCAGTCCGAGCTCCTTCAGGCGCTCTGTCATCAGGCGGCACACGGCAAAGTGTACGTCCATGTATTTCACCCCTGGCCGAGCCACCTGTAGCACATGGTCGTGACACTCCTCCACGATGCGGTAGATGTCTATCTGGCGCTGCGTATAGCGTCCGCCAACGGGCATGGTGCGTGTGTTGTCCGAGCAGTAGCCGTCCAGCTCGCAGCCTGCGTCGCACAGTGCCAGCCGTCCGGCTTCAAGCTGCTGTCCGCTTGGTGCTCCGTGCATTATCTCTCCGTGCTGCGAGAAGATGGTGGCAAAGCTGACTCCCTGAGCATACGAGCGCGCTATGCCGTCAACCTGCCCGCCCACATAGCGTTCGGTCACGCCCGGCTTTATCAGCCTCATGGCCGTGGTGTGCATCAGGTAGCCCACGTCGCAGGCACGTTCTATCAGCTCTATCTCTTCGGCGCTCTTTGTGCTGCGCTGGCTGACCACCGCCTGTATCAGCCGTAGCGAGGCCATCTCTTTCTGCAGCCGGGGGTGCATGCCCAGCAGGTCCATCAGCTGTATGCGGGTGTCGTGGCGATATGGCGGCAAGAAATGGATGTCGCGGTGTTCGCCCAGCACGCGGTCTATGTACATGCGCAGCCCCATCATGGGCGACGAGTGAGCCACGCCCGCCTGCTGCGCCATGTTGCTGACGCTCTCCACGGCGCCATACCACACGATGTCCTCGATGTCGATGTCGTCGCCGTAGAGGGTCTCAAGGTCGTTGTCGATGTCTATCACACCCACCAGGCCGTCGCGGTGGAGACCGAAATAGTAGAGAAACGACGAGTCCTGGCGGAAGGGCGAATAGGCGTTGGCCGGATAGTTGGCCGGTGCCTCGTTGTTGCCGAAAAGCAGCACCACGCCGCTGCCAACCAGACGCTTCAGCTCTTGCCTGCGCTGTATATATGTCTCTTTGCTGAACATGATTTGTATGTTTTTTTGTATATATAATATTTAATGTGTAAAAATGCGCTATACCGGCGCAAAAGTAGCAAAAATCGTTAAGATGGCAAAAAAAAACGCTGCCATTTTTTTTGCCGTCTTAGCAATAGTTGTTACCTTTGCGTGCTAAGAAGCCAATATCCCTATGCTTAAAAGAATACGAATTCTCTTGGCTGCGTTGGCGATGACGTTCGTCACGCTTCTCTTTCTCGATTTCAGTGGTGTGATGCATGGTTATCTTGGCTGGGTGGCCAAGATACAGCTGATACCGGCTGTGCTGGCGTTCAATGTGGCCGTCGTCTTGCTGCTGGTTGTGCTTACCCTGGTTTTCGGGCGAATCTATTGTTCTGTGGTCTGTCCGCTGGGCATCATGCAAGACCTGCTGTCGTCGCTCAGGCGCAAGCGGCTGCGCTACCGCTTCTCGCCCGAGAAGCGTCTCTTGCGCTACACGCTGCTGGCTGTGTTCTGCCTTTGTCTTGCCCTGGGGCTCGGGTCGGCCGTGGCCCTGCTTGAGCCTTATAGCGCCTACGGCCGCATAGCGCAGAACTTGCTGCAGCCGTTGTGGGTGGCCGGCAACAACGTGCTGGCCTCTGTTGCCGAACGCCATGACAGCTATGCCTTCTACACCGTCGATGTGTGGGTGCGCTCGTTGCCCACGCTGCTCATTGCCGCTGTTACGCTGGTGGCCGTGGGCGCAATGGCCCTGCATGGCGGGCGCAGCTATTGCAACACCATCTGTCCTGTGGGCACGCTGCTTGGTCTGGTGTCTCGCTTCTCGCTGCTGAAGATAAGTCTCGACCCGGAGCGCTGCCGCAAGTGCGGCAAGTGCGAGCGCAGCTGTAAGGCAGCCTGCATCGACGTAGAGCATAAAACGGTGGACCACAGTCGTTGCGTCGTTTGTGGCAACTGTCTGGAGCAGTGCGCCTTCGACAGTCTGCACTATGCGCGCCACGCCTTTCGCGGAGTGACGCCGGCCGCTGACACGACCCCTGCCGAGGCCGCGCCTGACCCGTCGCGCCGCTCCTTCCTGCTCGGCATGGCGATGGCCGGCACGGCTGCTGCGCTGGCCAAGGTCGAGAAGCAGGTCGATGGCGGACTGGCCGCCGTCAAGGATCGCGTGCAGCCCGAACGCCTCACACAGCTCACGCCCCCCGGGTCGCTCTCGGCTGCCAACATGCAGCGTCACTGCACCGCCTGTCAGCTCTGCGTGTCGGAGTGCCCCAATGGTGTGCTGCGTCCCAGCACGTCGCTGCTCACGCTGATGCAGCCCGTCATGGGCTACGAGCGCGGCTACTGCCGTCCGGAGTGCAGCCGCTGTTCGGCGGTGTGCCCAACCGGTGCCATCAGGCCCGTCACACCCGAGCAGAAGGTCAGCATCCAGATAGGCCATGCTGTGTGGGTCCGGCAAAACTGCGTGGTCGTGACCGACGGCGTGTCGTGTGGCAACTGCGCCCGCCACTGCCCCGTGGGAGCCATCACGATGGTGCCGCTCGACCCTGACGACGAACTCTCGGCGCAGGTTCCGGCCGTGGACGAGACACGCTGCATAGGCTGCGGAGCCTGCGAACACCTGTGTCCGGCACGGCCATTCGCTGCCATATATGTGGAGGGACACGAGACGCACAGGGAGGTGTAGGCGAGAACTTCAGTTACAGGCACAGTGTTTTTTTATAGACAACGAATTAAAACGAATTACACGATTTTACAGCGAATTAAAACGAATTACACGAATTTACAGCGAATTACACGAATTTTACGCATGACACGCCTTTTTCCGTGCTACAATGTTCATGGTAATAGTGTGATGACAGAGTTTACAATTCCTTACTTGCAACAGAAATAATGGCAAAAGATATCAACCGTCGCGATTTTCTCAAGCTGCTGGGCAGTGGTGTCGTGGGGTCGTCGGCTCTGCTGGCGGCCTGCACGGGGCGCAGTCAGCGTCCCACCACAGCCGTTGCTCAGGAGCCACCCACCGACAAGATGACCATGCGCACCAACCATAACAGCGGCGACCGCGTGTCGTTGCTCGGCTATGGCATGATGAGGCTGCCCGTCGTAGGCGGTGGCACCGAACGCGACCACCCCGATGCCGACATTGACCAGGAGATGGTGAACCGACAGGTGGACTATGCGCTGGCCCACGGGGTCAACTATTTCGACACGTCGCCCGTTTATTGTCAGGGACGCAGCGAGAAAGCCACGGGCAAAGCCCTGAGCCGCCACCCGCGAGGCAGCTACTATGTGGCCACCAAGCTGAGCAATTTTGCCACACAGCTGCAGACCCGTCAGGCCAGCCAGCAGATGTTCGAGCAGTCGCTGCGGTTGCTACAGGTCGAATATATCGACTACCTGCTGCTGCACAGCATAGGCGGAGGCAACGATGCCCTTGAGACTTTCAACCGGCGCTTCATGGACAACGGCATACTCGACTGGCTGGTGGAGCAGAAGCGCCGCGGCAGGATACGCAACCTGGGCTTCTCCTATCATGGCGACGTTGCCATCTTCGACATGCTGCTGCGCTGGCACGACGAGGGGCGCTACCACTGGGACTTCTGCCAGGTGGAGCTCAACTATCTTGACTGGGAGTGGGCTAAGGAAATCAATCCCCGCAACACCAACGCCTCATATCTCTATGCCGAGCTCGTGCGTCGCAACATTCCGGTTGTCGTCATGGAGCCGCTGCTGGGCGGTCGCCTGGCCAATGTGCCCAATCCCGTGACGATGGAGATGAAGCGCCGTCGGCCCGAGAACAGCGTGGCCTCGTGGGCTTTCCGCTATGCCGGCACACCGGCCGGCGTGCTGACCGTGCTGTCGGGCATGACCTATATGGAACACCTGCGCGACAACATCGCCACCTACGCACCACTCGTGCCCCTGACCGACGACGAGAATCGGTTCCTGCTGCGCGTGGCCGAAGATATCTACAACCAGAAGAATATACCTTGCAGCGAGTGCAACTACTGTATGCCTTGTCCATACGGCATCGACATACCGGCCATCTTCGCCCATTACAACAAGATGATACGCGAGGGCACCCTGCCGGGCGACAGTCAGGACCCGCGCTACCGCAGCCGGCGGCGTGCCTACCTCGTGGGCTACGACCGCTCCGTGCCGCGCCTGCGCCAGGCCAGCCATTGTATAGGCTGCGGACAGTGTGTGCCAGCATGTCCGCAGCGTATCAACATTCCGCATGAGATGCAACGTCTGGACCAGCTGACAGAACGCCTGAAGCAAGACGTGGGCGGACTGATGTGACCGGACCGTCTTACCTCGATTTCGTCTGCATTTATCGACCAGTTGCGCGGCTATGGCTGTAAAATCGTTTTCTTCATCGAGTATGTGCCTACCGAAGCGGGTACAGAGCACCTGGCCTTCGGCGACGAACAGGTGCAACTGATGGAACGCACGCTTGAGCAACGCCGTCAGGAAAACAGTCTCTGTTCAGGTACAAGACAGTCGGTGGCATGTAGTTTGCCCCCTATACCGGAAATGCGACCGTACAGAATGGTAATTATGAAATTTTTTTTTGCGAAAAAATTTGGTAGGTTCAAAAATAAGCAGTACCTTTGCACCCGCAAAACAAAAACGTTGTTGGCGGGATAGCTCAGCTGGTTAGAGCGCATGATTCATAATCATGAGGTCGCCGGTTCAATCCCGGCTCCCGCTACAAGGGGTGAGAGGCAGTCGCGCTTAGGTGCGGCTGTCTCGTTTTATTTTATCGGTAATACCCAGTCGGAATGGACATACCGACAGAGTCACGACAACAGCATTGAAGGTCGGACCACCGTCAGAGTGATTATCAAGATACAAGAAATGCAAGCGACAAAGACTTCCATATTTCAGCGGCCTGCATGGGTAACGGTGTTTGCCCTGACAGCGGCCATGTCGTGGGGATGGGCATTCCCGCTTATCAAGATTGGCTTCACTGCCTTTGGCATCGCGCCCGATATGACGGGCAGCAAGATGCTCTTTGCCGGCATACGCTTTGCTGTGGCGGGGCTGATAGTGCTGGCCGTTGCAAGCTGTAGCGGGCATACACTGAAAACAGAATGTGGGCGCGCAAGGCAGCGAACTGTTGCCGAAGCAGGCAAGCAAGACCGGACAGGCATGCTATGCTTTGGAACATGGTGCTACATACTGGCCTTTGCGCTGATGAACACCACGCTCCATTATTTCTTCTTCTACATCGGTATGTCGCACAGCGAGGGCTCGCGTGCTGCCATTCTCAACTCGCTCAGCACGTTCCTCGTCGTACTGCTGGCCTGTGCCTGCTTCACAAGCGACCGCCTGACACCGCGTAAAATGCTGGGCTGCGCCATCGGCTTCGGCGGCGTGATGGCTCTGAACCTTGGTGGAGCCGAGAGCGGAAGCTTTACCTGGCTGGGTGACGGCATGATTGTCCTCAACGCCATCTGCGGAGCCTGCGCCAACCTGATGGCCAGGGGGCTGAGCCGGCGGGTGGATGTGTTCGTGGGCACGGGCTATGGACTTACCATCGGAGGCCTGCTGCTTGTCATCCCGGGCCTCGCCCTTGGGGGGACGCTTCCCACGGTCAATGTCGTCGGGATTGCTTGTCTGGTGTCGCTCATCGCCATTTCGGCCCTTGGCTTCGCCCTCTACAACAAGTTGCTCAGTATGAATCCTGTGGGCAAGGTCGCTATTTACAATTCACTGATTCCTATCGTCGGAGCCGTCACGTCGTGTCTTTGCCTCGGCGAGACGTTCCATGCGAAATATGCACTCGCCGGTGGCCTTGCCGCCTTGGGCATCTATATCATCAACAGGGGCAGCAACTGAAGGCCACTCTCCATCGCCCCGCTTGGTCGCATGTAGGGACGCGACGTGTCGCGTCCGCAGTGTGGCTGTTAATATTGCCCCTGTCAGGGGCATCGGGCTGGCACGGGGCCTGCCCCAACATTGATTGTGCAACCTTATAGGTCGAAACTGTGCGCTACGATGGCAAAACACGAAAAAAGTGTTTTTTTCTGCCGATTATTAATGAAATTAACTGCAAACTTATTAATTTTGCAGCCACATAAGAAAGACAGATGGCAGTGGCAAACAGTCGGAAGCCCGAGTCCGCATGGCTGGCGAGTGTGGCCTTTGTCTGGCTGTATGCCTTTCGGCAAGTTCGGCGGGTGGGGTCAGCTGCTTGCCGGGCGCACTGCCGTATAAACGGTTTCAAAAAAAAGATTATAGTATATGACGTTGAAAAAAGAGTGGACAGAACAAGGCTTCATTGACGAATCCGTGGCCGAGGGGACTGACCTGAAGGCCGAAATCCGTAGGCTATGCAGGGAGAAAGATGCCATTATCCTGGCCCACTACTACACCGTGGGCGACATTCAGGACATAGCCGATTTCGTGGGCGACTCGTTGGCCTTGGCACGTAAGGCGGCAGAGACGGACGCCCGGATGATGGTGATGTGCGGCGTGCACTTCATGGCCGAGACCTGTAAGCTGCTGTCGCCGGAAAAGACGGTGTTGTGCCCTGACCTTAACGCCGGTTGTTCGTTGGCAGACTCGTGCAAGGCTGCCGACCTGAAGAGATTCAAGGAAGAGCACCCCGGCTACCAGGTCATCTCGTATGTCAACACGACGGCAGCTGTCAAGGCCCTCACCGACGTGGTGGTTACATCGGGCAATGCCAAGAAGGTGGTCGAGCAGTTGCCTAAGGATGCGAAGCTGATCTTTGGTCCCGACTATAATCTGGGCAACTACATCAATGAGGTGACGGGCCGTAGCATGCTGTTGTGGAATGGCGGCTGCCATGTTCACGAGCGCTTCTCAGTCAGCAAAATAGTGGAGCTGAAGAGGCAGTATCCTGATGCTGTCGTCATGGCCCATCTGGAGTGTAAGGGTCCGGTGCTGGCGCTGGCCGACGTGAAAGGCAGCACGGCCGACATGCTGAGGGAGGCCCGGGCGAGCCGTGCCACGCGCTTCATCGTGGCTACAGAGGCCGGCATATTGCACGAGCTGCAACGCAACTGTCCGGACAAGCTTTTCATACCTGTTCCGCCGGAAATCAGCGAGAGCGGCTTGGAGTGCAGCTGCAATGAGTGCCAATACATGAAGATGAACACGCTGCTGAAAATCTTCAATTGCCTGAAGTATGAATGGCCGTGCGTCGAGGTAGAGCCGGACATAGCCCGCGAGGCGGTGAAGCCCATCAAACGGATGCTGGAGCTGAGCTGACGTCACGACAGACGGCAGAAACATAGAGCCTACCTTTTCACCCCTCGCACGGGAGCGGCCTCGAGCGGTTTGTCGGGCCAGGCGTGTTTGGGATAGCGCCGGCGCAGCTCCTTGCGCACATCGAAATATGTGGTTTGCCAGAAGCTACGCAGGTCGGTGGTGAGCTGTATGGGCTTGAAGCCTGGCGACAGCAGCTCCATCAGAACGGGCTGACCGTCAACCAGAGGTGTGTCGAGCAGTCCGAAACATTCCTGCAGTCGCACCCTGAGCACCGGTGCCTCGGCCCCTAAGCGGAAGTCGAGACGTATGCGACTGCCGGTGGGCACCACTATATGCGTTGGTGCTATGCGCTCGATGGCCTGTTGCTGTTCGTAGCTTAGCAGACTCCAGACCACGGCCGTGAGGTCTATCTTCTTCAGCTCAGACGCGGTGGTAGCCTTGCCAACGAAGAGCGGCCCCCACTGCGTGGCACTTTGGCATACTGCCTGCACGTCAAGCGTTGGCAGTGCGAGTTCGGGGTGTCGGGCCGACACGAAGGCTATCCTGCGCAGCATGTTTTGTACGTCGTCGGAAAAGTGAAGCATGGATGTGCCGTCTTTGACAATGGCCTCGCAGATGACACGCTGTGCCTCTTGGCGCACGTCTGAGCTAAGGGGTGTCGTGGCGAGCAAGACAGTGCCTATGCGGGTCTCTCGCCTTGCGACCAGTGCCCCGGCCTTGCCGTCCCAGTATGTTACATCGCGCTCGCTGGCATACGCTTTCAGGTCGGCTGGCGACACGACGCTGGCCAGGAACGCCTTTCCCACGCCTCCCGGCTTTTGGTGCATTGATGCCACCGCGATCCACTGTGCTCCGGACAGCGCGTCAGACGCTTCTACGGCCACCAGTCCGCCCCCCGACAGCTGGAACACCCCTACGCCCTCCTTCCATGCCTTGGCTATGCGCTCGGGATAGGCCGCAGCCAGCAGCGCTCCCACCTCGTAGGGATTGACGGGCGAGTTGTCTTCTGCGGCATGAATCATGCCGGCGTATTGGCGGGCGGCGTTTGCTATATGTGCCCACCGGCCTGGTCTGCCGCTGCTGCGCTGCCGGCGCAGTGCGTCCAACCTTAGGTCGAGTGACACCTCTGTCTGCTCGCCCAGGGGGTCTTTCTCGTCTAACAGGGCGGCGATGTCTGCGGCCAGCGAACGTTGACTGTAAGCAGTTTGCTCCTCTGTGCGCGGCTGATCGGTCCGGCCGGCTGAAAGCAGCATCTGTGCAATGCGCGGATGGCATGGCAGGTGCGACAGTTTCTTGCCCCACGCTGTGGCTCTGCCCGTTGCGTCGATGGCCCCCAGCGATGTCAGCAGCGTCTTGGCATGGCATAGCGCTGCCTTAGGCGGAGGTGTGAGCCACGGCAGGCTCTCTGGCTGGCGCTCGCCCCAGATGGCGGCGTCGAGCACCAGCGATGTCAGGTCGGCCTCTAAGATCTCCGGTGTGCGCACAGCGCTCATGCGCGCTTCTGTGGCAGCCGTCCATAGCCTGTAGCATGTGCCGGGAGCCACCCGGCCGGCCCGTCCGGTGCGCTGCGCAGCCATGTCAGCCGAGATGCGCACCGTCTGCAGATGGTTCAGGCCGCTACGGGTGTCGAACACCACCTTACGGCACAGGCCGCTGTCCACCACGACCCGCACGCCCTCGATGGTCAGCGATGTCTCGGCAATGGGTGTGGCCAGCACTATCTTGCGCTCGCCGGTACGGCTCGGTGCTATGGCCCTGGTCTGCTCGTCGCTGCCGAGCATGCCGTACAGGGGGAAGATGGCTGTGTGGGCAAGGCCGGCCGTAGAGAGCAGCTCTTGCACATGCCGTATCTCGGCCTCACCGGGCAGGAAAGCCAATATGTCGCCCTCGTGTCTGCGATGGGCCTGCAGTATGGTGCGTGCCACTACAGCCGGCACGTCATGTGGGTCGGCCTCTTCGTCGGCGTGAACCACCTTCACTGGGAAGATGCGCCCCTTGCTCTCGAGCACGGGGCAGCGTAGCGCTTCGGCCAGCGGCGCGGCATCGATGGTGGCCGACATGACCAGCAGTCGCAGGTCGTCGCGCAACAGCTGCTGACACTGTCGGGTCAGCGCAAAAGCCTCGTCGGTGTTTATGCTCCGCTCGTGAAACTCGTCGAACATCACCACGGCCACGTTCTCCAGTGTGGGGTCGTCAAGCAACATACGCGTGAGCACGCCTTCCGTCACCACCTCTATGCGTGTGCTGTCCGATGTCTTGTTTTCAAAGCGTATGCGGTAGCCTACGGTCTGTCCCACAGGTTCGTTCAGCAGCCACGCCATGCGCGACGCTATCTGTCGTGCCGCCACGCGGCGGGGCTCGAGCACGACAATCTTTTCGCCGTCTTGCTGCAGCGTCTCCAGCACGGTCAGCGGCAACACGGTCGATTTGCCTGCTCCGGGTGCCGCCGTCACTATTGCAGCAGTATGTTCACGCAAGACATCGTTAAGCCTTGCTGCCACGGCTGCCACAGGCAGCGACTCCAGTTCTCTTTGCAGTCGATCGGTCATTCTGAATAAGATTGGTGTATTTTCAATTATCTTGGTTCTTATAGCGTGATAATTATCTACTTCGCCAAATGTCATAACAGAAATTAAAGGTTCGCTCTTTGCACCTCAGCAGATAGGAGAAAGATGACGCTTCGCTCTTGACGACTGTCGTCAGAGGGTCTAACACCCGCCTGAATACTTTATATGAATTAAGTCTCTTGTCGCACTCTGAGTGCTGAATGAAGAACAGGTACTTGTTAAGCGGATAGGCCTTCATGATTTCGGCTATCTCGCTGGCAAGTTTCTCCGTGAATTGGGCTGTGACATTGGAGAAGAAATATGACATATTGAAAACAATCAGGGACGGAAGCTCTGAGCATCCCTTCCAATAATTTGTGCTGATTTCGTTGATGGAAGATAGCATTTGACAGTTCAGTCTTCCGGCAAATATGTCGTCTGACAGTTTTTTCCCCATACGTTTCATTTCTGCAGACACGTCAATGCCTGTATAGACCATATTGGGCGCCACCTCTTTGAAGATCTCGTGGAAAGCGATGCCGCATGTTGCGGGACCGCAACCTATATCCATCATCTGTACCCTGCCCTCGACGGCCGTTATCTGGGCATTGACCCAGTCCCTGTAGCTGGTATAAATGTTTCTGCTGCTGCAATAGTGTTGCCTCATGATGTAGTAGCAATAGACGAGCACCTGTTGCCGGGGAGACGTGTTTACGTCGAACATCGGCAGTTGGTCAGAGAAATTGATTCTGCCGTAGCCGATGACATTCAGGTTGGTTGCCATGTCATGGCCAAAGACCTTTGACGGCCATCCGTCTGTCGAAGCTTCCCTGACAGGCTGCAAGACGTGTCTGTCAAACGCACGACTGAAATCGTCCGTCACCGTGAATGTGGCCTGACTCAAATCTAATGCCTCGGCATCATATTGCGGCACCTGAAAATTCCCTGCGACAAAGTCGTCTTTGCCTACACGAAAGAAGCCGTACCTGCTTCTGACATACTCCATGAGCTTGAAGAATGTGAAGTTGTTTGACAGCAGCTCGGCATTGCCGAACATGACGAGGTGCTCTTCTGCACGAGTCATGGCGACATTGAGCTTACGGTCGACGATGGAGCCGTCTATGTCGTCCTCAAAGACATTGTTGGTGAGGAAATTGAGCTGATAGTACTTCTGAACGGTGAAGCCATAGATGATATACTTGCGTTGCGAGCCTTGATAGCGCTCGACGGTGTCGATGGTGATGTCGTGCAACAGGTGTATGCCGTGTCTGTCGATGGCCTTGCGAACGGTGGCAATCTGGTTTCTGTATGGAACAATAACACCCACGGTCCGATTGACATCGAAGCCGCGTGGCTTTTCTATCTCAAAAATCTTTATAACCGTCGCTGCAATCATCTCGGCTTCAGTCTGATTCACCTTGTCGGATATAGCATCCTGTGGCTGCTCGGTGGCGACGAAGGCGATACGTCGCGTCTGCAGCAGGTCTGTTATGCCGTTTTTGTTGTCGCCTCTCACAGGCAAAACAACATTCTGATGAGACAGGGGAACTTCTTCCAACATGTTGTTGTAGAAGGCGAAGTTGGGAAACACAGCAATGTCGTGGTGCATGCGTCCTTGCTTCCGGAGCATGTATGTGACATTCTTGTCGTGGGCATATCGCCTGAGCAGGCGTTCGAACAGCGAGAGCCTGCAGTCTGTCAGACAGATATCGTTCAGGAGCACTTCCTGTACCCGGCTGACATCCTCGTTTTGCTGTACGACGGCAGGCAACTGCTTATGGTCGCCTATGAGCACGAACTTCCTGATTGCCGGTACACCATCTTTTTGTGCACTGAGCAGTCCTATCAGATGTGGCTCCAGTATCTGCGATGCTTCGTCGATGACGGAAAGTGTGAACTGCTTCAGTTGAAACAGAGCGATGTTGCTGTTTAGTGCGGTGGTGGTTCCCACAAACACTCGTCGTTGGAGCAAAGTGATTTTGAGTGATGCTAGGTCGTCGCTTTGTTCGGCTTTCGTAGTGAGCAGGTTTTCTCTATACTCTTCGCTACAGCTGAACGTGCCTCCTATCCTTATGAAGTCAATACGCTCTGCTGCCAGCTTGCTACAGATTTCATCAACGGCACGGTTGGTGTAGGCGAGGAGCAGGATGCTGGCTTCAGGTTCTTGCAGCTCTTCCTTGACGGTGTTCAGCAGGCCGTATGATGTCTTTCCTGTTCCCGGAGGGCCGATAATGAGGAACAGGTCCTTAGCCTTTTTTACATGCGCTGCGAGGTCGTTAAAGTTGCCATAGTCGCCTTTTACCGTGGCTGTCTCGTCCCATAGCGGTTTTCTCTGCAACAGCAGCAGGTCGCGTCTGTCTTTCGGGGCCGAGAGGAAAGCGTGCATGCCCTTATACAACGAGCTGTATGACGACTCCATGAAATCGTGCTCAATAGCCCACGGCTTGCTCATCTGGCCTGCAAACACGCGGTTGTCCGATTGCGCAGCCCTCAGCGTCAGGCGAATAGTGTCTGTGCCTATGCTCTCAATGGTGCAGCGGTGGACCATTGTCCTTCTGGCGTCCGGCTCCTTTCCTGCTTCGTATGGATAAAGGATGACGATGTCGCCGACGCGGAAGTTGGACATGTCGTTTTCCTTATCTTCTGAGAATCTCAGTTCAACGCTTTTTATTCGCCCCGTTGTCTCTTTGCCGGGCGACAGCAGGGTAAGTCCGTCGTAGATGTTTCCTGCTTGCCGCTTCTCTTCCAAAGAGTCGTGCCATGTTGCCGCAAATCCTGAATTTTCCTTGGTCTTGTTGCCAAGCTTAGACATAACATGTTCGTTGGCGATAAAGGTCAGGAAGCGGAAGAAGTATGCTTTCTCCAAGTCTGACGCTTGCTGTATGGGGTCGAGCACGCTGGCTATCTGCGGGCGCTGATAGTCGGTCCAGAGCCGGTTGGCGGTGCCTTTTTTGTTTAGCTTCTCAGGCACCAGTCCGTCCAGGATTCTGAAGCCGTCGGGTTGTGTGTAGAGCATCTCGGCCCATGCCAGTTCGTTTCTGACTTTGATAGCCTTGAAAGTCAGTTCGGGGGCGAAGCCTAATCCTAACAGGCTCTTAGCGTATTTGGAGTATAGCAGGAAGGCGTGGATTTTCTTCCCGTTGCGTTCGTAGGCCTCACTGTAGTTGTATCTGACAAGCGTCATGTATAGCAGCAACTGTATGTAGTGCTCTTCTGTCTGCCTGGGCACCACGAAGTTGTCGTAGGGGAACGCCCCCTTGCCCGACTTCTGTTCCATGAGCACCTTATAGTCCATCTGCAGATAGTCCATACGCCCCTGCAGGCCGAGCATCTCTGAGAAGAACGAAGGCTCCACAATCCCGTTTCTGGAATCGAACGTGCCAATTTCCTGTGGCAATGATGTGTGGATGGCTTGTGCGATATTCTGTTTCTGCCGTTGCGCCTCTTGGTGGAAATTCGGACCGATGTCAGCGGTCAGCAAACTGACGGCATGATCTTTGAAAAAATCCTTCACACTCTGTGAGTATGGGTGGGTGTTTGGCATTTGGTGGATGGACTCGTCCAGCAGCTGGCCAGCCAGATTACCCAAGACAATAGCCTCGGTCGTCTTCTGCGGCTCCAGCTTTTTTATCAGATCGACGAAAGGCGAGTCGGCATAGCTTGTGAAGCAGCGTGCGACGGTCGAGATGTTGACAAGGTAGTCTGGTTCGAAGATAATAAGCTCCGGATAGATAATGCCGTCGTCCTCCCTGGGGCGCACAAGGTTCAGCTGGGCATCTCTATAGAACAGACTCTTCAGATAGCTCCAGTCGTGGTTGTAAATCAGATTTCCTTTCGTGTAGCACACTTTGACCAGTGCCCCGCTATGCGCGTCTTCCGTTCTGACATAAACATAGTCGTTGTCCCAACTCTCGACAATGCCCCTGATATATTCTCCGACCAGCACAGGAGTATATGCCGGCACTTTTTCCGTCGGAAACAGATTGATTAGCCGGGACGGAATGACCGTTTTATAGACGAAGGCGATAAACTGACATAGATTCTTCACGTCGAAAAGACAGTATTTCTCCAGGTCGTCGTCACTCATTTCGTACCGTTTTCTCAGACGTGTGCGCGTGTCATTTGTCGTCTTTACCAATTTCTTCGTCGCACCGTATTCTTTCAGCAGATAGTCTGTCTTTGCAAAATCGCCGCCAAAGATTATGTGTGTTCTGCTGGTCTTCTGGTTCAGACATTTCTTAAACACAAAGTTCAGCGCATTATACACCTTGCGGTAATGTGGACGCTGACTGACTGCGGCTTCTATTTCATCGAAGAAATTCGTTGACGCTTCAGGGTCGTATGTTTCATTGGTGGTTCCTGTTTTGCTGCGGTCGTATTGTATGGCGAAATCTTCTAACTTCAGCCTTTGTGGAATTGTGTCGAGATTGGACACAATGTGTCTGTCCAGGCCTTCCAGTATGCAGGACAGGTGACGGTTGTCGCATACGGTGAGCCATTTCTTGACGGTGTCCGACAGTCCCGACGTGTCTATCTGTGCGTCCTGCCGGAAAATAATAGCTGCACTGATTGTCTGTGGCTGCACGTCAAGAAGCTTACCCAGACCTTTTGTCACCCGGCTTTTGTTCAGCCTGATTTGGTCATAAGGTGTTTTCTCTCGTGTCCCTCCTTCTATGATCATTTGGTCTGAAGTCCACGCACCATTTTCACGGGCTACGATGTTGCCGCCCCAGTTCTTAAACTCCAGTATCCTGATGCCACCAGGCGTGATAAGTAGGGCGTCAAGCTCCACACCCTCTATGTTGTAGTTGCCGATGAGAATACACTCTTCTTTCGTGTTTTGCAGCAAATGACAAATTGCATCAAACTGTTTTGTCTCTGCTATGTGGTCGTAGTCCGATATTTTGAATATCCTTAGTGCCATACTATTTTCCTGTGATGGTTTCTGCATATTTGTTTTCTTGATGACGTCTATGATTAGCTATTGCCATCTCTTTACCGACATTCGCATAGCAATACTCACACAGATGCGGACATGTGTTATATTCTCCAATATCCTTGCTTACGATACAACCACAAAAGAGGCGCTGACCTTTGTCCCTGTTGTCGCCGTGAGTCGCGTATGTGTTGTTGGGGAGAATGATGGCATCAGATGGCAATGGTGCGGAATTGCCGAAGAGGTCGGGCATCGGCATTGGAAAAGTCTTGACTTTCAGGAAATCCATCAGTGTCTTGTCGTCGTATGCAAGCCGGATAATGAGAGCGTCGTCGATACAATGGTTATGCTCTATGCCAAATTGTGTTTTTAAGTCAATTTTCTCTCCGCAGGTGGCCAGTGTATATCCCCATTTCCTGTTGAGTGCGGATAGCTCCTTCGCAAATTCAAGCATCTGCTGCTCTGTCCATTCATGGTATGGAATATGGTTCTTTTCAAGATTGGCTTTCACCTTACGATAACTCAGAATGTCGGCATAGCTAAACACAAGTCTGTCTGTGTATCCATGCAGCTGGTCACCGATAAGGTCTATCTTCGTCAGCAGGGATTCCGTGGAAATGTTGTCCGTCAGAATCAGCGGATCGAAACGCCAGACGACGCGGCCCTTGCCCAGCTTGTCAACAAGTTGCCTGAAGGTGTCTATACGCTGCTGAAGAGCCGGTACGCCTTGTTCCAACTGTTCTTTTTCATAGTCATTCAGCGTGTATTGGATATAGCAACCAATACCCCTTTCCTTCAGATAGTCAAGATGATAGAGCAAAGGACGGGGATTCTTAGACCAGAAGACGATAAAGCGAGTGTCCTGATATGACACATAGCTTTTGACACCGTTAAACGGGTTTGTCCATGCCGAATACCCCACCTTCAGCCGGTGGAAGAACCAGTCAGCGTAGAAGGCAGGAATGTCCGTACTTCTACTCGCAGAGACAATGATTGGAGCCTGAGCGTCAGCGGTCTCGCCATTCTCTCGCTGTATTTTAGTCTTTTGCCATTGAGCCATGTAAAAAACGTTTTGTTTTCTCTGTTTCGTAGTGCAGATAATCGACCACAAAGATACGTTTTTTTTCTCTGATGAGATACATTTGTTACTTGAAAAACACTTCCGCAAGGCTTTTTTTTCTGTAAATGGCCCTGGAAAAAGTTTTTTCTTTCTGCGGCAGACTCGTAATTCATTTTTTTTGACTAAATTTGCCGCCCGAAACACATTAAATATATATATGAGCATAGAACAACAGATACAGCAGGCGGCGCTTCAGGCCGTCAAGGAGCTGTGGGGGCAGGACGTGCCCCAGACAATGGTGCAGCTGCAGAAGACCAGACCCGAGTTTGAGGGCAATCTGACGCTGGTGGTGTTCCCCTTACTCAAGATGTCGCGCATGAAGCCCGAAGACACAGCCGAGACCCTTGGGCAGTGGCTGCAGCAGCGCTGCCAGGCCGTGGAGCGATACAACGTGGTGAAGGGCTTCCTCAACATGGTGGTGGCATCAGGGGCGTGGGTGGACCTGCTCCGGCAGATAGACCAAGACCCCAGCTATGGCCATCGCCTGGCCACGGACGACAGTCAGCTCGTGATGATAGAATACTCGAGTCCCAACACCAACAAGCCGCTTCACCTGGGGCATGTGCGCAACAACCTGTTGGGCTGGTCGCTCGCACAGATTATGGCCGCCAACGGCTACAGGGTGGTGAAGACAAACATCGTCAACGACCGCGGCATACACATCTGCAAGTCGATGCTGGCATGGCTGCGGTGGGGCAACGGCGAGACACCGGAGAGCAGCGGCAAGAAAGGCGACCACCTGATAGGCGACTACTATGTTGCCTTCGACCGCCACTACCGTGAGGAGGTCGGCCAGCTGAAGGCGCAGTATATGGCCGAGGGCATGGAGCCCGAGAAGGCTGAGGAGCGTGCCAAGCAAGAAGCCCCGCTCATCAAGGAGGCCCACGACATGCTGGTGCGCTGGGAGCAGGGCGACGCTGAGGTGCGCGCCCTGTGGGAGAAGATGAACTCGTGGGTCTATGCCGGCTTCGACGAGACATACAAGGCTCTGGGCGTTGGCTTCGACAAGATCTACTATGAGAGTCAGACCTACCTGCGCGGCAAGGCAAAGGTGGAAGAGGGACTGGCCCGGGGCCTCTTCTTCCGCAAGGCCGACGGCTCGGTCTGGGCCGACCTGACCGATGCCGGACTGGACCAGAAGCTGCTGCTGCGCAGCGACGGCACAAGCGTGTATATGACGCAGGACATCGGTACGGCCGAAATGCGCTATCAGGACTATCCCATAGACAAGATGATCTATGTGGTGGGCAACGAGCAGAACTACCATTTCCAGGTGCTTTCGCTGCTTCTCGACCGTCTTGGCTTCAGCTGGGGCAAAGACCTGGTCCACTTCAGCTATGGCATGGTGGAGCTGCCTAACGGCAAGATGAAGTCGAGGGAGGGCACCGTGGTGGATGCCGACGACCTGATAGCTGCCATGACAGCCGACGCGCGCCGGGTGGCCGACGAGGCCGGAAAGAATATCGACCTGAGCGAAGTGCAGCGGCAGGAGATAGCCCGCAAGGTGGGCATGGGCGCACTGAAATACTTCATCCTGAAGGTTGATGCACGGAAGAACATGCTGTTCAACCCCGAGGAGTCGATCGATTTCAACGGCAACACCGGTCCCTTCATACAATACACCTACGCCCGCATCTGCTCCATTATGCGGAAGAGCGGCGAGCAGACCGCTACGCTGGCTGCCGACACCGTGCTCTGCGACAAGGAGACAGAGCTGATACAAAGGCTCTCGGAGTATGGTGCCGCCGTGGAGCAGGCCGGCAAGGACTATTCGCCCTCGGGCATTGCCAACTACTGCTATGACCTGACCAAGACGTTCAACCAGTTCTACCACGACTACAGCATCCTGGGCGAGGCCGACGAGCGGAAACGCGCCCTGCGCCTCGTGCTGGCGCGCAATGTGGCCAAGATTCTGCGTCTGGGCATGTCGCTGCTTGGCATAGAGCTGCCCGAGAGGATGTGACGTGCAGGCGCGTATGGATATTGATGAAGAGCACAGACAATAGAAAAGCGTCACATGGAAGCACGAATAGACAAATGGCTGTGGGCTGCGCGCATATACAAGACGCGCTCGATGGCGGCCGATGCCTGCAAGAACGGCCGCGTCAGCGTGGGCGGACAGCAGTGTAAGCCGTCGCGCATGGTGAAAGAGGGCGAGGTGGTCAACGTCAGGAAGTCGCCCGTGACATACTCTTTCCGTGTGCTCAAGGCCATCGAGATGCGCGTGGGGGCGAAGATGCTTGACGGGGTCTATGAGAATGTCACAGCCCCCGACCAGCTTGAACTGCTTGAGATGAACCGTATAAGCGGCTTTGTGGATCGCGCCCGTGGCACGGGCCGACCCACAAAGAAAGAGCGCCGCTCGATGGATGCCTTCATAGCACCGGCCCTCGGGCTGGACTATGCTCCGTGGGAGGACGACGACGATGACGACGATGTTGACTCTTAGGAACTGGTACTATATAAAGTTTACAATCATTCTTTTTTGACAACGAATTTAGTTTTTTAGTTTCTGAGTTTTTGAGTTTCTGAGTTTTTGAGTTTCTGCGTTTCTGAGTTTCTGCTTAATTCGCAGCGCTTGTGTTCATTGGTGTAATTCGTGAAAATAGTCTTAATTCGTTGTTCTTAAAAGGTTTTAGAGGGTGGGAAACTTGAGCTAAAAATTATACGAATTACGCGAATTAAAGCTCAAATGCAAACTTTATTTAGTGTCAGTTCCTTAGCGTTTAATTCATAATCGGCGGCGATAACTCTTTATTTCTCCGTTCCCGGTTCCTTGCGTCCGAACGTGGGGTCAATCTTGATAAGGGCGGTGACGACGAATGTCACAACGCAGAACGCCATGACGATGATGAAGAACTGGCGGTAGCCCACGGCATCCTTCAGCCAGCCCGACACCATGCCGGGCAACATCAGGCCCAGGTAGCTTATGCCGGTGCAGATGGCGTAATGGCTGGTCTTGAACTCGCCTTGGGCCAGATAGAGCATATAGAGTGTCAGGGCGGTGAAGCCCAGGCCATAGCCAAACTGCTCGATGAAGAGCAGCGAGCTGATTAGTATCAGGTCGGCGGGCATGGCGTAGCTCATATAGACATAGACCAGGTCGGGCAGCGTGATGGCGCACACCATGGGCCAGAGCCAGCGCTTCAGGCCGTCGCGTGAGGCCAGCCATCCGCCCACGATGCCTCCGCCCAGCAGTCCGATAAGTCCCACCGTGCCGTATGCCAGGCTGAACTCCTGTGGCGACAGCCCCAGTCCGCCCTCGGAGCCGGGGCGCAGCAGGAAGGTGGTTGACATCTTGGTAAGCATGGCCTCGGGGAAGCGGTATAGCAGCAGGAAGACTATTGCGAAGAGCATGGGGCGTGCCGGCATCTTGCTGAAGAAGCTGGCCAGCATGTCCAGCACTCCGCGCCATGTCTGTCGGGCCGTCAGGCCTTGGCGCGGGCTGTCGTCGGCGGGACGCGGCATGACGAAGGCATGGTAAAGCCACAGGGCAATGAACAGTCCGGCAGCTCCGTAGAAGACGAGGCTCCATGTGAAGGCCGTGCGGTCGCGGAACACCAGCTGGAGCTGTCCGGCCAGATAGACCAGCACCACATTGCCGAAGATGACGGCTATGCGGTAGAACGTGTTCCTTATGCCGACGAACCAAGCCTGCTGGTGAGCGCTCAGCTCCAGCATGTAGTAGCCGTCGGCTGCAATGTCGTGGGTAGCACTGCTGAAGGCCATAAGGAAGAAACAGAACATCGTGCCCTGAAACCAGAACGACGCGTTCAGCGTGAAGGCTACGCCTGCGAGCGACGAACCGATGAGCAGCTGCATGGCCAGCAGCCACCAGCGCTTGGTCTTGTAGAGATCGACAAACGGACTCCACAGCGGCTTGACCACCCAGGGCAGTCCCAGCCAGCTGGTGTAAAGGCCTATCTCGGTGTCGGTCATGCCGAGTTGCATGTACATCACGACGGCCACCGCCATGACCAGAACGTTGGGCAGCCCCTCGGCGAAATACAGCGTAGGGACCCATGACCAGGGATTCTTTTTTGTTATTCTTATCATTGTGAGTTCTTTATGTTTTTTGGGGGCTGACTGCGCCGGTGGGGGCAAGGGGATGGGGACTGCGCCGGTGGGGGGGCTGACTGCGCCGGTGGCGCAGTTTACCGAACGGGGCTGTCGAGCGGACCTTGGGCCTTGTTGCCCTCGTAGATGTTGGTTATTTCCACGCCTGTGTAGTAGTGCTTCAGTATCTCCTCGTAGCTTTTGCCCTGCTCGCCCATCACGGCTGCACCTATCTGGCACAGTCCGACGCCGTGTCCCCATCCGTGGCCGGTAAGCCGGAAGGAGTAGCTGGTCGGATAGCTGATGTCGAAGCAGCTACTCAGCAGGTGCGTTGGCGACAGCGCGCGGCGTATCTCCAGTTCCTTTCCGATGGTGAACTGCTTTGGCTGTCCGGTGGCTGCGTCGGTACCCTGAAGGCGCAGCCGCCATATACGGCCGCTGGTGCCGCGGGCCAGTGGCGTCATGTCGTCGATGCTTGAGAAGCCCAGGCGCAGCTTGTCGTTGACCAGTTGTGTGAGCTCCTGTTTTGTCAGCTCCACGTTCCAGTCGTGGAAGTGTGGTGTCTCTTGGTCGTAGTCGTTCAGCACCTGTCTGAGCACCTGCGGGTCGTGTGTGTTGCACCACGGGCACTCCACCGACTTCAGGTATGGCTTGGGCGTGTCTTCCCAGCAGTACTGGTATTCCTCTGTCCTGCCTCCGCAGCATTTAGAGAAGCGTGCGTCACACAGTTCGCCCTTGTATGTGAGCACCTGTCCGGCAGTCTCTCTGACGGCTCGTTCCACCTGCCGCGACGTGGCTCGTGTGACGCCCTGGTATCGCTGACAGTGGTCGTCGGCGCACACGTCGTAGAGCGTGTGGTCGTCGCGGTCGTACCATCTGAGCAGTTCGTCGTCCTTCTTCTGGAACGAGAAGAACGCGGCTCCCGTCTTTCCGTGCTGTCGTCGGCGCTGTTGCTGACAGAGCAGCCACGAGCGCGAGATGACGGCGTGTGCCTTGAGCAGCTCGAGCGACGATGTTGCTTTCATCTCGCTTGAGATGACGCTTGCCAGATACTGTTCCACGGGCAGCTCGTTGATGGCCACCACATGGTCGGCCTCGACGCAGAGCCGCAGCATGCCCTGAAATGTCTGCGGCTCTTGTCGCTGCCAGTGGAACTGCCGTCCGATGGTCACGTCGCTCAGGGTGAAGGTGGCGTCTTCGGTCATAGGCACGAAGCGCAGCTCGGCATACTGCTGTCCGCGCCAGAGCAGTCCGCCCTCGCTGAATGTCACTTCCTGCTGTCCGCGCAGGGTCTCGCCCTTGGCTGTGTATGGGCTGTTGAGCTGGAACACCAGTCGCTCTGCCGAGACGATGCCGACGGTGACGGTGCGTGGCTCGACGTGGTGGTCTTCGGGCTGCTGCTGTGGACGTCTGGCTATGGCATGGCACACCTGTTCCATCTGCTGCCGGTTGAGGCAGACCTCGTTCAGTATGGCCTGCACCTCATCGCCTGTCATGGCCTCATAGTCGCAGGCGCGTGGCGTGATGACGAGTCCGGCCATGTCGAGCGCTCCGGGGCTGACGAGCCGCCGTTGCGCGTCGTCGTCGGCATAGTAGCAGGCGGGTCGGTGACAGCTGCGCGGGAACACCACCATCAGATATTGTCCGTGGCGGCGCCATGCCACAATGTTCATCATGGGCTCGGGCTCCCTTGGCGGCAGAGCGTCGTACAGCTGCATGAACAGCTTTTGCGCCGTTGCGGCGCTGGCGCTGCGCAGCAGCAGGGCGGGGCAGGGGTAGTCGTCGATGGTGAAGATACCTTCTGGCCGGCTTGTCTGAACGTCGGCCGACGCAGGGGCCGGTGTCAGCAACACGGGCGTCAGACTGCGTTCCAGGCGGCTCCACTGTCTGAGCAGTGGCAGCTGCCAGCCGTCGCCCCCTTGCAGGTGTGCGTGGTCGGGTGCCGAGGCTCCGCTCTCCGGCCCGTTGTAGAACACCATCAGGCGGTCGTACTGGTCCATCAGGCTGAACATCTGTGGCAGCAGCGTCAGTATGCGCTGTGGCTGATGGTTCAGCGTGGGCATGGTGAAGTGTCGCGGCAGAATGGGGTAGGGATTCGTCAGCAGACAGACAGCGTCGGGGCGCTGTCCGCGGCTGTTCTCTGGCATGACGGTCAGCTGCTGCCGTGGCCTGTTGTCAGCACACAGGAAGCAGGCCCGCTTGGCGATGGCCTCTGGCGTGAGCGTGGCCCCTGTGCTATGTATGCGCGCGGGGTTGTGCTGCACCAGGGCCGTAAACTGACCTATGACCATCTCGCGCGTCTGCACATTCTGCATCGCGGCATATCTCTCGGCAGCCTCTGGCCACACCTTCAGCTGCTGCTGGAAGAAGCGCTCCAGGGGCGTGGCAAAGGGATTGACGTAGTGGCGGTCGGCCGCGGGGTCCTTGGTGGTGCCGTTCTCGTTCTGCTTCAGCATCTGCTGGCGGGCAAGTATCTCGGCCGTGCGCAGCTGGTCTTTGTATGCATTGTTGCGGTTGATGCGTTCCTGCGACAGCGCGGCATCGCTGTTGCCGTCCCATCGGCGGCAGAGGTATAGCTCGTCGTAGATGCGCCCTATGCGGTAGTGGCGCGAGAAGAGTAGCCCCATGGCATAATCTTCGCCATAGCTCGTGTTGGGCAGCTGCACCTGTCTGAGCAGCGGTGTGAAGAAGGCGCGCGGCGCTCCCAGCCCGTTGATGCGCAGGGCGTTGTTCATTCCGTTTTCAGGTGTCCATTCGCGGTGGGCTATCAGTCCTGGCGGCAAGGTCTCAAGGTCGAAGTTGCACATCCGGTAGCTGCCCACGAGCATGGCACATTGCTGTTCGTAGAAGGCATCGACGATGGTCTGCAGCGTGCGAGGCGATGAGTAGAGGTCGTCGCTGTCCAGTTGCACGGCAAAGCGTCCGCAGCGCGGGTGGTTGATGGCTTCGTTCCAGCAGCCGCCTATGCCCAGGTCTGTGCGCTCGGGTGTGATGACGACGAGCTTGGCGGCAGCCTCCATTTTATTATATAAGATGTCGTGCAGCTGTTGTGCTGTGCCGTCGGTCGAGTGGTTGTCCACCACGATGACGTTGAATCTGAAGCTGGTCTGCTGCTCCAGTGCGCTTCTGACGGCATCGGCTATGGTCCGCTGGCGGTTGAAGACCGGTATGATGACCGAGGCCTCGACGTCGAAGTGCTGCTCGTCGAAATGTGGCTGCTGGTAGGCGGCCGTTGAGAGTCGTGCCCCAATGGCCTCCAGGTGTCGTGTTGCCACTTGTTCCATCTCTGTCTGCACGTCGCGGTTGGCAGGATTGACATAGTCAAACTGTCGTTCGCCGCTCTGTCTGAGGTCGCGCGCCTGCTGAGTGTAGAGCGTCTCGTGCAGGTGGAGCAGGCGGCCGTGTCGGCTCAGCCACAGCCGCAGGTCGTACAGCGCCGCATAGCGCCATGTCGTCTGCCTGCGGCGCGCCGACTCGACATAGCGTTTCAGCATGTCGCTGCGCACCAGCAGCAGCGTGCCGAAATCGAAGTCGTCGCGCACGCTGCCTTCCTGATAGTCGGTCACGGGGTGTGCCACCAGCTGTTCGCCGTGGTCGGTATGCTTCAGGTCGGCCATGTCGCTATAGACCATGACGGCTCCCGTCTCGCGTGCCACGCGCAACAGTCGCTCCGGTGCGTTCTGCCCCAGACGGTATGGCTCGGCCACGGTGTGCACCAGCGCATACTCGCGCGTGGCTTCGGCAGCAATGCGTTCAGTCTCGGTGCTGCTCCACGCGCCAGACATGGGCTCGTGCAGGGTGATATATTCGTTCCACATTGGTCACTTGTCGTTTTTTTTTATGATTATCCGCAATTATCCGATAGCGCCCCGAAGGGGCAATGAGCAGTCAGCCCAGGGCATCGCCCTGGGCAATAGACGGCGTAGCCCACGCCCTGTAAGGGCAAAAGAATTATCTGAGAGCAATGCTTTTGCCCTTTCAGGGCGAACGTTGACACCATCTTCAACCCAGGGCGCTGCCCTGGGCTAAGAGTTCTTTGGCCTTTCAGGCCGTCAATCGGATACATGCGGATAAACATTTTTTTTCTTCCAAAGGCTCAGTACTGAGCGTGGCTCTCATTTCTTCAGCCTGGCAGCTATCCACAGCACCAGCACGGCACCCACGATGGCTGTGCCAAGCTGTCCGATGGTGCCACCCCACGAAATGTTGAGCAGGTCGAACACCCAGCCGCCTACGAAGCCGCCGATGATGCCGAGGAAGAGGTTCCACCAGCAACCGTCCGTTTTCTTGTCCATAATCTTATTGGCGAAGAGTCCGGCCAGAATGCCGATAATGATAGATCCGATAAGTCCCATGATTTCTGTTTAATTTTAGCGTTTTGTTATTTTTTGCTGCAAAGGTATGGATATTATTTGTAAAAAAGAAAAAAATCCTTACCTTTGCCGCAAATATCTTTATCAACTGCTGCAGCTGTTGTATGCGCTTGCGGCTACTGTGTTAACCAATTCGTTCTGTGTATATGCTATCACGTTACATTTTTGCCGCCCTGTCCGTCCTGTCTGTCAGGCTGTCGGCGATTGTTGTCGCCCTGTCGGTGCCTTGCGCCGCCATGAGCCAGGACCCGTTCTGGCTTGGTGCCGACATCAGCGGCACCACCATGATGGAACACCAGGGCGTGCGTTTCTTCAATGCTGCCGGCTCTGTGCGTGAGAACACGGCTCTGATGCGTGAGCTGGGTCTCAATGCCGTGCGTCTGCGTGTGTGGGTCAATCCGCGCGACGGCTTCTGTGCTCCGGCCGATGTGCTGACGATGGCCCTGCGTGCCCGCGAGCATGGCATGGCCGTGATGGTAGATTTCCACTACAGCGACTGGTGGGCCGACCCCGGCAAGCAGACCATACCTGCCGCCTGGCGGGACATGAGCTACAGCCAGATGAAACGGGCCGTGGCGCGTCACACAGAGGAGACGCTACGGCTGTTGCGCAGCCACGGCGTGGAGGTGCGCTGGGTGCAGGTGGGCAACGAGACTACCCACGGTTTCCTCTGGGACATGGGTCGTGCCGAGAGCAACATGAAGCAGTATGCGGGCCTGACCGAGGCCGGTTGTCGCGCCGTGAAGAAGGTCTTCCCCCGGGCGCAGACCATCGTCCACTTAGACGGAGGCTGTGACCTGGGCCGCTACCACCGCATCTTGGACGGCCTGCGTAAGCATGGCGTCGGCTACGACATGATAGGCATGAGCGTCTATCCATACTGGGACCTTTCGGCCGGTCTGACCAAGAGCGAAGACGAGACCCTGAGCCGTGTGGTGAGCAACATAAAGACCCTGCACCGTGAGTATGGCAAGGAGCTGATGATTGTCGAGACGGGTTATGAGGCGCGTCGCTGGAACGATGGCTACCGCTACATGCACAGGCTGATAGAGGCTGTGCGCAGCCAGACCGACGGCCACTGCCACGGCGTGTTCTACTGGGCACCCGAGGCAGAGGGATACTATGCCCTTGGCGCTTTCTATCACCGCAAGCCCACGCATATCATGGACGCCTTTGCCGAACAGTCGCGCGGCCTGGCGGTGGGCGACACCACATTCTATGCCACGCGCGAACTGCACTCGCGCAGTCAGAACGGCGACATCTGGGGGCGGCTCTACTTGCCTTACAGCTCCTGCTATCGCAGCGCTGGCGGGCTGCCTGTCGTCATCATGGCCCACGGCTTCGGCGGCACCCATGAGGAGCCGCGCCTCTATGCCGAGGTGCTGGCCTCTCACGGCATAGCGGCCTATCTGCTCGACTTCTGTGGGGGCGGTATGCACAGCCGCAGCGAAGGCCGCACCACCGACATGAACATCTTCACCGAGCAGGCCGACCTTGAGGCCGTCACGCGCACGGTGAAGACCATTGCCGGCATCGACACGGCTCGCGTCATGCTGCTTGGCTGCTCGCAGGGCGGTCTCGTCTCAGCCATTACCGCTGCGGCCCATCCTGACAGCTATAGCGGGCTGCTGCTGATCTATCCTGCCTTCGACATTCCTTTCACCGCCCGCGGCATGTTGGAGAGGCTGAAGGACCGGCCCGACGAGTTCGAGTTCTGGGGCATGAAGCTAAGCCGGAAATACTATGAGCCGCTGGTCGATTACAATCCTTACGATGTCGTCGGACGCTACCGCGGCCCTGTCTGCTTTGTCTATGGCGACGCGGACAACATCGTGCCCACCAAGAGCGTCGAGCGTGCGGCCAAGCTATATCGCCGCCCGCGCCTGTCGCTGGTGAAGCAGGGCGACCATGGCTTCCATCACCCGTTCCGCCATCGGCAGGCCGAGCTGTTTGTCCTGCAGTTTGTGCAGGACCTGCTTGCCGGCGACGGCGAATAGCCGGAGCACTGCTACCGCGCTTTGTCAACTCTGTAGCCTATCCATGTACGCTTGGCTGACGTTACGCCAGATGTCTCACCCGGCGGCGACCGCAGGGGTGAGGCACCTGTGTATCAATCGTCGGCCGCAATGTTGCGTTATTTGCTTACAGTGCAAATAGAGCGTTATTACACGGTATGGTATAGAATACATGTATCTGGACATCGAACCAGAACTGAATGATACTGTTCAGAGCGGGTGTCCTCACAGCCATCATGTCGTAGCCCTGGTACAAAACAGGCCCCGTTCAGGTACAAAACAGGCCCCGTTCAGGTACAAAACAGACCTCCCTGAGGTTTTCGCCAGTAAGCGAAAGGCCTTTCGCCTGTAAGCAAAAGACCTTTCGCCTGTAGGCAAAAAGCCTTTCGCCAGTAAGCAAAAACCTCAAGCTGTTATTTACGCCTGCAGACATACTGACTCTTGTGCATATTTGGCAAATTTTTGGT
>JAILBT010000077.1 GCA_024680755.1 Prevotella sp. | reverse complement strand
TCCATCGGTACATACTTGACTACGTGGTAGGCAGCGGCAGCGAAGTTCGCCACCGCCAAAGCCATGAACAGCAAACTGCCGCCACTGATGCCTAACACTACGAATGACAGACTGAACCAAACCGAAATGAGTTTCTGCTTGATTGTCATTTTCTCCCATTGGGAATCCCGTGCCCAAAGGTCATACAATTTCTTTGTTTCTTTCATTGCTTTTGCCATTTAGATGAATTACCAATATCTGCTGTTCCTCCACAAATAGTCTCGGAACTCTTGTTCTTCTCTCTCGTCCTCCTCAGCCCTTGTACGAACCGACCACCAGTCCGGCAGCATGCCAGCGATGGTGGCTTCGAGCCTCGGTGACTCATGTTCGTTGTCGAGGTGGCATACTGACACCTCGCAACTGCCATTGCTGTTCATGCTGATTTCTATCCAGCCATCCTTGTACTCGATGTTCTCGGATATTCTATCTTCCCAAAGGCATTCGGAATATATCGCTTCCTCAATCCTGTCAACGATGGATTGCAGGAAACTGGCCCTCTTTTTTGTACGTTTCGGGGTCAAAACCTTAAATTCTGATAAATTTTCAGCACATTGGCTCATTTTTTCTCGAATTTTCTTGCGGCTCAAGCACATTTTATGTACTTTTGCATTGTTATAATTGAATGATAATGCAAAGGTACAAAGAATTTTTCGATTATCCGAAGAATATCCTAAGAAAATGCTAAATACTAACCATTTTTAACATTTGAGGGCATATATTGCCCGTATGGGCGTTCTTAAACATAATATGAAATGCTGTACGCAGCAGTAGTTACCGACAGGCGGTCAAAACCGAAAAACGTGCAAATAACGTGCAAGTTGAAACTCCATCTTTCGTAACCACCTGTCATACAGGGAGAAACACACGCAAGGTGTACGCCTGGAAAGCGTGTAAACGTCAAAAGCGTTTCCCGGGTTCGAATCCCGGTCTCTCCGCAAAGATTTAAGTCAGAAAGCCCTTTTAACAGGGCTTTTTTTTCAGAGCAATGTAATAAAACGATTTTGCGTGTGGGTCATTCCAAACGTAAATTTCCCTCAAACCGGTAAAGATTGACGAAAGTAGCCGTATAAAATCATGGCCTCTGGATACCATAGTCACTCTTGTTTGGACTTGTGATAGCTCTTGTGTTTTTATCTCGTCGTTCAGTAATTTTACCACTCCGTGGCGAAATTCTTTGACCTAAAGGTACAAAGCGCAAGCGAATCCTCCGTCTCGGAAGAAAAAACAAGCACGCTTGTTTTGTTCTTCTCTCGACTTTTCGTAACTTTGCGGCCACTTATGGGTTGCGAAAAAAAATATGTTGATGTCATTCTGCCCCTGCCCCTGCCCGGATGCTTCACCTACAGCGTGCCAGAGGCGGTGGTGAGCGATGTGCGTGTCGGTATGCGTGTGCTGGTGCCTTTAGGCAAGAGCAAGCAGCTGATAGGTGTTGTGAAGCGTCTTCACGACGTAGAGCCGCAGGGCATAAAGGTGAAAGACTTGTGTGCGTTGCCTGACCAAACAGCCATAGCCACGGAGACGCAACTGAGATTGTGGCAGTGGATAGCCGACTACTATATGGCCCCGATAGGCGACGTGATGAAAGCAGCGCTGCCGGCCGGCATGAAATGCGAGGACGGCTACCGCCCCAAGACAGAGACGTACATACGCTTCACCCCCGGCTTCAGCACCGAGCAGGGTCAGCACATAGCGCTCGACATGCTGCGCCGAGCTGACGGCCAGCGACGCGTGGTCGAGACATTCATCGGCATGGAGACACCATCGGTGTCGAAAACACGACTGATGAACGAGAGCCACACTACTCTGACCATCATGAAGTCGCTGGTGAAGCGCGGTATTCTTGAAACCTTTGAGCAAGAGACGGGCCGTCTGAACCAGAACGGCCAGCCACACCCGGAACGCATCAAGCCGCTGACAACGACTCAGGCTGAGGCGCTAGAGGCCCTACGCCGCCAGTGGGAGACGAAGCCCACCGTGCTCCTGCACGGGGTGACGGGTAGCGGCAAGACCGAACTATACATACACCTCATACAACATGAAATAGACCGGGGACGCCAGGTGCTCTACCTGTTGCCCGAGATAGCGCTGACGGTACAGATGATGGATCGACTGCAGCGCGTCTTCGGCAGTCGCATGGGCATTTACCACTCGCGTTACAGCGACGCAGAGCGTGTTGAGATATGGAGAAAGCAGCTCACTGACAATGCGTATGACATCATTCTTGGTGCGCGTTCGGCCGTGTTCCTGCCCATGCAGCGTCTGGGCCTTGTCATCATTGACGAGGAACACGAGACGAGTTTCAAGCAGGCCGAGCCATCGCCGCGCTACCATGCTCGCTCGGTGGCGCTGATGCTGGCCCGCATGAGTGGCGCACGCACCGTGCTCGGCACGGCCACCCCCTCTGTCGAGACATATCACAACGCCATGCGCGGCAAATACGGGATAGTGAAGATGGAGCAACGCTATGCCGGATTGGAGCTGCCCGAGGTGGAGATTGTCGATGTGAAGCGACTGCAGAAGCGACGCGAGATGTCGGGCCAATACTCGCCAAATCTGCTTGGCCGCCTGCGCGAGACTCTCGTCCGCGGCGAGCAAGCATTGCTGTTCCAGAACAGGCGTGGATTCTCGCCCATGATTGAGTGCAGGACTTGCGGCTGGGTGCCGCGTTGCCCCAACTGCGATGTCTCGCTCACGCTCCACCGCCGCATGAGCCAGCTGACATGCCACTACTGTGGCCATGTGGAAAATGTGCCCGAGCGCTGTCCCGCCTGCGACGAGACCAAACTGTCAAACCGAGGCTATGGCACCGAACGCATAGAGGAGCAGCTGCACGAGCTGGTGCCAGAGGCCCGTGTGGCCCGCATGGATTTAGACACCACACGCACACGCGACAGCTATGAACATATCATAAGCGACTTTGGCAGCGGACGCACCAACGTGCTGATAGGCACGCAGATGATAAGCAAGGGCCTCGATTTCGACCGCGTGTCGCTGGTGGGCATACTACAGGCCGACCAGATGATGAACGTGCCCGACTTTCGGGCATACGAACATGCTTTCCAGATGATGACCCAGGTGAGCGGACGAGCCGGTCGCAAGGGTCACCGCGGACTGGTGGTACTGCAGACGCGCCAGCCAGAACACCCGCTGCTGCCGATGATCCAAAGGGCCGACTACAATGCCATGTACCACTGGCTGATAGAAGAGCGCCGGCAGTTTGGCTATCCACCCTTCACACACCTGATAGACATATACCTGAAGCACCGCGACGAACGCGTGGTAGATAGCGCCGCACATGAACTGGCCTCGCGTCTGCGCATGGGGTTGGCCGAACGCATACTGGGCCCCGACAGTCCACACGTGGCACGGGTCAAGCAGATGCACATACGCAAGATAATAGTGAAGTTGGAAATGAGTCTGTCTTTGACAGCCGCAAAACAATACCTTTTGCAAGCAGAAGCTGCCATGATTGCCGACAAAAGATACGGCAAGCTGGAGCTCTATTACGACGTGGACCCGAGCTGAGAAACAAATTAATGTAGCAGGATAAACTCAGAACAATAAACAGTAAACCGCAAACCATGAACTATAAGACATATCTTCTTATCGTCCTGACGTTGACTGTTTGCGGCTGCCACTGGCGGCCATGGCAGTCGCGTGCAGAAAACAGCGAGCCATATATGACGGTGCAACGCTTCGACCGGATAGAAAGCTTATATCTTACCACGGGCGACTTCTCGGCCCTGCAACATCTGAACCTGTCTTTCCCAATGCAGACACGCACGTTGATAGAAGACATGCTGAAGATAGGCCAGGTGGACGAGCAGGACATCAACGCTACCTTCCTGAAATTTTTCCAAGACACAACCTTGCAGGCCCTCATTGCCGATGCCGAACAACAGTATGCACAAATGGACGATATCGACCACGACCTGAGCATTGCTTTCAAGCGACTGCAGCAATGGTTTCCCAACATGCAGGTACCCCTGATATATGCACAGATAGGTGCCCTGGACCAAAGCATTGTCGTGGCCAACGGTACCGTGGGCGTATCTCTGGAAAAATATCTTGGCACCGACTGCCCCATATACAAGCAGTTTGGCTATACCACTGGACAGCTGGAGACCATGCAGCGGCGATACATCGTACCCGACGTGCTGAGTTTCTACCTACTCAACCTGTATCCCCTGGCCGATTTTCGTGAAGCCAGTCAGCAGCAGCGCGACATACACATTGGCAAGATACAATGGATTGTGAACCGCGCCCTGCCCCACCCCGTTTTCAGCAGCCCGTTCATCGACCGTATAGACAACTATATGCGCCACTACAGGCACACCACCATGACCGAGCTGCTGACCAAGGTGAATATAGAGTGAGACGACATATAATCACAGAAAAACATACTTTACACTATGCCACTTAGACTGCCAGACCGCCTGCCGGCCATAGAACTGCTGAAAAAAGAGAACATCTTTGTCATGGACACCTCGCGTGCCCACCGACAGGACATACGACCGCTTCGCATCGTCATACTGAACCTAATGCCGCTGAAGATAACGACAGAGACCGACCTGATACGTCTGCTGTCAAACACGCCACTACAGCTTGACATTTATTTTATGAAGTTGCGCAGCCACACGCCAAAGAACACTCCCGTGGAACACATGATGATGTTCTACCGCGACTTCGACACACTGTGCCATGAGAAATTTGACGGCATGATTATCACTGGCGCACCTGTGGAACAGCTCAACTTTGAAGACGTGAGCTACTGGCAGGAGGTGTCGGCCGTAATGAAATGGGCCAGGACAAACGTCTTCTCTACGCTGTTTATATGCTGGGCGGCACAGGCCGGACTCTACCTGCACTATGGCATCAACAAACACCCGCTGGGAAAGAAGATGTTTGGCATTTTCCCACAACATACGCTCAAGCCAGACTTGCCTATCTTCCGCGGCTTCGACGATGTATTCATGATGCCACACAGCCGCCACACCGAGGTGAAACGCGAGGACATCATTGCTCACCCCCAGCTTCAGCTGATAGCCGAGGGAGAACAGAGCGGCCCAAGCATCATCATGCGGGCGGGCGGTCGAGAGTTCTACATCACGGGACATTTGGAATATGCACCGCTGACACTGGACCAGGAATACAAACGCGACTTGGGCGTAAGAGACGACGTGGGGCTGCCCGTCAACTATTATCCCGACGATGACCCCAAACAGCGACCGCGCGTAACATGGAGAGCTCATGCCAACCTGTTTTGGAGCAACTGGATCAACTACTACGTCTATCAGGAAACGCCCTTCGATATCAACAAGATAAAGTAACACATAACTAACATTGCACAACGCCTTGACACCCAGCCATCAACAGACGGACACGGTTCAGCTTGAACTGCTGTCGCCAGCCAAGAACTTAGTGACCGGCATAGCTGCCATTGATCATGGTGCCGATGCCGTATATATCGGTGCAGCTCGCTTTGGCGCGCGCGCCGCTGCCGGCAACAGCTGCGACGACATAGCAGCCCTGTGCCGCTATGCGCACAGCTATGGAGCCAAGGTATATGCAACGGTCAACACCATCGTGTATGATAACGAGCTGGACGACACCCGAGACCTGCTGTTGCAGCTGATACGCGCACATGTCGATGCCGTGCTGGTGCAAGACATGGCCGTGCCGCAGTTGCTGCAACAGGCCATGCAGGCCTTGCCGCCCGAAGAACGCTGGCCGGTGGCGTTGCACGCTTCGACACAGACCGACAACCGCACCGCCGAGAAGGTCAGATGGCTGAAAGAGGCCGGGGTCACACGCGTGGTGCTGGCCCGCGAACTGAGCATCGACGAGATAAGACATATACATCAGTCTGTGCCCGATGTGGAGCTCGAAGCCTTCGTCCACGGTGCCCTGTGCGTCAGCTACAGCGGCCAGTGCTATGCGTCGCAGGTCTGCTTAGGGCGCAGCGCCAACCGCGGGCAGTGTGCCCAGATGTGTCGCATGGCCTACGACATGGTTGATGCCGACGGCCGGGTGCTGGAACACCAGCGCTACCTGCTGTCGCTGAAAGATATGTGCCGCCTCGACAATCTGCAAGAGCTGGCCGAGGCAGGTGTGTGCTCATTCAAGATAGAGGGAAGACTGAAGGACTTGGCATACGTAAAGAACGTGACGGCTGCCTACAGCGAACGTCTCAACCAGATAGTGGATGCCACCAGCCATTCGTCCGTGGCATACCGTCGAGCCTCACTGGGCCGGTGCAGCTACACCTTCACGCCTGACGTGAGCCGCAGCTTCAACCGAGGTTTCACCACCTACGGCCTACACGGACGTGAGCCAGGCATAGCAAACATCGACACACCCAAGGCTCTGGGGCAGATGGTAGGGACAGTCAGGCAGGTCACACCTCGTTATCTTCAGGTGAGCGTATGCGGCAGCAAGGCCACCTTTTCCAACGGCGACGGTTTTTGTTTCGTCAACGCACAGCACCAGTTGACAGGCTTCCGCATCAACCGTGCCGACGGACTGCGGCTCTATCCTCAGCAGATGCCATGTGACCTGCGTAAGGGCATGCTGCTCTACCGCAACGCTGCCCAGAGTTTCGACCGTCTGTTGGCAGCGAAGAGCAGTCAGCGCAAGATAGACATCGACATGCATCTGGCAGCAACAGACCGGGGGTTTGAGCTTACTGTCATGCTTGACGGCAAGGCGATAGGGCGATCTGAAATAGTCTGCCAGCATCAGCAGGCAGAGAAGCCACAGCATGACAACATCGTTCGCCAGCTGACCAAGCTCGGAGGCACGCCATACTCATGCCGCAACGTGCAGATGGAGGCGGGCTTCAGCTATTTCATTCCTTCCAGCCAGCTGGCAGAGCTGCGTCGTCAGGCTGTTGACAACCTGTGTCTTGAAGCCACCGCTGCCCCGGCTGCCGTGGATAGTAAACAACACATTCCGTCGTGCTCCATTACCGACAACGTCGGTCGCGATGGCTACCTGCTTAACATATCGAACAAGCTTGCCCGCCGGTTCTACGAGTTGTGCGGACTGTCCTCCTTGCAGCCAGCCGTTGAGTTGGCCTTGCCCCGTGGCAGGTTGATGCTGATGCAGTGTCGACATTGCCTTCGCTATACGCTTGGCCACTGTGTCAGGCACGGCGGAACCGCTCCGACATGGCACGAGCCGCTGTTCCTCCAGCTGGCAAACGGGCAACGCTTCCGGCTGGAATTCGACTGCCGGCATTGCCAAATGAATGTGGTAATTGAGAGATGAAGACATAATGTAACGCCAAAGATAATGGAAAGATAATAACCGTCTGAAAACCAAATAGTACATAGCTTATATCATGCAAGTTGTCGAACATCATAATTCGTCCGTCAGGCTATTTTTCGTATGCCTGCTGGCTGGACTGGCGTCCCTGCTGTCGTCGTGCTATAACCAGGGTCAGCAGACGCCCGATGCCTGGAGCCTGACTAAGCAACAGATGGACAGCATTTCGTTCCACACCACCCACCACTACACCGAAGGCTACAACTTCATCGTCCGCAGCGATTCTGTCTGCCTGATAGCTCAGTTGCCAGCCGAGGCTCTGAGCTTGATGAAGGTTGACACGCTGGCTATCTATGCCGACGAGCGCATTGTCGTGGCCGACATACAGATGGTGCCGGCTGACAGCATCGACTCGGTGTGGGTGCAGGTGGCCCGTGACCCTCAGACCATAGGCTGGCTGCATGAGAGTCAGCTGCTCGAAGCGACGTCGCCCGACAATGCCATATCGACCTTCATCACCACCTTTAGCGATACCCATCTGCTCATTTTCCTTGCGCTGTTCGTTGTAGTGGCAGCAGCATATCTGCTACAGCGTCTCCAGCGTCGCCGTGCCCCAATAGTCCACTTTCGCGACGTGTCGTCCCCCTACCCCATGTTGCTCTGCCTGACCGTGGCTACGGCAGCCACACTTTACAGCAGCATTCAGCTGTTTGCTCCCGAGATGTGGCGCCATTTCTATTTCCACCCCACACTCAATCCCTTCAGTGCTCCACCACTCATCTCTGCTTTCCTCTGCTCGGTATGGGCCATGATGGTGGTGGCCTTGGCCCAGCCCTGGCGACTGCCGTGGGTCTATTATCTCGGCCTGCTACTCATCTGCGCAGTCAACTACGTCGTATTCAGCGTCACCACATTATATTACATCGGATATCCGCTTTTGCTGGCCTACTATTTCTTCGCAATCAGAGCCTACATACGAAACAACCATACACCTTACCGTTGCGGCCACTGCGGAACGCCACTGAAGACGAAGGGTGTATGCCCGCGCTGCGGAGCCGTTAACACATAAGCCTGAAATTGTTTATCCAGATGTGTGTTCTTTACGATAATAATTCTTACATTTATAACCTTTAACAACCAAAACCAACAAAGACGAATGATGATAGACGACATTATCAGCCACAACAAGACATTCGTGGCCACCAAGGGCTACGAGCAGTATGTCACGAGTAAGTATCCCGACAAGAAGCTTGCCGTGCTGTCATGCATGGACACCCGCCTGACCGAGCTGCTGCCGGCAGCCCTGGGACTGAAGAACGGCGATGCCAAGCTTATCAAGAACGCCGGCGGACTGGTTATTTCGCCATTCGACTCGGCCATGCGCTCGCTCTTAGTAGCCGTGTATGAACTGGGCGTCGTAGAAATAATGGTAGTGGCACACACTACATGCGGTGCCTGCCACATGTCGTTCAGCGAGTTTGAACACCACATGGTAGAACGCGGCATCAGCGAAGCGACCCTTGAGACCATCCGCCGCAGCGGCATAGACCTGGACCAGTGGCTTGAGGGCTTCCATGACACAGAGGAAAGCGTGAGACGCACCGTTGACACCGTCAGCCACCATCCGCTGATGCCACGCGATGTGGTGGTGCGAGGCTTCATCATCGACTCTGTCACCGGCTCCCTGCAGGAGATACGCTAACCATAAACGACCTCTCTGATTATGAAAGCAGCACTTTACACAGCCCTGATACTGATGGGCGCGGCGCTGTCCGCCATGCAGCCAGACAAGACCACCACAATCTTTATGATAGGCGACTCTACTATGGCCAACAAGAGCGGCATAGACAAAGGTAACAAAGAACGCGGTTGGGGCATGGCGTTGCAGAGCTACTTCGACGACAACATCGTCATCGACAACCACGCTGTCAACGGCCGCAGTACGCTCTCGTTCATCAACGAAGGCCGTTGGGACAAGGTGAAAGCAAAGATGAAACCAGGCGACCTGGTCATCATTCAGTTTGGTCACAACGACGAAAAGCCCAATGCCGACCGCCACACCGTGCCTGGGTCAACCTTCGACTATAACTTGGCAAAATTTGTTCGCGAGACGCGTGAGCTTGGAGGCGTGCCGGTGTTGATGAACTGCGTGGTGAGACGCAGGTGGGTGCCAGCCAGCTTGGTAGCAACTGCTGCCGCAGCGGGCAAAAACATCGACGATGAGTCGCTGCGGAGCACCACCGCAACCAACGACGTCACGTCTGATGGCGACTCGCTGGTGTTTGCCGATACCCACGGCACATACAGGATAGCTCCGCGCGACGTGGCAGAACGCATGCACTGCCTGTATGTGGATGCCAACAAGATAACCGAGGATCTGGAAACAAGCCTGGGCATTGAAGGCTCGCGCAAGCTGCACATGAATTTCCTTCCCGGCGAGGAGCCCAGCGTGCCCAAAGGTCGCCAGGACAACACCCACTACAACGTACACGGTGCACAGGTGGTGGCACGACTGCTGGCCGATGCCTTATGTCACGAGCTGCCCCTGCTGACACGATATCGCGTCAACTACGACATCTGCGTTGACCGCAACGGCAGAGGCGACTACACGTCGCTTGCCGACGCTATTGCCAGTGTTCCCGAAGGAAAGAAAGTCTCCATTCAGATCTTAGGTGGACAATGGGAACGCCCTGCACTGACAAAGCAGCAGAAGAAGAACATCAGCATTACGTTGCGCATGGGGGCAGAGTTCACCGAGCAATGAATTGTATGTTTACCCTTAACTGTTTAACCTTTTAACTGTTTATCTTTACATGAGACTTGACGGACGACGCGAAAGCAAAAACGTAGAAGACCGCCGCGGCATGAGCGGTGGCACTAAAGCCTCTATGGGCATCGGTGGCATCATTATAGCCGGACTGCTGACCCTGCTCATGGGCGGAAACCTGGGCGATGTGGTTAGCAACGTGGGGCAGCAGGTCATCCAGCAACAGATGACGGCCAACGCCGGTACGGGTGGCGAGTTTACCGAAGAGCAGGAAGCTCAAGCCACCTTCTGCCGTCAGGTGCTGGCGAGCACCGAAGACGTGTGGACCAAGGTGTTCCAGCAGATGGGCCGCACATACTCGCCACCCACGCTGGTGCTGTTTACGGGCTCGGTACAGAGTGCATGTGGCGGTGCCACCTCACAGGTGGGACCGTTCTATTGCTCTGGCGACCAGAAGCTATACATCGACATCTCCTTCTTCGAGCAGATGGAGAAGCAACTCGGAGCTCCCGGCGATTTCGCCCGTGCATACGTCATCGCCCACGAGGTAGGCCACCATGTGGAGTATCTTCTCGGCACACTGGACAAGGCCCACCAGCAGATGAGCCGCCTGAACAGTACCGATGCCAACAAGGTCAGTGTCAGGCTGGAGTTGCTGGCCGACTACTATTCAGGCGTGTGGGCGCATTACGAGCAGCAGATGTTTGGCTCGCTTGAGACAGGCGACCTGGAAGAGGCCATCAGTTGTGCCCACCAGATAGGCGACAACTACCTGCAGAAGACACAGCGCGGCTATGTGCAGCCCGAAACCTTCACACACGGCACCTCCGAGCAGCGCATGCGATGGCTCAAGCTGGGCTTTGACACAGGCGACATGCAGACCACAACCTTCGATAAGAGCGACGCACAGCTATAACCAAACAGGAGGTGAACACCTACGCTTTGTGTTCACCTCCTGTTTCAGTGGCTTATAAAGCTACATGTTGTTACATCGAATTACACGAATAACACGATGTATAACTTGTGGGCAATAACTAATTGAACTTTGCCACCCTTTTCTTTTCAACGTTGTTCTTAAAAGGTTTTAGAGGGTGGGAAACTTGAGTAACTAATTCAAGTTTCGCAAGCCCCGCATGGCACGCCCCGAAGGGGCAACGAGCAGCCCTGGGCTGGCTTCTTGTTGCCCTTTCAGGGCGTTTATGTGCAACACATACATTGCTTGCGAAACATGAGTTACTAATTTTTTGTTTTCAAGCCCATGTCACGGGCTTTTTCCATCAGCAGCTGCATGAGCGGTTCACGCTCGTTTGGCACAAGATTGTCAAGCACGGCATCCTTGAGTGTCTGCTTCAGGAGACCCACCTCGCGTGAAGGCTTCAGGCCGAACATCTGCATTATCTCATTGCCGTCGATGACAGGCTGTAGCATGCGCTTGTAGTCTTTCTCCTTCAGGTCGGTCAGTTTTTCGCGCACCATGCGGAAATTCTCAAGGAAGAGCTTCTTCCGGCCCTCGTTCTTCGATGTTATATCCGCCTCGCACAGCGTCATCAGGTCGTCTATGTCGTCGCCTGCGTCGCTCATCAGCCGTCTGACGGCACTGTCGGTCACCTCCTCGTCGGCAATGACTATCGGGCGCATGTGCAGGTCAACCAACTTCTGCACATACCTCATCTCTGCGCCCATAGGCAGTTTCAGCCGACGGAAGACAATCGGCACCATCTTGGCACCTATGATATTATGGTTGTGGAATGTCCATCCTGCCTGCGGATCCCAACGCTTGCTCTTTGTCTTGCCAACGTCGTGCAGCAGGGCTGCCCAGCGCAGATAGAGTTGAGTATTGAGAACCGACGGCTGAGATTCGGACTGCGCATTAAGATCCGCGCCGTCTGAAGCCATAGCTTTGGACTCTGAACTCTGAGCAGAGGCTACGTTCTCAACCACCTCGAGCGTGTGATAGAAATTGTTCTTGTGGGCACGGCCGTTGTGCTGTTCCACGATGTCGAGGGCAGAGAGTTCTGGCAGAATGATTTGCAACAGTCCGCAACGCTGCATCAGCTCCAGCCCAATACTTGGGTGCGCCGCCAACATTATTTTGTTCATCTCCACCTCTATTCGCTCGCCACTCACAATGTTTATGCGGTCGGCCATGCGCGTCAGGGCAGCAAAGGTTTCCTCTTCTATCTGAAACTGCAGCTGGGTAGCAAACCTGACACAACGCATCATGCGCAATGGGTCGTCGCTGAAGGTCAGGTCTGGCTCTAACGGTGTGGCAATGATTCCATCTTTCAGGTCACGAATGCCGTTGAAAGGATCAACCAGCTGACCGAAGCGTTGCCGGTTCAGGCAGATGGCCATAGCATTGATGGTGAAGTCGCGGCGGTTTTGGTCGTCTTCCAGTGTGCCGTCTTCTACATGCGGCTTGCGCGAGTCGTGGCTGTAGCTTTCCTTTCTTGCCCCCACAAACTCCACTTCCTGTCCGTGCCACTTCACCTGAGCCGTGCCAAACGAGCGAAACACCGTCAGATGTGCGCCCGGCCCGAGTGCCTGCCTCAGCTCCTCAGCCAGACGTATGCCGCTGCCCACCGTGACAACATCTATGTCGCTGCTTGGCCGTTCCAGGAAGATGTCACGCACATAGCCTCCCACCACATAACATTCTTGTCCAAGCCTGTCGGCCGTGGCTCCGATGAGATGAAACAGTTTGGTATCAAGGATATCGGCCAATGCCTCGTCGCTGTAAAGTTTCATATTGAATGTCTTCTTTGATATGTTTCAAATTGCATGTCGGGCGACATGGCTATTATTTCATCGGGACAAGCACCTTTGCAGCTTTCTTTCCCTGGCGTATGATGTACAGGCCGGGCGGCAACTGACAGATATCATGTCCGCAGCAGGTTCCGCTTAGCGCGTGGATGGTGTATGTCTGGCTGTAGTCTATGTCAGCGTGGTCGTTTTGCAGCCCGTCGATGTCAGAGCTGGGGTCATAGCCCAGCTTGCGATCCATCCATGCCATGCGGTCCCGGATATAGCGGCGCACGTTCTGCACCTCAGCCGTATAACTGCCCCAAATGCGTGGATTCTGATGTACATATTCTCTCATTATGGGCCAGCGCAGGAAATTGAGCTGCTGGCTTTGCTGCAACTGCTGCTCGAGCGAGTCGAGACAGGCCACGAGCTGTTCGCTGTCGAGGCTCTGCTGTCGCAGTTCAGCCCACAGTTGCTGTAGTCTGGCACGTCCGACGGCACTATATACAGCAATCCTGTCAACAAAATACTTCATATTTCCGACACAACTGCCACCACTGCGGTAGATATAGTCGTTCTTGCTACAGACGGGATAGGTGCGGCTGTCGTTCTCGAAAGCCAGGTCGAAGTCCCACGCCGGCCCTGTGTAGATGGTATCGTTGTCGCGCTGTTTGTACATATACACGCTCCAATAGGTATCTGTGTTGCCGCTCAGTTCGCCCAGCAGGAAGTGTCGCAGGAAGGTGTCCAGGTCGAGACGGCTTTGCCACTGGCTCTCCATTTGATTGAACTGCGTCTGTATGTAGGCCGACTGCTGCGAGCTGATGCTGTCGTCCGACGGCGAGTGGATTGTCACGGGATTGCCCAGTGATGAGTAGAACATTGAGATCTCGTCGCCAGCGTATGCATCCACTTCAACGAGATAGCCGCCCGTGAGAGCCGTTCCGCTGTTGTCCTGCGGTGTCATTTTGTCTATATCTACGCGATGTTTCCCCACTTCCACCTGGTCTGCCAGTTGATAGCAGCCCTTATATTCGCCATTTAACAATACATCTACGGCTCTGCAATAGGGCGTGTATGGCATGCCCATGCGCCGGCTCAGCTCAAAGGCCATCAAATTGCGCAGCAGCGTCTTGTCTCCATAGTTGTTCAGCAGCGTCCACTTCTTGGCCTTGGCTGGTGCATCGAGCACATGTTGCTTCGAGTCGAACTTTATACGAAATGGTTTCTTTGGGAACGTACGCGAGAAGTTGCCACGCTCGCGTATCGTGCCATGCTCAGACAGCAGCTGCGCTGTGCCACTGTCGCCGATGACAGTCAGCTGGGCTGGTATCTGCTCCACCTTGTCGTATGGTATGACACCGTTTTCGGTATGAATGCTCACCGTGGGCAAGTTTGTCAGACGGTATAGCCGCGCAGAGTCTCCGCGGCTCTCGTGTCCATAGAACTCCAGCTCGGCTATGTTGCAGCGTGCGTCTGCCGGCCCCACATATCGCACATAGCGGAAGCCCATGCTACAGCTCACGCTGTCGTAGCTCATGCTGCCTATCGTGCCCTGTGTGCCAATGATGTAGAGTGGCAGGGCGTCCATGAAGTCAGCTCGGTTGGCCCCCTCGAACACGCCCAGCAGCACCCGCTTGGGACCGTAGCTGTCGTTGCGCGGCATCCATCCCACCCGGGTGATGACATGCGGCCGTCCCAGGTCTAGTCCGGTCCAGGTGTAGCTGCGTTCGTTTGAGGCGAAAAAGGTAGATGGATTGCCATCGAAGGCCATGTCGCGTGTGTTGACTGTCGTTGACATGCGCGAGCGATTGTAGTCCCATGCCTCTACCGTGCCTATTACGCTTCCTTTGAGCAGCTCGTCGGCAGCGGCCCTACTCCCTGTAGCAAGTATGAGCAACAGTAGCCCTGTCGTAAGACGTTTCAGCTGCCCTGCCGCCCGCCGGCATACGGCGAGGCGGAATGATGGCATTGTGTTCATTGCCTACTGCAGTTTTCCGGCCTCGCCGAGGTACGAGTCCTTGAAGCCCAGGAAATAGAGCACGCCGTCGAGTCCGATGGTGTTTATGCTCTGCTTGGCGTTTGCCACGACACGCGGTTTAGCGTGGAAGGCTATGCCCAGGCCGGCCTCTGACAGCATGGGCAGGTCGTTTGCGCCGTCGCCCACGGCTATAGTCTGCGCCAGGTTGACCTTTTCCACCTGTGCAATAAGTTTGAGCAGCTCTGCCTTACGCTGTCCGTCAACCACGTCGCCCACATATCGGCCTGTCAGCTTGCCGTCGTCGTCTATCTCAAGCTCGTTGGCATAGACGTAGTCGATACCGTAGCGTCGTTGCAGGTATTCGCCAAAGTATGTGAAGCCGCCGCTCAGTATGGCTATCTTATAGCCAGTGCGCTTCAGCACCTCCATCAGTCTGTCAACGCCCTCGGTAATGGGCAGATGCTCGGCTATGTCGTGCATGACGTTCACGTCCAGCCCCTTCAGCAGTGCCACCCTGCGTGTGAAGCTCTCCTTGAAGTCTATCTCGCCCCTCATGGCACTCTCTGTTATGGCCTTCACCTGTTCGCCAACACCGGCGCGCATGGCCAGTTCGTCGATGCACTCGGTCTGAATGAGCGTCGAGTCCATGTCGAAACATATCAGCCTGCGCGAGCGCCGGTACATGTCGTCGCGTTGCAGCGAGAAGTCGAAGCCCATGTCAGACGAGAGGTGCATCAGCTCGGCTTGCATTTGCGAACGGTCGGTAGGTGTTCCACGCAGGGAGAACTGTATGCATGCGCGTGTCTTGCTGACGGGGTGCAGTATGCTGCGGCGTCCCGTCAGCCTGAGTATGCTGTCGATGTTCAGTCCCTGCTGGGCAATGACGCGCGTGGCCACCTCTATCTGTCTGGCCGAGAGCGTCCGCCCGACGAGTGTCAGTATGAAGCGGTTCTTGCCTTGACGGTTCACCCACTGTTCATACTTGTCGTCGCTGATGGGCGAGAAGCCTATGGTCACGCCCAGTTCGGTAGCCTTGAACAGCAGTTCCTTCATCACCTGTCCCGACACGGCCTCGTCAATGCGTATCAGTATACCTAACGACAGCGTGCTGTGTATGTCGGCCTGTCCGATGTCAAGTATCTCTGCGTCGTGATTGGCCAGTATGCCCATTATCTCTGTGGTCAGGCCCACACGGTCCTGTCCTGCTATGCGGACGAGTATTTGTTCTTTCATGGAGAGTTTTTCTTAATTATTTTATTGAGGGGCATCAGTGGCGTTGCCAACGCCACATACAAGACGGCAGGGAGAGTGGAGGAAGTCAGAGGCGTCGGCCCAGCTGCTGCACAATGCCTTGTTTCCACTGCATGAAGTCGCCTGCCAAGATGTGTCGGCGGGCGTCGCCCACCAGTCGCAGATAGAAATTCAGGTTCTGCAGCGATGCTATCTGCATGGCAAGCAGTTCTTGCGCCTTAAAGAGGTGATGCAGATATGCCCTCGTATGAACGCGTGATGTTGTGGGCCCGTCGGGGTCGATGGGGTCGAAGCAGTCCTCCCACTTCTTGTTCCTCATGTTCATGGTTCCCTCGTATGTGAAGAGCAGTGCATTGCGTCCGTTGCGTGTCGGCATGACGCAGTCGAACATATCCACCCCGCGCTCTATTCCCTCCAGGAGATTCTGCGGCGTGCCCACTCCCATCAGGTAACGTGGCCGATCCTTGGGCAGAATGTCGTTCACCACCTCTATCATCTCGTACATCACTTCCGTAGGCTCGCCCACGGCCAGTCCGCCTATTGCCGCCCCACCGCCCAGCATGGGCAGCCTGTCGGCCACATACTTTGCAGCTTCCTGCCGCAAGTCGCGGTAGGTGCAGCCCTGCACTATGGGGAACAGCGTCTGCCGGTGGCCGTAGAGGGGCTCTGTCTCGCCGAAGCGCTTCATGCAGCGGTCCAGCCAGCGCTGGGTGAGCATGAGCGAGTCCCTGGCATATCGACGGTCGCTCTTCCCGGGCGGGCACTCGTCGAAAGCCATCACGATGTCTGCCCCTATCACGCGCTGTGTGTCCATCACGTTTTCGGGTGTGAAGACATGCTTCGAGCCATCGATGTGCGAGCGAAACTCGCAGCCCTCTTCCCTCAGCTTGCGTATGCCTGTCAACGAAAACACCTGAAAGCCGCCGCTATCTGTCAGTATGGGGCGGTCCCAGGTATTAAAGCGGTGCAGGCCGCCGGCTCGGCGCAGCGTGTCCAGTCCGGGGCGCAGGTATAGGTGATAGGTGTTGCCCAGAATGATCTGTGCTCTCACCTCGTTTCGCAGTTCCTCAAAATGGATGCCCTTCACGGTGCCAGCCGTACCGACGGGCATGAAGATGGGCGTTTCTATCTGTCCGTGGTCGGTGCTTATCAGTCCGGCCCGGGCCTGACTGCTGCTGTCTGTCCTGAGAAGTTGGAACGTCATTGTGTCTCGCTGTTCTTTTCTTCCGGAATGTCGAAGTGCTGTGGATGGTCAACCAGCTCGTCGGTCAGTGCGAACTGCCACACGTCCTGCACGTTCTCCACATAGTGGAACGTGATGCCCTTCAGATACATTTCGGGTATCTCCGCTATGTCTTTCTCGTTGTCGCGGCACAGCAGTATGTCTGTTATGCCGGCTCGCCTGGCGGCCAAAATCTTCTCTTTAATGCCTCCCACGGGCAGCACCTTGCCCCGCAATGTTATCTCGCCCGTCATGGCGGTGTTGCGTCGCACCTTTCGCTGTGTTATGGCCGAGGCTATGCTTGTAGCAATGGTTATGCCAGCCGACGGTCCGTCTTTCGGCGTGGCTCCTTCCGGCACATGTATGTGCAGCTGCCAGTGGTCGAACAGGCGGTGGTCTATGCCCAGCGTGTCGGCATGTGCCTTGACATACTCCATGGCCAGCACGGCGCTCTCCTTCATCACATCGCCCAGGTTGCCGGTCAGGGTAAGCTTCTGTGCCTTTCCCCTTGAGAGCGATGTCTCGATGAAGAGTATCTCGCCCCCGACGCTGGTCCATGCCAGTCCCGTCACCACACCGGCATAGCTGTTACCCTGATAGATGTCGCGATAGAACGGAGCCTTTCCCAGCAGTTCCTTCAGGTTGTCGGGTGTGATTTTCAACGGTTCGGCTGAGGCAGTGTCGGCTGTCATAACCTTGTATGCCACCTTACGCAGCGCCTTGTTGATCTGCCGCTCCAACTGCCTCACGCCGCTCTCGCGAGTATAGTTCTCGACAATAGCCTCCAGCGCGGCCTTGGTGAAACGGGGCTGCATGGCCTTGTCTAAGTTCAGTCCGGTATTGTCCAGCTCGCGCGGAACGAGGTGGCGACGAGCTATCTCCACCTTTTCTTCCGTTATGTATCCACTCAGCTCTATCACCTCCATGCGGTCGAGCAGAGGCTTGGGTATGGTGCTCAGTGTGTTGGCCGTTGCTATGAACATGACCTTCGACAGGTCGTAGTCCAGGTCAAGATAGTTGTCGTGGAAAGCCACGTTCTGTTCGGGGTCGAGCACCTCAAGCATTGCCGAGGCAGGGTCGCCGTGCACGGTGGCCTGCGTCACCTTGTCTATCTCGTCGAGAATGAAAACGGGATTGCTTGACCCGGCCTTCTGTATATTTTTTATGATACGCCCTGGCATAGCCCCGATGTATGTGCGTCGGTGTCCGCGTATCTCGGCCTCGTCGTGCAGTCCGCCCAGCGACACCCGCACATACTTGCGCTTCATGGCGTCGGCAATGCTCTTGCCGAGCGACGTCTTGCCCACACCCGGAGGCCCTACAAGACAGAGTATCGGACTTTTCAGGTCTCCCCTGAGTGCCAGTACTGCCAAGTGCTCCAGTATGCGCTCCTTGACTTTCTCCATGCCATAGTGGTCGCGGTCGAGAATGCGTCGTGCACGCTTCAGGTCGAGGTTATCCTTGGTACAGTCGTCCCAGGGCAGCTCCACCAGCGTCTGCAGGTAGTTAAGCCACAGGCCGTACTCCGGGCTCTGCTGCGGCTCGCCTGACAAGCGTTCCACTCCCTTACTGAACGCCTCCTGGGCATGCTCTGGCCAGCGTTTTGCGGCAGCTTTCTCCTTCAGCTTCTGCACCTCACCGTCTTCTTCCTCGCCCTGTATGGCCTTCTGCATGTTCTTTATCTGCTGGCGCAGGAAAAAGTTGCGCTGCTGCTCGTCGATGTCGTCGCGTGTCTTGTCGCGTATGTCGGCTTTCAGGTGCTGCAGCCCCACCTCGCGGTTCAGCAGTTTCAGACAGCCGAACAGTCTGTCCTTGACGCCTGGCTGCGACAGCAGGTCCATTTTTTCCTCGATGGTGAACGGCATGTTGGTGCAGACAAAATTGAGTGCCATCACATCGTTGTTGATGTTGTTTATGGCCGAGGCTGCCTCGTTCGGTATTTCGTCGGACAACATGGCATAGTCGCGTGTCATCTTTCGCATGTCCTGCAGAGCTGTTTGGAACTCACGGTCACGCTTGTCTGGCATACTCTCTGGCAGTGGTGTTACCTTGCCTGTCAGGTATGGGTGACGCTCTTCGTTCAGACTGTCTATCCTGACCCTGCCGAAGCCCTGCACTATGGTGGCCTGTATGCCCATAGGCATTGACAGGTGCTTCATCACGCGAGCATATATGCCCACGGGATAGAGGTCCTCAAGCTGCGGCTCGTCTATGTCGCTGTCCTTCTGTGTGGCCAGCACTATAATCGTATGTTTTTTCTCTGCTTTCTTCACCAGGGCCTGGCTTGACGGCCGAGACACCATGATGGGTGTTACCACGCCGGGGAAGAGAACCATGTTCTTCACGGGCATGATGGCTACCTCCGACGGCTTGTCGGTCTTCAGCAGTTCTCCGAAGTCGCCCTCCACGTCGGCTATCATGTGGAAGCCGTTGGTTGCGGGCTGCATGTCAAATATGTCTGAGTCTGTGAACATCTTGTTGAATTAACGTTGTATGTTGGTGTTATCGGGTGTGGAAGAGCCGTTGCCCTTCCATTCTATGGTTCGGGCGGCAAAGTTACGCAAAAAAGCATTAACTGCCAAACCTTTCATTTGATTTTCTTTATCTCTCGCGCCAGAACTCACGTGTGAATATGACCATCAGCGTCATTATCTCCAGTCGTCCCATGAGCATGAGCCCCGTTGCGAGCCACTTGGTGCCATCTGGCAGGCTGGCCCAGCTCATCGATGGCCCCACGTCTGACGACAGCGGTGCTCCGACGTTTGCCACGAGGCTTATTGCAATCTGCACGCTGTTGACCAGGTCGATGTCTGACAGCACCATGACTGCCGTGGCAATGAGCAGCATCATGATGTTGATGGTGAAGAATGTGGAGAGCTGCGACAGCTTGTCGCGCGACACCGGCTGTCCGTCGATACGCACAGGCAGTATGGCGTTGGGGTGCAACATGCGGTGCAGTTCGCTGCGTATCTGCTTGACCAGCATCAGACAGCGCATGCTCTTCAGTCCGCCGGTGGTGCTGCCGCCCGAAGCGCCCATCACGCCGCACAGGGCCAGCAGCAGCCATGTGATGTAGGGCCAGGTTCCGATGTCCTCGGTAAAGACACCGGTGGTGGTCAGCATAGACACCACATGGAACAGGGCCGAGCGCACGGCATGTTCCACATCGTAGCCGCACGACGAGACAAGCACCGTGGCAATGATGGCGGCCGGCAGCATGATGGCACCGAGATAGAAATGGAACTCCTCGCTGTGCAGCAGTGCCGACAGGTGACGACGGAACATGGCCATGTATAATAATGTGAAATTGATGCCCGACAGGAACATGAAGCCCGTGCTGACATACTCCATCATCGGCGAGTGGAACGATGTCAGACCATCGTCTTGTGGTGTGAAGCCTCCGGTGGCCGTGGTTGACATCGAGTAGCAGGCGGCATCGAACACGCTCATGCCGCACAGCCAGAAGCATAGGCCGCACAGCATGGTGAGCAGCAGGTAGATGCTCCATATCCATTTGGCGCCTGTGCTCAGCTTGGGGTGTATGCGTGAACGCATGGGCCCCGTGGCCTCGGCAGCAAAAACCCTGACACTGCCACCGGTCATCGACGGCAGCAGGGCTATGGTGAAGAACACTATACCCAGGCCGCCTATCCACTGCGTCAGCGAGCGCCAGAAGAGCAGGCTGTGGGGCAGCAGCTCTACGCGGTCTATCAGAGTGGCACCGGTGGTGGTGAAGCCCGACATCGACTCGAAGAAGGCGTCGGTCAGGTCGGGCAGAACACCGAAGAACAGGTATGGCAACATGCCGAAAGCGCTGAACATCACCCACGCCAGCGACACCAGCAGATATGCTTCACGGCGGGATATGGACCCACCCGACTGTATGCCGGCGGCTCGCAGCACCACCGAGCACGCAGCGGTGACAAGCACCGACAGAAGGAAAGCCACCGAGCCGTCCTCGCCGTAGCCGACGGCCATAAGGGCACACACAGCCATGAAGGCAGTCTCAAACCAGAGCAGCGTGCCCAGCACCTTAGATATGATACGCCAGTTGATCAGGGTATGATGAAAGATTAAGAGATTTGGGAATCCGTGGGATGCCCCACTTACAGGTTGAATAGTTTAGGCACCTTGAAGAAGTGCTCCACGCGCTTCATGTTCTGTTCGTGGCAGAACACCATCACCACGTCGCCCGCCTCTATCTGCGTGTTGCCATTGATGAGTATGCCCTGTCCGTTTCTTACCAGTCCGCCGAGCGCTATGCCCCGTGGCAGTCCCAGCTCCTTGACGGGCTTGCACGTTACGCGCGCCCCCGGCTCTACCTGCATCTCGGCCACATCGGCATCGACCACCATCAGCGAGCGCAGGTTGCGCACGTTGCTTGGCAGTGTCTGCTGGTAGATATAGCTGGCGGCGGCGCTCTTCTTGTTGACGATGGTGCCAATGTCCAACTGCTGGGCGGTGGAGATATAGTCGAAGTGTTCGACGCGGGCTATCGTCTTGCGCACGCCCAGTTTCTTTGCAGCCAGGCAGGCCAGAATGTTTGTCTCGGCGTTGCCCGTCAGCGCGACAAAGGCTTGCGTGTGGCCAATGTTTTCCTCCTGCAGCAGGGCCAGGTCGCGTCCGTCGCCGTGAATGACCATTGCCGACGAGTGGCCCAACAGGGTGTTCAGCTCGTCGCAGCGGGCAGCGTCCATCTCTATTATCTTCACGTCCATATAGTCGGGTGTGGCCAGCGCGGCGCGCAGCGCCGTCTTTCCGCCTCCCATGATGATGACGTTGCTCACGTCTTCATATTTCTCCTTGCCCACCACCTCGCGTATGTAGCCTATATACTCCGGCGTGGTCATGAAATAGGCCAGGTCGCCCTGTTGCAGCTGGTCCATACCGCCGGGTATGAGTGTCTCCTCGCCGCGCTTCAGGGCAACAATGTGATAGGGGTCGTCGGCCCCGCAGATGTCCTTGAGCGGCTGGCCGAAAATCTTACATTCCTTTCGCAGCTTGATGCCGAGCAGCACCAGGGCACCGCCATATACATCCCAACGCTGCCTGACCCACGACATCTTCAGTCCGTTGACGATGTCATGGGCAGCCAGCACCTCGGGATATATCAGCTCGTCGATGCCAAGCTGCTGAAAGTAGCGGCGGTTGTCCTGCCTGAGATACTCATAGTTGTCGATGCGCGCTATGGTCTTTTGCGCCCCCAGCTGCTTGGCCAGTGCGCAGCACACCAGGTTGCGTGTCTCCATACGCGTCACGCCCACGAAGAGGTCGGCCCCTTCGACACCGGCCTGCTGCAGGGCACTGATGTTGGTCGGAGCGGCAGGCATGGTCATCACGTCTATCTGCTGCTCCAGGTTGTTCAGGCGCTCGGCATCGTCGTCTATCAGCACACAGCTGGTGTGCTGCTTGGCAAAGAGCCGTGCCAGATGGCTTCCGACCGAGCCTGCCCCGGCAATGACTATTCTCATACGTTTTCTATGGCTGTTGCTATTCCTTCAGCGTCGAGGCCCACAAGCTGCTGCAGCTGTGCCACGGTTCCGTGCTCTACGAACGTGTCGGGCAGTCCGAGTCGGACCAAGTGCGGCTGATAGCCGCGGTCTGACATCCATTCGAGCACGGCCGAGCCGAAGCCACCGTTGCGCACGCCGTCCTCCACGGTCACTATGCGGCTGAAGCGTCGTCCGATGTCGGCAAGCAATTCTTCGTCGAGAGGCTTGGCAAAGCGCATGTCATAGTGGGCCACAGACAGCCCCGGCTTTTTACGGGCCAGCAGGTCGATGGCTTTGGCCGCCTCTACACCGATGGGACCGAAGCTCAGCACGGCCACGTCGGTGCCCGCGCGCAGGCAGCGTCCCTTGCCTATGGCCAGCTCGTGCATAGGCACACGCCAGTCGGGCTGCGAGCCGCGTCCCCGCGGATAGCGTATCACCACCGGGCCCTTGCCAGGCAGCTGGGCCGTGTACATCAGATGGCGCAGCTCTCGCTCGTCCATGGGCGAGCAGATGGTCAGGTTGGGCACGGGCCTCAGCGCTGCCACGTCGAACGCCCCGTGATGTGTGGCACCGTCCTCGCCCACCAGTCCGGCCCTGTCTAAGCACAGCACCACGGGCAGCGACAGCAGTGCCACATCGTGGATAACATGGTCGTAGGCACGCTGTGAGAAAGCACTGTAGATATTGCAGAACGGCTGCAGACCGTCCTTGGCCATGCCGCCCGAGAAGGTCACGGCGTGCCCCTCGGCTATACCCACGTCGAACACGCGGGTCGGCAGCTCGTGGGCCATGATGTTCATCGAGCAGCCCGTGGGCATGGCCGGTGTCACGCCCACGATGTTCTTGTTCTGCCGGGCCAGCTCGAGCAGCGTCTCGCCAAAGACATCCTGGAAGCGCGGCGGCTGTCCGGGCTTGCTCTCGCTGATACGCTCGCCGGTGTCGGGGTCAAACTTGCCCGGTGCGTGCCACAGCGTGGGGTCGGCCTGGGCCACCTCGTAGCCTTTGCCCTTCACGGTGTGCAGGTGCAGCAGCTTGGGTCCGCGCATGTCTTTCAGCTGGCGCAACACGCGCACCAGCTCCTTCACGTCGTGGCCGTTGATGGGTCCGAAATAGCGTATGTTCATGCCCTCGAAGATGTTCTGCTGATGACTCAGGGCGCTCTTCACGGCGTTGCTCAGGCGGATAATGCCCTTGCGGCGGTCCTCTTTCAGCATACCGCGCCTGCGCATCCATTCAGCCATGCGATAGCGCAGGGCATTATATGTCTCGTTGGTGCTCAACCCTATCAGCACCTGCTTCATGCCACCCACAGAGCGGTCTATCGACATGTTGTTGTCGTTCAAGATAATGAGCAGGTCGTTGGGGCTGCTGCTTACGTTGTTCAGTCCCTCGAAGGCCAGCCCACCGCTCATGGCACCGTCGCCTATCACGGCCACGACGCGCCTGTCGGTGCCTTCCTGCCTTGCTGCCACGGCCATGCCCAGCGCCGCCGAGATGCTGTTGCTGGCATGTCCGCAGGCAAAGGTGTCGTAGGGGCTCTCCATTGGCGACGGAAAGGGCCTGAGCCCGCCCATCTTGCGATTGGTGTCGAAGCGGTCGCGCCTGCCGGTCAGTATCTTGTGGCCGTAGGCCTGATGGCCCACGTCCCACACGATGCGGTCCTCTGGCGTGTTGAACACATAGTGCAGGGCCACAGTCATCTCCACGGTACCAAGGCTTGAGGCCAGATGGCCGGGATTGTGCGACAGCTGCTCGATGATGAAGTGCCTTAGCTCGTTGCACAGCTGGGGAAGCTGGTCAAGCGACAGCTTGCGCAACTGCTCGGGATAGTCCGTCAGGGCGAGAAGACTCTTGTGATTGCTTTCTTCCAAAATTAGATTTAGTCTGTCTAGTTAATTCAACAGTTTTTAAGTGGCTTCCGCACCGCCACGGTCAGACAGGGTCTTACCTTGGGCAGCGCGACGGCTCGCACCTGGTGCAGAAGCAAACGCGACACGTCGCGTCTCTGTTTTTCGGCTGCAAATTTACGCATTTTTTTCTTTACGCCAACATATTTTAATAAAAAAGCGTCCTATTGACAGCTATCAAAAAAAAAGTTGGCACAGGAAAAGCAGAAAACAAAAAATAATGTGTAGCTTTGCAGCCGATTTGCCATAACCAGAAACATCACTCAATTCAAACAAAACCTAAAACATGATTACAAGATTTTTCGCAGCGTCCTTGCTGATGCTGCAAGCCGCTGCATTGCATGCTCAGACCACGCCTGCCTCGCAGATGGAGGCCCTCGACCGTGGCGTTGTGGTAGTGGCCGGACAGAGCGGCGGCCGCTTCATCAGCTGGCGACTGTTAGGCACCGACGACAAGAACATCACCTTCGACGTGAAGCGCAACAACACCGTCCTGGCCAGCGGACTTAGCGGTGCCACCTGCCTAAACGATGCCGGCGGACAGGCCTCCGACACCTACACGGTGGTGGCAAAGCTGAACGGCAACGTGCTCGACACGTCAACGGCCAGACACTCGTGGGGCGACATCTACACACAGCTGCAGCTCGACAGGCCGGCCGACAGTGGCGGCGCGTCATACACCCCCAACGACATGAGTGTGGGCGACATGGACGGCGACGGCGAATACGAGCTTGTGGTGAAATGGGACCCTTCAAATTCAAAGGATAACGCCAGTGGCGGCACTACAGCCAACTGCCTGCTCGACTGCTATAGGCTGGACGGCACAAAGCTATGGCGCATAGACCTGGGCAAGAACATACGCGCCGGCGCTCACTACACACAGTTCCTTGTCTATGACTTCGACGGCGACGGCCTGGCCGAGATGATCTGCAAGACGGCGCCCGGTTCGCTTGACGGGCAGGGTAACTACGTCACTGCCGCAGCCGACGACAACAACATACGCAACACCGACAACAGCGCCGACTATCGCAACAGCAGTGGCCGGCCGCTTAGCGGACCGGAATATCTGACCGTGTTCGGCGGACAGACAGGCAAGGCCATCCACACCATCTGGTACAATCCCAATCGGGCCGGTGGCTATGGCAGCGTGGGCAACAACCCCGACAAGAGCTTCTGGGGCGACAACTCGGGCAACCGCTGCGACCGCTACCTGGCAGCCGTGGCACACCTCGACAAGGACACCCGCACGGCCTCGGCCATAATGTGCCGTGGCTACTACACACGAGCCTATCTGTGGGCCGTGGACTACAAGGGGCAGAAACTGGTGCACCGCTGGCTGCACTGCTCGTCGTCGAAGACAGCCTACAGCGTGACCAACGCCAGCATGCAGACAACCAACTACACCAACAATAGCAGCACCAGCGGCGAAGGCTCGGCCACGATGTACGGCAACGGCAACCACAACCTGAGCGTGGCCGACGTTGACGGCGACGGCAAGGACGAGATTCTCTTCGGCTCGGCTGCCTGCGACGACAACGGCCGGCTGCTCTATGCCGTTGGCTACGGCCACGGCGATGCCATGCACCTGGCCGACCTGCTGCCAGACCGTCCCGGACTGGAGGTGTTCGACGTGCACGAGGACAAAGGAACCTACGCATGGGACATTCACGATGCCGCCACCGGCGTCGTGCTGCTCAAAGGCGGTCCTGCGGGCGTGGACAACGGACGCGGCCTGGCAGCACAGGTGTCGCCCACACACCGCGAAGCATTCTTCTCGTCGGCAGCCGACAACCAGAGCCGCAGCTGCGCCACGGGCGAGGTCGTCTCGCAGTGGGGGCCAACGGTCAACAATTTCCGTATCTACTGGGACGGCGACATGCAGGAGGAACTGCTCGGCGACATATCGAACCACAACAGCCCCTTCCTCGAGAAATGGAACGGCGACGGCTACACCCGCATGTATCCCAAGCGCAACACCAACCTGTATCAGATAGCCAACTCAAAGAGTATCAACGGCTCTAAGGGCGTGCCATGCCTGCAGGCCGACATCCTGGGCGACTGGCGCGAGGAAATCGTCTTCTACGACGGCAGCGACCCATCGAAGATAAACATCTTCACTACCAATGTGCCCACCGCCTACCCCATCGCCACGCTGATGCACGACCACGTCTATCGCATGGGCATCTGCTGGCAGAACGTCAGCTACAACCAGCCTCCACATGTGGGCTACTACATGCCCGACTATTTCAACCAGCCCGCACCCGAACCGGCCGACGAGCTTGTGACCGTCTATGCACAGGACTACGAGAGCCAGACCGATGCCACAAGCTGGAGCTTCAACCCTGTCGCCCAGCGTGGCAACCTTACACTGGAAAGCGACGACCAACACGGCCAATACATGCAATTTGCACTGCCACAGGGTGTCAACTCCACACCGGTCTATTCGCTCTTCACCTCACAAGGATATGACAGCTATACGCTGGAGTTCGACCTGGCACTGAACAGCGGCAACACCGACGCATCGCAGTTTGTGGTCATGACCGAGGGCGGCGTCTATAACGTGCCGCAGAAAGACCACTGGTTCAGCTACGCCTCGCTCAACGCCAACCTGCACTCGCTGCTCTGTCTTGTCATACCCAAGAGCAGTAGTAGCGTCCAGCTGAACTACGACGGCGATAACCTGGCTGAGCTGGCCACTGGCGATTGGTTCCACTATGTGCTGACAGTCGATGGCACGCAGCGCACCGTTGACTACAAGGTGACCAACATGACCACATACGTCACAGTGAAGCAGGGCACCTACACACTGCCCGAAGGCACCACCGCCACACGGCTGCAGGGCTTCTACTACCTGGCCGGACGCTACTATGGTTCGATGAAGGTTGACAACATAAAGGTGGCGGTTGACAAGGACATGATCGAGACGGCCATCAACGGTGTCGATGCCACCAAGCAGTCAGCCCACGTGACGCTCTACAACCTGAACGGCCAGCGCGTGTCGGCTGCCGGCAAAGGCCTCTACATACGCGACGGACGCAAGTATGTGGTGCGCTAAGGTCAGTGGACCGTCGTCCACCTTGACAGCCCGCAGGCTGACAGCCAGACCACGACGGGCATAAACGGAGAACCGAAAATATATGGAAAGTGGCGAGTCATGCTATCACGGCAGACTCGCCACTTTTTGTCTGATGCAAACAGACCACACACAGAGGTGCAGAAACAATAAAACGTTAAAAATCTGAAAGTAGAGTGTCACTATAAAAGTTTTTTTATTACATTTGCAGCCAACTACCGGTACGCAGGTGTCTCACCTGCGGCAGCCGCGGGTGAGACACCCGCGTACCAGTGCAAAGCGATGAAATAACCATTAGTTATATAGAAGCGTAAAACCAAAGCAAAGCCTATGTGGAAGAAAACTATGCTTACGATACTGGCTACGGCTCTTTGTACGCTGCCCTGCAGCGCCCAGCAGCAGAAAGGCAAGGCATCGTTCTACAGTCGCCGCTTAGACGGAGCCAAGACAGCCAGCGGCGAGCGACTTTACAACGACTCACTGGTATGTGCACACCGGACACACCCCTTCGGAACGTTGCTCCTCGTTGTTAACCCGGCAAACGGCCGAGAGGTGGTGGTGCGCGTGATCGACCGTGGTCCCTACGGCCGCGGCCGCATCATAGACCTGTCGCAACGGGCAGCCAAGGAGCTGGGCATACTGCAACAAGGGATAGCACCCGTGCTGGTGGAACCCTACTATGATACGGTCAGCCCGCTAAAGCCTGACGATGACGAGTTACCCGAGATAGACACGGCTGTAGTGCTGCCCGACTCGTCGATAGTGCCAGCATGGCAACGGACAGACTAAGACTATGAAGCACCGGAGACAATGTCTGACCGCCACCACCTCGTATTGGCGGTGCAATACAGGCCCCGTTCAGGTACAATACAGGCCCCGCCGAGGTACAAAACAGGCCCCGTCAGAGTTTTCGGCTACAGGCGAAAGACCTTTCGCTTGTAGCCGAAAGGCTTTTCGCCTGTAGTCGAAAAGCTTTTTGCCTATAGCCGAAAACCTTTGGCTTGCAAAAAGGTCTTTCGCTTACAAGCATACGATTGTTGCATTTCCGATATATGGGGCAGAACACTTTCGACCGAACTTGTGCTTGTCCCAACACAGGTAGGCATCGGTCTTACAGCATGAAAATGCAAGACGGAAGCGGCTGTAGCAAGGAGAAGATGAAAAGCGCCACATACGTCGTGATAATGCAGAACGGAAGAGCCCTGCGTTTTTTTCTGAAAAAAAATACCGTTTTTTTGTTCATGTCACAAATAATGTGTAATTTCGCAGCAAAATCTGATACTATGAAAGAAATGCGGAGTTTCGGTCAGCTACGCGAAGCCCTGCTGTCGATGGGTGAACGCTGTAGGCTGGCTGTGGTCTGTCCACGCGACACTGACAGCCGGGAGGCCGTGCAGACGGCTGTCGAGGCCGGCATTGCCGAGCCTATGATTTTTGACAACGACGACCATGCTGAGGCCTGCCGGCAAGCGGTGGCAGCCGTGCGTCGCGGCGAGGCCGACGTGCTGATGAAGGGCCAGGTGAACACAGACGTGTTGCTGCGCGCTATACTCGACAAGCAGGAGGGGCTGTTGCCCTCAGGCCGGGTGATGACACATGTCGCCTGTGCCGAGTGGCCTGCCGAGGAAGCCATGCATGGTGGCAGAGAACAGAAGCGGTTGCTGTTCTTCACCGACCCTGCCGTGATTCCCTACCCCTCTGACGAACAGCGCCTGGCGCAGGTGGAATATATGGTTAGTGTGTGCCGAAGCATTGGCATCAACGAGCCACGCATAGCCCTGGTGCACTGCACGGAGAAGGTGTCGGAGAAGACCTTCCCCTTCCTGGCCAGCTATCGGCTACTGAAGCAGCAGGCCGCCGCCGGATGCTTCGGCCCTTGTATTGTCGATGGCCCGCTGGACCTGAAGACATCGCTGTCGGCGGCTGCACTGAAAAAGAAAAGACTGCTGTCGCCACTGGAAGGCAGGGCCGACGCACTGGTGTTTGCCGACATCGAGGCCGGCAATGTGTTCTACAAGACCATCACGCTGTTTGGCTGTGCCACGGCAGGTATGCTCGTCGGCCCATGCGCACCGGTGGTGCTGCCGTCGCGCGGCGACACCACAACATCGAAGCTGGCCAGCATAGTGCTTGCGGAAATATTTAAGGTTAAGGGGGGGGATGCGTTAGATTCATAAACATAAGAAAGAGTAATAAATGTTGATACTGGTAATCAATCCTGGTTCCACCTCGACTAAGATGGCGGTGTACGAAGACGACCAACCGATGTTGCTTCGCAGTATTCAGCACACGGCTGAGGAGTTGTCGCGCTTCGACGAGGTGACCGACCAGTTCCAGTGGCGTCGCCAGCTCATCGAGAACGAGCTGCGCCGCATGGACATACCGATGGAATTTGCCGCCGTGATAGGCCGCGGCGGACTGGTGAAGCCCGTTGAGGGCGGCGTGTATGAGATCAACCAACGCATGCTGGACGACACGCTGTCGGCCGTGCACAAGCACGCCTGCGACCTGGGGTGTCTGATAGCCCACGAGATGGCAAGTGGAATCCAAGGCTGCCGGTCGTTCATTGCCGACCCGGGTGTCGTGGACGAGCTGAACGACTATGCTCGAATATGCGGCTCGCCACTCATGAAGCGTATATGTATATGGCACGCCCTGAACCAGCGAGCCATAGCGCAGCGTTTTGCACAGGGCATAGGCAAGCGATACGAAGACCTGAACCTGATAATTTGCCACATGGGCGGCGGAATAAGCATTGCCGCACACGAACACGGTAGGGCCGTGGATGCCAACAATGCCCTGGACGGCGAGGGGCCTTTCTCGCCCGAGAGGGCTGGCTCGCTGCCGGCAGCCGACCTGATACGTCTGTGCTTCAGCGGCCGCTACACCGAGAAGGAGCTGCTGAAGCGCATAGCCGGCCAGGCCGGACTGAACGCCCTGCTCGGAACGAGCGACGTGAAAGAGGTGGTGCGACGCATTGAAGAGGGCGACGAACATGCCCGACTGGTGCTTGACGCCATGATATACCATGTGGCGAAAAACATTGCGGCCGAAAGCGCCGTGCTGTGCGGCGAGGTGGATGCCATACTGCTCACGGGCGGAGTGGCCCGCTCAGAATATGTGGTGCGCCATCTGCGCGAACGTGTCGGCTTCCTGGCACCTACATATTGCTTCCCCGGCGAAGACGAGATGCAGGCCCTGGCCCACAATGCTCTGGACGTGCTGCGGGGCAGGCGTGAAGCCAGGATTTACAAATAAGAGCTATGCGCATAAATTATTTAACACCAATAAAATAAAGCATTATGTCAAAGATTAAGACCATCGGTATCCTGACATCAGGCGGCGATGCCCCGGGCATGAACGCAGCCATACGTGCCGTGACGCGTGCCGGCATCTACAACGGTTTCCGCATCAAGGGAATATATCGCGGCTACGACGGCCTCATCAAGGACGAGGTGAAGGAGTTTACCACCGAGGACGTGTCGGGCATTATCACCCGCGGCGGCACCATACTCAAGACAGCCCGCTCAAAGGAGTTCATGACCATAGAGGGTATGCAGAAAGCATACGAGACATGCCAGAAGGAGGAGATTGATGCCCTGGTCGTGATAGGCGGCAACGGCTCGCTGACAGGTGCCCGCAACTTTGGCATGGAGTTCGACTTCCCCGTCATCGGACTGCCGGGCACCATCGACAACGACCTCTATGGCACTGACTCTACTATCGGCTACGACACCACCATGAACACCATCATGGAGTGTGTGGACCGCATACGCGACACAGCCAACTCGCACGAGCGTATCTTCTTTGTTGAGGTGATGGGACGCGACGCCGGTTTCCTGGCGCAAAACTGTGCCATAGCCTGCGGTGCCGAAGCTGCCATCATACCCGAAGAGATGATGGAAGAAGACCAGCTGGCTCAGTTCATGGGTCGAGGCATAAGAAAGTCGAAGAAGTCGTGCATCGTCATCGTGTCGGAAAGTCCCAAGTGTGGCGCCCTCTACTATGCCGACCGCGTGAAGAAGGAGTTCCCCGGCTTTGACGTCCGGGTGTCCATCCTGGGCCACCTGCAGCGTGGAGGCTCGCCGTCGGCCCACGACCGCATACTGGCCTCACGCACCGGCGTGGGAGCAATAGAAGCCATCAAGCAGGGACAACGCAACGTGATGGTAGGCGTACGTAACAACGAGATAGTGTATGTGCCATTCTCAGAGTGCATACGCACAGACAAGCCCTTCGACAAGAAGCTTATCAAAGTGCTCGACGAGCTGAGCATCTGACATTGCAGGCGTGCCCGTCATACGCCGTGATGCCGACAAGGATATGCACTCAAAAAAAATGAAAAGGCCAAAATTATTTTGGCCTTTTTATAAATTATGCGTATCTTTGCGCGGTCTTTTGCATGATATATCTTTATCTGTTCATAACATTCTTCGAGATCGGGCTTTTCGGCTTCGGCGGGGGCTACGGTATGTTGTCGCTCATTCAGGGTGAGGTGGTCAGCCGTCATCACTGGATGACGATGGGCGAGTTTACCGACATCGTAGCCGTGAGCCAGATGACCCCCGGGCCCATCGGCATCAACTCGGCCACCTACTGCGGCTACACGGCCGTGGCCAACGCTGGCTATTCCATGCCTATGGCCGTGCTGGGCTCGGTGGTGGCCACAACTGCGCTGGTGCTGCCGTCGCTCATTCTGATGCTTGTCATCAGCAAGATGTTTATGAAATACATGCACACACACGCCGCCGAGAGCGTCTTTGCCGGACTGCGCCCGGCTGTGGTGGGACTGCTGGCCGCCGCCACACTGCTGCTGTGCAACGAGGAGAATTTCTCCACGCCAGCCGAGAATGTATGGCAGTTCTGGATTTCGGTGCTTCTCTTTGCCGTCACCTTCGTGGGTGTGAAAAGCTTCAAGCTCAGTCCGCTGCTGATGATAGCGCTGAGCGGCGTGGCCGGACTGCTGCTGCTCTCGGGCTGCTCGTCGGCCAAGCACATACCCAAGGGCGACTATCTCCTGGACAAGAACATTGTGAGGGTTGACACCAGCAGCGTGCCATCCGAACTGAAAGACATGTCGGCCTACCTGCGCCAGCGGCCCAACTCGCGATGGTTCTCAGCCTTTCGCCTGCCCCTGGGAGTCTATGCCATGTCGGGCACAGACACCACCCGCCGCGTCAACCGTCTGCTACAGTCGTGGGGACAGAAGCCGGTGCTCTACGACAGTGTAAAAGCACGGCAGACCGCCGCCGACCTCACAAGCAAGATGCACAGCGAGGGCTATCTCGACGCCACGACAGACATCAGCACAGCAACCAAAAGACACAAGCTGCGCGTGACATACACGCTGCACCCCGGCAAGCAATACAAGGTGGGCGACGTGAGCTACCACATAGCCGACAGCGCCCTTGCCGACGTGACAGAACTGAGCGACAGCCGCTACAGGCTCATACACACCGGGCAACGCTTCAGCGTGGGACTGCTCGACGAGGAACGACGACGAATAACAACGCTCTTGCAGAACCGCGGCTACTTCAAGTTTCACAAAGAGTTTTTGAGCTATATAGCTGATACTGTGGGCACTGACCATACGGTCAACCTGATGTTGAACCTGCAGCCTTATCAGTCGCGGCGCGACACCTTCAGCCACCACCCGTGCTATGACATAGGGAGCGTGGTCTTTGCGTGGCAGAACAGTGCCACCGACACCACGTCGCACCTGCGACGAGGCGTGCTCAGCGACTGCTGCTACATCGTGCCGGGCCGACCTTTCTCGGCAGCGGCGCTGCAACAGACCTACAACCGTCTGGGGCGTATGGGGGCCGTGAGATACACCAACATCACCTTCAGCGAGCGGCCCGACACATCGGTGCTCGACTGCCGCATACAGCTACAGACCACCAAACCACATTCGATATCGTTCCAGCCCGAGGGCACCAACACCGCAGGCGACCTGGGGGCAGCAGCCAAACTGACATATCAGAACCGAAACCTCTTTCGCGGCAGCGAGTTGCTCAGCATAGAGCTGCGCGGGGCTTACGAGGCCATACGCGGACTGGAGGGCTACAGCAACCAAGACTTCATGGAGTATTCGGCACAGATGAAGCTTGAGTTTCCGCGCTTCCTCCTGCCCTTCATCAGCAGCGACGTGCGAAAGCGCATAGGTGCCACCACAGAGTTTGCCGTGATGTATGACCTGCAGAACAGGCCCGAGTTTCACCGGCGCATCGTCTCCGGCAGCTGGAGATACAAGTGGAGTGCACAGGGGCAGCAGCACCGCTATCAGATAGACCTGCTGGACCTCAACTATGTGTTCATGCCCTGGATCTCGGAAACATTCCGGCGAGAATATCTCAACAACGAGACCGGGCGCAATGCCATACTGCGCTACAACTACGAAGACCTGTTCATTATGAAGGCGGGCTTCGGCTACAACTTTTCAAACGGCACAGTGGCCCTGCGAACCAATGTTGAAACGGCGGGCAACCTGCTCGGACTGATGTCGCGACTGACACGGGCCACACGAGATGACAACGGCCACTACCATTTCTTCAACATTGCATACGCACAGTATGTCAAAGGCGATATCGACTTCACACACTACATCTATGCCGACCAGCAGAACCAGCTGGTGTTCCATATAGGCGTGGGCCTGGCATGGCCATACGGCAACAGCACCGTGCTGCCCTTCGAGAAACGCTACTTCAGCGGCGGAGCCAACAGCGTGAGGGGATGGAGCGTGCGCTCGCTGGGACCGGGCACATACAGCGAGGGCGACGGACGCATCAACTTCATCACACAGACAGGCGACATGAAGCTTGACCTGAACCTTGAGTTGCGCACGCACCTGTTCTGGAAACTGGCAGGAGCCGTGTTCCTTGATGCCGGAAACATCTGGACACTGCGTAAATATGAAAAACAACCCGGCGGACAGTTCTCGCTAAAGAAGCTGCCTGCACAGCTCGCTGCCAGCTACGGCATGGGCTTTAGGTTCAACTTCAGCTATTTCATCCTGCGCTTTGACATGGGCATGAAAGCCATCAATCCCGCCTACCCCACTGACAGCGACGGACACTTCCCCATCTTACACCACAACTTCAAACGCGACTTCGCCTTTCACTTTGCAGTAGGAATGCCATTTTAAGACTACTCTACTCCACAACTACTTATTCCTCAACTCCACATCTCCACAACTCCACATCTCCACAACTCCTCAACTCCACATCTCCTCAACTCCTCAACTCCACATCTCCACAACTCCACATCTCCTCAACTCCACAACTCCACAACTCCTCATCAATGAATGAGACACTAAGATATATATCCTTCGGCAGCGGTAGCAGCGGCAACTGCTCGCTGCTGTGGACCAGCACCGATGCTCTGTTCATCGACGCAGGCGTGGGCATCAGATTGCTGAAGAAGTATTTTGCCGAATATGGTGTCAGCCTGCCACATTTCTGCAGCATACTTGTAACCCACGACCACGCCGACCATGTGAAATGCGTCGGAGCGCTGTGTCACGACCACTCGCTGCCCGTCTATGCCACGGCCGCAGTACATCATGGCATAGACCGCAACTACTGTGTGGGCAGGAAGGTGCCAGCCGCCTACCGCCGATATCTGTCCTACGGGCAAACGGAAGAGGTGGGAGCCTTCCGTGTCACACCATTCAGGGTGCCGCACGACAGCACAGACAACGTCGGCTTCCAGATTATGTGGAACAACGTTTGCTTTGTCATCATCACCGACGCTGGCTGCGTCACCGAAGAGATGGCCGAACATATACGTCAGGCCAACTACCTTGTCATCGAAGCCAACCACGACATAGAGATGCTGGACAATGGCCCATACCCGAGAATACTGAAGGAACGCATCAAGAGCGACACCGGCCACCTGAGCAACACCGCCTGCGCCCAGGCCGTGCTACAGAATGCCACGCCCAAGCTGAGGCATGTGTGGCTGTGCCACCTCTCGCAGGAGAACAACCACCCCGTGCTGGCACAAAAAACGATGGAGGCCACACTGCGCAACAACGGTATCATCGTAGGCATAGACTTCAAGCTCGACGTGCTGCGACGCAGGGGCGTGACGGGCGTTTACTATCTTGACCCGGCAAATGAAGCCATCTGACATTCAAAACACAATGGAACATCCCTCACACATACAGGCCCACAGGCCGCTGATAGCGATAATAGACCCAAACACCCTTGCGGCCATCGGGCTGAAACAGCTCTTACAGAACGTCATGCCAGTAGCCACCATCGACGTGTTTGGCTCAATGGCAGAACTGACAGCCAACAGGCCAGAGAGATACGTCCACTATTTTGTGGCCATGAACGTTGTGCTGGAGAACCGGCCATTCTTCGCTTCATGCCAGCGGCGCACCATCGTGCTGACGCTGTCGATAGACGACACACTGCAACTCTCCGGCTTCCATTCGCTGTGCATCAACCAGCCGGAACGCGGTCTGCTGCAACAGCTGCTCACGCTGGTGCAGCATGCCCACGGACAAGGACACAACCTGCCTCCAATGCCTTCCATACTGACCAAGAAGTTGCTGACCGACCGCGAGATAGAGGTCATGGCACTTGTGGCACAGGGACTGATCAACAAGGAGATAGCCGACAGGTTAAACATAGGGCTGACCACAGTCATCACACACCGAAAGAACATCATGGACAAGCTGGGACTGAAGAGCGTGTCGGCTCTGACCATTTATGCCGTGATGCACGGATATGTAGATGTAAGCCAAATATAAGACGACTTGCAACCGATGAACATATTAAACACAAACAACTATAAGACCATGTTTAGGATAGTAAAAAAGCACCAGTTCTCTGAGAAGGTGTTCCTCTTTGAGGTGGAAGCTCCTCTCATTGCCCGCAGCCGTAAGGCTGGCCATTTTGTCATAGTCCGTTTAGGCAGCAGGGGTGAGCGTATGCCCCTGACGATAGCCGATGCCGACCCAGAGCGCGGCACCATCACCCTGGTGGTGCAAAAGGTGGGACTGAGCAGCACCAAGCTGTGCAACCTGGAGGTGGGCGACAGCGTGACCGACGTGGTGGGACCGCTGGGCAACGCCACACACATCGAGCGCTTCGGAACCGTCATCTGTGCCGGCGGGGGCGTGGGCGTGGCTCCAATGCTGCCCATCGCCAAGGCGCTGAAGCAGGCAGGCAACAGGGTGTTGTCTGTCATTGCCGGACGCAGCAAGGACCTGGTCATTCTCGAAGACGAGGTGCGCAAGGTCAGCGACGAGCTTATCATCATGACCGACGATGGCTCGTATGGCGAGAAAGGAGTGGTGACCGTGGGTATAGAGAAATTTATCGAACAGGAGCCACACGTTGACAAGGCTTTCTGTATAGGGCCTCCAATCATGATGAAATTCTCGTGTCTCACATGTCAGAAGCATGGCATACCCGTTGACGTGTCGCTCAACACCATCATGGTTGACGGCACAGGCATGTGCGGTGCCTGCCGACTGACCATCGGCGGCAAGACCAAGTTCGTGTGTATAGACGGCCCAGAGTTCGACGGCGCGCTGGTCGATTGGGACGAGATGTTCAAGCGCATGGGAACCTTCAAGCGTGAGGAGCAGGAGGAGATGGAACGCTATCTCTCTAAGCCTGACACGCGCGAGTGCTGCGGACATGATGACATGCACGCTGCCGACACCGTCAAGACACGGCCCGCGGCAGCCGACACCGAATGTACGGCTGAAGGCGACAACTGGCGCGCCGCCTTGCGCAAGAAGATGAGGCCCAAGGAGCGCATGGACATACCGCGTGTCGTCATGCCGGAGCTGGACCCCGCATATCGTGCCACCACACGAACAGAGGAGGTGAACATCGGACTGACTAAGGAACAGGCCATGACCGAGGCACAGCGCTGTCTCGACTGCCCCAGACCGTCGTGCGTCGAAGGGTGCCCGGTGAACATAGATATACCCGGCTTCATCAAGAACATTGAGCGTGGCGACATACTGGCAGCCGCCAAGGTACTGAAGCGGACCTCTGCGCTGCCTGCCGTGTGCGGCCGCGTGTGTCCGCAGGAGAAACAGTGCGAAAGTCGCTGCATACACCTGAAGAGTGGAGGTCAGCCCGTGGCCATAGGCTATCTGGAGCGATTCGCAGCCGACTACGAACGCGAGTCGGGACAGCTGTCGCTGCCCGACGTGGCACCGGCCAACAACATCAAGGTGGCCGTGGTGGGCTCCGGCCCCAGCGGACTGTCGTTTGCTGGCGACATGGTCAAACTGGGCTATGATGTCTATGTGTTCGAGGCACTGCACGAGATAGGCGGTGTGCTCAAGTATGGCATACCTGAGTTCCGCCTGCCCAACCGTATCGTGGATGTGGAGATAGACAACCTGCGCCGTATGGGCGTACATTTCCAGACCGACGTCGTCATAGGCAAGACCATCACCGTGGAGCAACTGGAGCAACAGGGCTTCCGTGGCATCTTCGTTGGCAGCGGAGCCGGCCTGCCCAATTTCATGAACATTCCTGGCGAGAACGCCATCAACATCATGTCGTCGAATGAGTACCTGACGCGCGTCAACCTGATGGATGCCGCCAATCCCGACACAGACACGCCCATCAACCCAGCCCGCCATGTGCTCGTGGTGGGCGGCGGCAACACGGCCATGGACTCATGCCGCACGGCAAAGCGTCTCGGTGCCGACGTCACTCTGGTCTATCGCCGCTCAGAGGCTGAGATGCCCGCCCGACTGGAAGAGGTGAAGCACGCCAAGGAGGAGGGCATCCACTTCCTCACGCTGCACAACCCAATAGAATACAAGACCGACGAGCGAGGGGCCGTATGTCAGGCTGTGCTGCAGGTCATGGAACTGGGCGAACCCGACGCCAGCGGACGACGCTCGCCCGTACCTGTCGAGGGCAAGACCGTGACGCTCGATGTCGATGAGGTGGTGGTGGCCGTGGGCGTAAGCCCCAACCCGCTGGTGCCAAAGAGCATTGCCGGACTGGAGCTGGGACGCAAGAACACCATCGTGGTGGACGACGACATGCGCTCGTCACGCTCAGATGTCTATGCCGGAGGCGACATAGTGCGCGGCGGAGCCACCGTCATTCTGGCTATGGGCGACGGCCGTCGTGCAGCCGCTGCCATGCACAAGGCACTGAGCTGAACACCCACGACAAGCCGATGACAGGAGGACAACAGACGGTCGCTACACATTAATATTATATAACCACCAAGCATAACACCATGCCAACAGACCAGACCAATGGCCGCCAGCAGCGCAAGACACGCCAGCAGCAAGCCATTGACACCACCTACGCCCATGTGCAGCCCCAAGCCCCCGATGTGGAACGGGCTGTGCTGGGCGCGCTGATGATAGACAAAGACGCATACACCGTGGTGTGCGAGATGCTCAAACCTGAGAGCTTCTACGACTCGCGCCACCAGAAGATATACCAGGCCATTCGAGACCTGGAACTGCGCGAACGACCGGTGGACGTTCTGACCGTGGTGCAGCAGCTGGCACAGCAGGGCGACCTGGCCGACGTGGGCGGGCCAGGATATCTCACCGACATCAGCGCCAGAACAGCCACGTCGGCCAACGTGGAGTATCACGCACGCATCATTGCGCAGAAATTCCTGGCACGACAGCTCATCAGCTATGCCGGCAACATTGAGACCAAAGCCTTTGACGAGCAGAACGACATTGACGAACTGATGCAGGAGGCCGAGGGGGCGCTGTTCGAGTTGTCGCAGAACAACATGAAGAAGGACTACACCCAGATAGACCCCGTCATCAACACTGCCATACATGTGATACAGGAGGCTGCCAAGAACCGCGACGGACTGACGGGAGTGCCCACCGGATATCATAAGCTGGACAAGCTGACAAGCGGATGGCAAGCCAGCGACCTGGTCATCATTGCCGGACGACCTGCCATGGGAAAAACGGCGTTCGCCCTGTCGCTGGCAAAAAACATTGCCGCCGACTACAAGATACCGGTGGCCTTCTTTTCGCTCGAGATGAGCAATCAGCAACTGGTCAACCGCCTGATAAGCAACGTGTGCGAGATTTCAGGCACGAAGATACTTAACGGACAGCTCGCACCCGACGAATGGGAACGACTGGACAAGCGCATCAATCACCTGATGGGAGCACCGCTGTATGTCGATGACACACCCGGACTGTCTGTATTCGAGCTGCGAACGAAGGCGCGCCGGCTGGTGCGCGAACATCAGGTGAAGCTAATCATGATCGACTACCTGCAGCTGATGAACGCCAACGGCATGCGCTTCACCTCACGACAGGAAGAGGTCAGCACCATTTCGCGCTCGCTGAAGAGTCTGGCAAAAGAGCTGGACATACCCATCCTGGCCCTGTCGCAGCTGAACCGCGGCGTGGAGAACCGCGACAACACGGTCGATGCCAAACGGCCGCAACTGTCAGACCTGCGTGAGTCGGGAGCTATAGAACAGGATGCCGACATGGTGTGCTTCGTCCACAGGCCAGAATACTATGGCATCACACAAGACGAGAAGGGCAACGACCTACGCGGCGTGGCATACGTCATCATTGCCAAACACCGTAAGGGCGCAACCGACGACGTGAAACTGTCGTTCAGAGGCGAGTTCACGCGCTTTGAGAACCTCGAGGACGGACGGCTGAGACGCAAGGCCGCAGCCGAGAGCGACACCGACGGCGACGACGGAACCATTCTGGGCTCGTCGGTGGGCGACGGCACCATGCTGGGACCTGACTCGCCCGACGACTATGACCCCTTCGCCAACCAGCAACTACCAGACCCCACAGGAGAAGTACCTTACTAACCATCACACGCAGTGGCTGACATCAACGACATACTCCAACAAGACATTCAGTGGCTGCCCGGCGTGGGCCCCCAGCGCCAGAAGTGGCTCGCCCAGGAACTGGGTGTGAAGACCTTCGGCGACCTGCTGCAGCAGTACCCATACAAGCACATAGACCGAACCAAGGTGTATAAAATACGCGAGCTGACGGCCGACATGCCATACGTACAGGTGGTAGGTAGCATAATGTCATACGACGAGTATGATCAAGGGCCGAGAAAGAAGCGCGTAGTGGCACACTTCACCGACGGAACAGCGTTCATGGACCTGGTCTGGTTCAACGGAGGCCAATGGGCCATGAAGACCTATCCGGTCGGCAAGCGATATGTGGTGTTCGGACGACCACAGGTGTTCAACAACCGCATGCAGGTGACACACCCGGACATCGACGATGCCGACGAACTGCAGCTGAACGAAATGGGCCTGCAACCACACTACCACACAACCGAGAAAATGAAGAAAGCGGGGCTCACCAGCCGCGTCATGGAGCGATATGTGAAGCGTCTGCTCGAATTGCTCACACAACCGCTGCCAGAGACGCTTACGGACATCATCATCGAGCGACGACACCTCATGTCACGCAATGAGGCCATACGTGCCGTGCACTACCCGCACGACAGCCGCCAGCTGGAACAGGCCAGGGTGAGACTGAAGTTTGAAGAGCTGTTCTTCGTCCAACTCAACATACTGCGCTATGCTTCATACCATCGTCGGAAATATCGGGGCTATGTGTTCAGCCGCGTGGGCCAGCTGTTCAATATGTTTTACAGCCAGTATCTGCCATTCAACCTGACCGAAGCACAGAAGCGCGTCGTGCGTGAGATACATGCCGACATGCGGTCCGGACGCCAGATGAACCGGCTGCTGCAGGGCGACGTGGGCTCGGGCAAGACACTCGTCGCACTCATGGCAATGCTCCTGGCCTTAGACAACGGATTTCAGGCCTGCATCATGGCACCAACGGAGATTCTGGCCGAGCAGCACCTGCAGACCATACGCCAGATGCTGGGCGACATGCCCATACGCGTGGAGCTGCTGACTGGTGTGGTCAAAGGGCGACGACGCAAGGATGTGCTCAACGGACTGCTCTCTGGCGAGGTCAACCTGCTGGTGGGAACGCACGCCGTGATTGAAGATACCGTGCAGTTCGGCAGACTCGGCCTGGTCGTTGTAGATGAGCAGCACCGCTTCGGAGTGGCACAGCGCGCCAAACTGTGGAGCAAGAGCCAGCAGCCACCACATGTGCTGGTCATGACGGCCACACCCATACCACGCACACTGGCCATGACGCTATATGGCGACCTCGACGTAAGCGTCATCGACGAGCTGCCACCGGGACGGAAGCCAATACGCACAACTCACTATTTTGACAATCGCCTGCCAAAGCTGTGGGCAGGCATCAGACAGCAGGTGCAACAGGGACGCCAGGTCTATGTGGTATATCCGCTGATAGAAGAAAGCGAGAGAATGGACCTGAAAAACCTGGAGGAAGGCTACGAAATGCTGACACATGTGTTTCCAGACTACCAGCTGAGCAAGGTGCACGGACGCATGAAGCCGGCCGAGAAAGATGCCGAGATGGAACGCTTTGCACGGGGCGAGACGCAGATACTCGTAGCCACAACGGTCATCGAGGTGGGGGTGAATGTGCCTAACGCCTCCGTCATGGTCATCATGGATGCCCAGCGCTTCGGACTCTCGCAGCTACACCAGCTCAGAGGCAGGGTGGGACGCGGTGCCGACCAGAGCTTTTGCATACTCGTCACGTCGTACAACCTGACCAACGACACACGAAGGCGCATAGACATAATGTGCGAGACAACCGATGGTTTCCGCATAGCCGAGGCCGACCTGAAGCTGCGGGGACCAGGCGACCTTGAGGGTACGCAGCAGAGCGGCATGGCCTTCGACCTGAAAATTGCTGACATCGCACGCGACGGACAGCTCGTGCAAATGGCCCGCGACGAGGCACAACTCGTCATCGACGACGACCCCGAATGTCGCTCGGAAAAATACCAGCTGCTATGGAAGCGCCTCGCACAGCTGCG
>JAILBT010000023.1 GCA_024680755.1 Prevotella sp. | reverse complement strand
TAATTGTCTAATTGTCTCTCTGTCTAATTGTCTAATTGTCTCTCTGTCTAATTGTCACTCTGTCTAATTGTCTCTCTGTCTAATTGTCTAATTGTCTCTCTGTCTAATTGTCTAATTGTCTCTCTGTCTAATTGTCACTCTGTCTAATTGTCTCTCTGTCTAATTGTCTAATTGTCTCTCTGTCTAATTGTCTAATTGTCTCTCTGTCTAATTGTCTAATTGTCTCTCTGTCTAATTGTCTAATGTGTAATTCGTGTAATTAGTCTTAATTCGTTGTTCTTAAAAGGTTTTAGAGGGTGGGAAACTTGAGTCAATTGGGCGCAAAAGATGCTCCACGCCTCACTTTTGTTGCCGTTTTTTGCGTCGGTTGGATTATTTTTCGTACCTTTGCGCCGTTCAGGTCGTGCGGCTTCGGCTTTGCAGACCATCGACCTTCAATCCATACAACTGAAAAGCAATGAGATTTGCAGAAGAGATCAACGAGAGCTACACGATGGCCGAGGCCATCAGGGAGGCGCAGCGCTGCCTGCACTGCAAGGTGCCTCAGTGTAAGAAAGGCTGTCCTATCGGCAACGATATTCCCGACTGGATACACGAGCTGAAGAAGGGCAACATGGGCAATGCCATCAGCATTATCCGGCAGAAGAGCAACCTGCCGGCCGTGTGCGGCCGCGTGTGTGCACATGAGAAGCAGTGCGAGGGCAGCTGCGTGCTGGGCAAGAAGGGCCAGGCCGTCAGCATAGGCAAGCTGGAACGCTTCGTGGCCGATTTCGACTCGGACAACCAGCTGACCCACGAGGACATGGTCGAGAAGAGCCGCGGCCGCGTGGCCGTCATCGGTGCCGGTCCGTCGGGCATCACCGTGGCCGGCGACCTGTCGCGCATGGGCTTTGCGGTAGAGATGTTCGAGATGGAGGCCCAGTGCGGCGGCGTGCTGCGCTATGGCATACCTGAGTATCGTCTGCCAAAGGAGGTGGTGGCGCGAGAGATACGCTTCATCGAGAAGATGGGCGTGGTCATACATCGCAACACCCATGTGGGCGTGGAGATAACCGTTGACAGCCTCTTTGCCCAGGGCTTCGATGCCGTCTTCATAGGCACGGGGCTGAGCAAGCCCAAGTCGCTCGAGATACCCATCTGGCAGAACGGCAAATGCATATCCGATGGCGAGGGGGCCGTGCGCTGTGCCGACCTCAGGCGCATCCGTCTGGCCACCCATTTCCTGCGCCGCGTGGAGCTGATCAGCGAAGGCTTCATGCAGCGCGACGAGCTGCCCGTGGATAGCGGGGCCCGCGTGTATGTCGTGGGCTGTGGCAACACGGCCATGGACGCTGCACGCACAGCCCTGCGTATCGGCGCCTCAAGGGTGGACGTGGTTTACCACAAGGGCATCGACACCATGTCGGCCCTGCACGCCGAATACGACGACGCCGTCAAGGAGGGAGTGTGCTTCAACTGGTGGAGCAGCATCGCAGAGGTGCATGTGGACGACCGGCTCGACATCACAGAGATAGTGCTTGAGACAAGCGAGCCCGGCAAGCCGGCCGAACGCCGCACGCTGCCGGCCGACAACATCATCTTTGCCATAGGTGCCATGCCGGCCACGAAGATTGTGCGCACCACGTCGGGCCTGGAGAACGACGACCACCGCTTCCTCATCACGCGCGACGTGCCCTACGGCATGACCACGCGCAAGGGCATCTTTGCCGGAGGCGACGTGGTGGGCCGCCAGGCCACCGTGGTCCATGCCATGCAGGATGCCAAGCGCGTGGCGCAGGGCATTGCGCAATATGTTGACGCCGTGAAGCTGATGAAAATGATTGACACCGAACGGTGAGAAAGCAACAACAAACACACTGCTGTCAGATGAAACATCGTAACACTGCTTTCTTGACGCTGGTGCTCGCCTGCACACTGCACGGCACCGCAGTGGCGGCCTCTGCCCTGGGCAAGCCCGTGGCGTGGGACCGCCACAGTCTGCTGATAGACGGCCGGCGCGTGTGTCCCGTCATGGGCGAGATACACTATTCGCGACTGCCGGCCGACGAGTGGGCCGACGAGGTGCACAAGATGAAGGAGGGGGGCGTGACCGTCCTGGCCACATACATATTCTGGAACCATGTGGAAGAGCAAGAAGGCATCTTCAACTGGAGCGGGCAGCGCGACCTGCGACGCTTTCTCGCGGTGTGCCGCCAGCAGGACATGCCCGTCATTCTGCGCATAGGCCCATTCTGCCACGGCGAGGTACGCAACGGGGGCATACCCGACTGGCTGTTCGCCAAGGGCTGCAAGCTGCGCAGCACCGACAGCCGCTTCCTCGACTATGTGGAGAAACTCTATCGGCAGATCTTCACCCAGGTGCAGGGCATGCAGTGGAAAGACGGCGGACCGATAATGGCCTGCCAGTTTGACAACGAATATCGCGGCTCGGGCGACTATCTCATGGCCCTGAAACGGCTGGCGCTGCAGATAGGCTTCGACCTGCCGTTCTACACCCGCACCGGCTGGCCCGAGCTGACAAAGCCCGTGCCCTACGGCGAGATGTTGCCCCTGTATGGCGACTATGCCGATGGCTTCTGGGACAAGTCGGTCGAGCCGTGCGCCGGCAACTACTACAAGGCTTTCCACTTCAAGAGCTTCCGCTCGTCGACAGCCATCGGCACCGACATGCTGGGCGAACAGAAGGAGCACATCACCCGGGGCGACAGCGACTACCCCTACTTCACCTGCGAGCTGGGCGGAGGCATGGCCACGGCCTACCACCGCCGGCCATATATCTATGCCGACGACTGCTATGCGCTGGCCGTGGTGAAGCTGGGCTCGGGCTCCAACCTGCTGGGCTACTACATGTACCACGGGGGGACAAACCCAGAGAGCACGACCGGCGTATGCCTGAACGAGACACAACGCACGCCGGGCACCGCCAACAACGACCTGCCCGTGAAGACCTACGACTTCCAATGTCCGCTGGGCGAGTTTGGCCAGACCTACCCACAGTATTACCGTCTGCGCCCGCTGCACCTCTTCCTGCACGACTATGGCGAGCTGCTGGCCGCGACGGAGACAAGCTTCATTGCGGCCCCGCGCACCGCAAAGAGCGGCTCGCCGGCCAAGGGCGACGACAGCTATCTGCGATGGGCGGTAAGAAAGGCAAAGACGGCAGGCGGGCACAGGGCTACGGCAGAAGGCGATACGGCGGCATTTATCTTCGTCAACAACTATGAGCGGCTGCAGCAGCTCTCTGCCAAGAAAGACGTGCGCTTAGAGGCCTGCGGCGTCAGGCTGCCCAGGCTGACCATACCCGCGGGCACGATTGCCATCTTCCCCGTCAATATAGACGACATAAGCTATGCCACCGCACAGCTGGTAGCCCGGCGCGACGGCAAGACATTCCTCATGCAGGTGAAAGGCATACCCGCCACCATAGCCATGAAAGACGGCAAGACGCTGAAGAACGTCAGGCCGCGCGGCACCGACGTGCCTATATATAATAATGTGTATCTGCTGACGCAACACGAGGCCGAACACCTCTTCCTGGCGAGCTACGGCGGGCAAGCCGCCAGTGGCGCTACGGCTGCCAGCGGCGTGCGCTGTACGAAGGTGAAGCCGGCCGGCCCACAGCGCACCATCAGCAAGGGTCCGGCCAAAGTGGCCGAGGCCCCCAGCGAAGAGCAGTGGGACGCGGCCGCCGTCTATCGCATCACGCTGCCAGACATGGCGCAGGCACAGACGGCAGAGGCAGGCACCGCAGGCAGAGCTGCGCTCTTGTCCATCGACTATCAGGGCGACTGCGCCCGGCTGTATGCCGACGGCAAGCTCATAGCCGACAACTTCCAGTATGGCCGGCCCTTCCTCTACGGACTTTGGCGACTGCCCCAGGGCTGCCGCGAGCTGGAACTGCGCATAATGCCCTGGCAGAGCGACGCGCCCATCTACATGCCGCGCGAAGCCGACACCACGGCGGGCGAAAGCGTGAAGAAGATAGAAATAAAACGTCTGCCGGACCAACCATGAACAAACTGACGCTGGCCGCAGTTGCTGCCGTCGCGCTGACCGCAGCCTGCTGCCGACAGCGAGAGCGGATAGACGAACGTGCGGCAGAGCTGTGCCTCTATATCCCCGACCACGGCCTGCCAGAGGGTGAGGCGCAACAGGCTCGGCTACCGCTACTGCCAGGACTACGGCTGGCCAGCCAGAGACTTGAGAATTGAGAATTAAGAATTATTGCAACTATAAACACAGCAATTAGCAATGACATACACGACAGAAATGAAGCGCACCCTGTGGCTTACCCTGACGCTCCTTGGGTGTGCTACGGCGGCAGTGGCCCACGGAGCGCACGTCCGCCAAGAGGCCGAACCACAGATGCGCACCTGGCAACACCCCTGGCAGGGAGCGCGGGTGGCTTTTCTGGGCGACTCGATCACCGACCCGAGGAACAAGGCCAGCCAGAAGAAATATTGGTGGTGGCTGCAGCAGTGGTTAGACATCGAGCCATACGTCTATGGCGTCAGCGGACGACAGTGGAACGACGTGCCACGCCAGGCCGCCCAACTGATGAACGACCACGGGCAGCATGTCGATGCCATCGTCATCTTCATGGGCACCAACGACTGGAACAACGATGTGCCGCTGGGCCGGTGGTACAACTATACGGAAGACTCCGTCGTCTATGCCCACGGAGGCAATACGCGCCACAACGAGCTGCGCCGCCACCGCAGCCTTAGCACGGACCTGTCAAGCTTCAGAGGGCGCATCAACGTGGCGCTCGACTCGCTGAAGCGCATGTACCCCACCAAGCAGATAGTGCTGCTCACGCCCGTGCACCGCGCCCGCTTCTATGCCAACGACAAGAACTGGCAGCCCACCGAGGACTATGCCAACCGCCACGGACTGTTCATCGACGACTATGTGCAGTGCGTGCGCGAGGCAGCCAGCGTGTGGGCCGTGCCGGTGATCGACTGGAACGCCACGAGCGGCCTCTATCCCATGCACGAGCAACAAGACTATTTCGGCCATGCCAACGACCGTCTGCACCCCAACGACCTGGGCCACAGGCGAATGGCCATGACGCTGCTCTATCAGCTGCTGGCCCTGCCCGCACGCTTCTGAGGGCTGTGCATAGGCTCAGTACTCGTTGTAGTTGAAGCGCACAATGACATGCTGCCTGTTGCCGCACAGACCATAGATGCAACCATCGTCGCGGTCGTAGCAGACCGTGTCGTAGATGAAGCCTGACTGGAAACACTCTTCGCAGAGCGAGAACACGGCCCACTTCTGATTGTATCCCTGCACCAGAGCATGATAGTTGCGCACGCGTATGTTCGGAAACAGGGGCGGCAAGAGCCAGTGATAGTGCCAGGCACGGAGACCTTTCAGGCCCCTGCGACGCTCAACCTGAAACTCCTTGTAGAAGTCGTCTGTCACCAGATAGTCGTCTATCAGCTCCTGCGGCAGCATGTCGAGGTCGAAGTGGGCCAGCTCGTGCCTCTTGTCCACGACCACCCACACCTTGGCGTGGCGCGCAATGGAGGCGAGCGGCACACGCCGCAGCTTTCTGATGTCGTACAGCGTATGTCTGACCGCCAGCCGGTTGAAGTTGAGCGTCTTGACAAATCTCACCGTCGGGAAGTGCTGTGCCAGATAGCAGGCAACGGGATATGACAGACACAGATTGTTGTACAGTCCGTCGCGCACCAGATAGCTGTTGCGCGTCTTGGCCAGCAGCTGGGCGGCAGGCGACAGCGTGCGTATGCGTTGCTGCGGGCTGAGGCAGTAGAGCTTGCCCACCTCAAGCGTGGCGCGACGCCGGCGCCACACGCGCTTGTTGCTGACCATCAGATAGTCGAGCAGCTGGTCATAGTTGTGCCCGTCGTATCTGATGACGCGCAGGGGGCGGCGGTCCTTGCGGCGGTAGAGCATGAAGCACTGTTCGTCATGCATGTTGAACGTGATGGCCGCGTAGAGCGACTTGAGGCCGTCTTCGACAAAACGGCCCGGACACTTCTCCACCGTCACACCATTGCGCGCGGTCGTAAATGGCTGCGAGCAAACCTTTACGCCGCCAGGCCCGAGGCCGACAAGCTGTGCGAGCCTCTCCGTCTCTAGGGTCAGAGCCCCCGTGGAAAGAGTGGGGACATGGCGCGACGCAACAGTGAAAGGCTTGGGCTGCACCATGCGCAACACCTCGACGGCTATCTGCTGCAGACGCAGGCCGTCCCACACCTGTGGCGTGAGACACGCCTTGGTCAGCTCGCCACGCAGCGCACGGAACAGCGGCACGAAATGGAAGCTGAACTGCACGCCCATAACGCGGAAATAAGTGATATTCTGAATCCTGTCCAGCCAGATGTCAATATTGCCCGTAGGCTTCACCAGCAAGAAGTAGAGCAGATAGGCACACATGCCCTTGACATACTTGTAGCTGACCAGCGGCTTGAACGCCTCAAGCTTGACGGCGGCGTTCAGCAGGTTGAGGGCCGCCAGCAGCTTCATCGCCGTCAGCGCCCGCCGCGGCGGAAACAAATTGCTGATGATGAGAATGGCCTCGTTGACATGGTCTATGGAGATGGGCTCGGCATGATTGGAGCACTGCTGATACTTGTGTATCAATTCAGAATAAAATTCCACAAAGATTGAATGATATAATTGAACTTTCCCACCCTTTTCTTTTCAACAACGAATTAAGACGAATTTCAATTTTTTTAGTTTTTTAGTTTCTGAGTTTTTGAGTTTCTGCGTTCCTGAGTTTCTGAGTTTTTGAGTTTCTGAGTTTTTGAGTTTCTGAGTTTCGGAGTTTTTGAGTTTCTGAGTTTCTGAGTTTCTGAGTTTTTGAGTTTTTTAGTTTCGGAGTTTTTGAGTTTTTTAGTTTCTGAGTTTTTGAGTTTTTTAGTTTCGGAGTTTTTGAGTTTCTGAGTTTCTGCTTAATTTGCAGCGCTTATGTTCATTGGTGTAATTCGTGAAATTAGTCTTAATTCGTTGTTCTTAAAAGGTTTTAGAGAGTGGGAGACTTGAGTTGTCTAATTGTCTAATTGTCTCTCTGTCTAATTGTCTCTCTGTCTAATTGTCTCTCTGTCTAATTGTCTCTCTGTCTAATTGTCTAATTGTCTCACCCTTTTCTTTTCAACAACGAATTAAGACGAATTTCACGAATTGTACGAATTATATTTTTAGTTTTTTAGTTTCTGAGTTTCTGAGTTCTGAGTTTCTGAGTTTTTGAGTTTCTGAGTTTCTGAGTTTCTGTTTAATTCGCAGCGCTTATGTTCATTGGTGTAATTCGTGAAATTAGTCTTAATTCGTTGTTCTTAAAAGGTTTTAGAGGGTGGGAGACTTGAGTGATATAATTGTTTGGGGCGGCTAAATTACAAAAAAACTGCGATAACTTTGCATTTTGGACAAAAAGCATTATCTTTGCGCGCCGAAAAGCTATCGCTTTGTGATATAACCCCATCAAGAGAGACACCAACAGACATGACCACAGCACGACTACTGCTCCACTGTCCCGACCAGCCGGGCATATTGGCACAGATAACCAACTTCATCACCGTCAACGGCGGCAACATAGTCTATTTAGACCAGTATGTTGATCGTATAGAGGGCGTGTTCTTTGCCCGTGTAGAGTGGGAGCTGGAGGGCTTCATGATTCCCCGCGAGAAGATAAGCGAGTATTTCACAACTCTTTACGGTCAGAAATACGGCATGAAGATGCGCCTCTGGTTCAGCGATGTCAAGCCGCGCATGGCCATCTTCGTCTCAAAGATGAGCCACTGCCTGTTCGACATGCTGGCTCGCTACACGGCCGGCGAGTGGGACTGCGAGATACCGCTCATCATCTCCAACCACCCCGACCTGGGCCATGTGGCCGAGCGCTTCGACATTCCTTTCCATGTGTTTCCCATCACGCACGAGAACAAGCGCGAACAGGAGGAACGCGAGCTGACCCTGCTCAGGGAGAATGGCATAACCTTCATCGTGCTGGCCCGCTATATGCAGGTCATCAGCAACGAGATGATAGCCCACTATCCCGACCACATCATCAACATACACCACTCGTTCCTGCCGGCCTTTGCCGGTGCCAAGCCCTACCATCAGGCATACGAGCGCGGCGTGAAGATCATCGGTGCCACCAGCCACTATGTCACGGCCGAGCTCGACGCCGGACCTATCATCGAACAAGACGTGGTGCGCATAACCCACAAAGACACGCCGCAAGACCTGGTGGGCAAGGGCAAGGACCTGGAGAAGATTGTCCTGTCGCGCGCCGTGCAGAAGCACATCGACCGTAAGGTGCTGGTATATAAGAACAAAACCGTTATCTTCAGTTAGCCGCAGCGGGTGCAGCAGGCCATGACCCTGCATGGCCCGGGTTTTTGCCTACAGGCAAAAAGCCTTTCGCCTACAGGCGAAAGGCTTTTCGCTTACTGGCGAAAGGCTTTTTGCTTACTGGCGAAAGCCGCAACGGGGCCTGTTTTGTACCTGAGTGGGGCCTGTTTTGTACCTGAGTGGGGCCTGTTTTGTACCCGGGTGGGGCCTGTTTTGTACCTGGGTGGGACCTGTTTTTTTCCGCCAAGGCTACTCCATTGTCCCGCAGGCACAAGCTTTATGTCATTCTGTGCCTTCTATCATGTCCGGCAAGCCCCTGTTGACGCGCAGCTTCATTTTGTCTTGCTGGGTGTGAAGCTCTCCCATGTCTGGTCGTCGTAATAGACGCGTATCTCCGTCACATGGCGCGCCGGCCGCTCAATCACGATAGGCTTCTGTGGCTGCACGGCCTGTGTGGAGGTCTCCGGGCCACGTCGGTCACGGCCGTTGGCGGCCTGTGTCTGAGCTGCGGTCGGTAGCGTCTCTGTCATGTCCGTGCTTAACAGCAGGTCTGAGCCGTCGGCCGAGGAAAAGAGGTCAGGGCTTGCAGCGGGGCTGTCTTTGGCAGCGCTGCGTGGCTCTGATGCCGCCGGCGCGCCGTCGGCAAACATACGTCCGGTACCAAACATGAGCCATTCAAGATTGATTGACGGCAGCTTGCGCTTGATGTTCTCCACGATGTTCAGGGTGGGGCGGGTGCGTCCGTTGTATATGCTGCTCAGTGTGGCAGCACCCACGCCGATGTAGTCGGCAAAGATTTGCTGGCTCATGTGCTGAGCCTCTTGTATCTGTCGTATTCTGTCTTTCATGTCGGCCGTTTTTTATTGAGTATTATTTTGTTTGCTTTTAGCTCGTGTTTTTTTTGCTACGGTTCGGGCCAGCGGCTGAGTGAGACCGAGTTTTCTGCCGGCTCTCACCCCTCTGCGGCGGGCAACAGACGTTTTTGGGCCGCTTTTGCCATGTTTTGCTTTCGGTTTACAAAGGTAAATACAATAATTTATACTTCCAAATGTTTGAGAAAAAATTTAGATTTCTTAATATTTACAACTACAAACAGCCTTCGTAAACATAAATATAGTTTTCTAAACCAAAAGCCTAAAATTTGCGGTTATATAGCAATTGCGCGGCAAAATATATTAAAGTAAAATTGGGCATTTTGACATAAACGGCTGGCTTTAAGCTTATTTTAGCATAATATATAACATTGTAAAGTGTAGTGGTCAGGTGTTTTGATCTCAAAAAGGCCACTTTTCAGCATAAAAGCTTACACATTTAGACATAATATAGCTGGGTTTATGGAGTTTACACATAAATGACTGATGTGAATAAGCATAAATATAGATTTCTAAATTGTTAGGTTTTGGTTTTGATATATAAATATATTACCCGAAATAGTATTTGAGTTTTAAGAATTATATTTTGTTTCTTAAAGTTTACAAATGTAATATAGATTTGTAAATCACGTTGGTTTAGTTTTCAAAAGTAAACAAATGTTAAACCTAAATATTTGGAGTCAAAAACCGATGTAATTTCGCAGGGAGCGAAAATTTGCGTACAAGAGTCTGAAAGGTCAAAAATTCGCTGTTCTGGAAGGGCAAGTTTTCTGTTTGTCGGTCAATAAATCAGATATTTAAGTCGTCAGAAACCGTATGGCAAAACACCGTGTTCCAGAAAAAAGCAGCCGCTAAAAGCGCAGCCTGTGTGAACGAAAACACCCCCGAAAACCACGGCTTGAGATGGTTCTCGGGGGTGTGTGACGGTGTGTGAAGGCAGAAATTTAGAGTTGTAAATGCTCTTTGCTTTTATTGAGCTGGGCAACGCCTGTAGTGTCGCTGAAGCTGCTGTTCAGTGTAGGATAAAATAGACCAGCTCCTGCATGAGTTGTTCGGCAGGCGTTGACGGGTTGTCCAGTCCCTTGCTCTTGGCATCCACTTCGCGCATCTTGTGTATTATCTGCAGCACCTTTGGTCCGCGGTAGTTCTGCATACCGGTCATATAGTCGCGGGCTGCGTATGGCGAGCGCAGTCCGAGGTGTGCGGCCACGCTCTCCTGGCTCTTATTGTTAGGAGCATAGTAGGCAGCCAACAGGTTCTGAAAATATCCAAACAGCAGTGGCATCAGGCTATAGACGCTGCCGGCCTTGGGGTTCTTTTCAAAGTAGCTTATTATCTGGTTTGCCTTGAACACGTCGCGGCGTATGATGGCGTCTTTCAGCTCGAAGGCGTTGAAATCCTTGCTGACGCCCACCTGCTGCTCGACCATGGCCGGTGTGACGCGTCTGTCGTCTTTCGTCAGCGACGTCATCAGCTTATCCATCTCGGTGGTCAGCCGCGCCAGGTCGGCTCCCGTGGCGTCGGCAATCATCTGCACGCTCTTAGCGTCGATGCTCACGCTGTGCTGCTGCATGTAGTCTTGTATGAAGTGTGGCAGTTCGCGGTCGCCAAGCTTCTTGCTCTCGAAGATTATGGCCGCCTGTTTGACAGCTTTCACATAGTTCAGCTTGCGACCGTCTATCTTCCCGTTTTTGTGGCAGATGACCAGCACGGTCTGCGGATTAGGCTTCTGCATGTAGCGTTCGAGAGCCTCGGTCTGCTTGATGTTCTGTGCCTCTTTCACGATGACCACCTGCCTTTCTGCCATCATGGGGTATCGGCGTGCCGTGTCGGCCACCTGTGCCGCCGTGACGTCAGAGCCGAAGAAAATGGTCTGGTTGAAGTCGCGCTGCTCCTCTGGCAGCGCGTTGGCGGCAATGTAGTCGCTTATCTTGTCGATGTAGTAGCCCTCGTCGCCCATCAGGTAATAGACAGGGGCATAATGGCCCGCTTTCAGGCTGCTCATTATGCCGGCGTATGTTGTGGGTTTTGCTTCTGCCATTTGGTTATGAAAAAGAAGTTACGCTAAAACGTTGTTTGTGTGTTATGTGATATAGATGCTATAGATGTTATAGATGCTATAGATGCTATAGATACTATAGATGCTATAGATGCTATAGATGCTATAGATACTATAGATATGTCTTCTCCGTGCTGCATGTCAGTCGCGGTAAATGTAGGCCATCAGCCTGTTCAGCCATCCTATCTGTATGCGGAACCACCTGTATGTGCTTTGTGTCCGTCCGCCGAAGCGCAGTATGAGTTCTCGCAGCGAGCTATGTCTGTATGGCAGCCCCACGTCGATGAAGGTGAAATGTCGGTAGCCCTGCCTGTGTGCTTCGAGCAGAGCGTGCCAGATGGTTATCAGCTGCGGGTGCAGGAAGTGGAAGCTCTTTCGCCTGTAGGCTGCATACCAGAAATAGGCATCCTGCTGGCTGTAGGCGGTCATGCTGCAGCCCACGGCCCGGCCGTTGTATGTTGTGAGCAGCATGCTGGCGTATGGCTGCTTGTGGGCAGCCTCAAAGAATTGTCGTGGCGGAATGTAGTGGCGCGGTTTCAGCATGTTGTGCTTGTGCAGCAGGTCGAGAAAGGCGTTCAGCTCTTCGTCGGTGTCAACCTTGGCGGTCTTGATGCCCCGTTGCTGTGCCTTGTTTAGTCTTGTCTGCGTGCGCCGGTCCAGCCGTTCGTGCGGGCTGCGGCTGTGCAGCGAGTTGGTGATGTTGAGCCATTTCACGGGGAAGAAGCCCCGCTGCCGAAACTGCCTGTAGGCAAACATCTTCTGCGTCAGGTGGCTCACCTCGACATACAGTATGCTGTGGCCCAGGCGCTCGAGCAGAGCGTCGAGCATCAGGCTGAACAGCTCGTCGCGGTTGCCTGCGCCGTCGGCATACACACCCTCTTCAGTCACCAGGCAGTGCTTGTATATATACGGCGGCAGCCACGACGTGCGGCTGCGCACGATGGCCACCATGTGACACAGCTCCTCACTGCCACTGCGCACCACAGCCAGATAGGGTTGCAGGCGTGGCGTGACAAGACAGAGGCCGAAGAAATTGGCACTGTGGAAGAAGCTGCCTTCGGCCAGTGGCGGCAGGGTGTCGCCCTCGGTATATATGTCGATCTGCGGTGCTATGGGAAGGGTATTTGGTGGTTT
>JAILBT010000012.1 GCA_024680755.1 Prevotella sp. | reverse complement strand
CCGCCGGCGCCGTATGCACCGCAATATACGCTGCCCGTATTATAGCAGTAGCTGACACTTCCTCCCTGATCGACGGCACCGACGATGCCTCCCACGCAGTTGCCGTTACGCCCGTGGCTGCCGCAATACTGTCCGTAGCCGTAAACAATTCCGCTGTTGTAGCAGGCTACGACCTTCGTGCTTCCCTCAGAGTGTCCAAGGATGCCGGCCAGGAGTGAGCTCTTGGAGTACATGGTGTTGCTGTTGAAGCAGTTCTGTATAGTCGTGTTGGTGACACATCCGGCTATGGCACCTGTGCGGCAGCATCCGTAGATGTATCCATCGACGGTTCCCACATTCTCGATGACTGCATTGCTGGCATAGCCGAAAAGCCCCGTATATTCCTGGGTGGAGTAGATATATAGTCCCTTCACCGAGTGTCCGTTGCCGTTGAAGTGGCCTGAGAAAGCAGCATATCTGCTTCCGATAGGTGTCCACGGTGCACCTGCCACGTTGAGTGCCCGCTCCTCGTTCAGCACGTCCTTGTTCAGCTCGATGTCTGCCGTCAGCTCATAATAGAGTGACCTGTATGAACTCATGTTGTTGACCAGCCACGCGAGGTTGGCCAGGTGCTGGGCAGTGGCTATCTGGTAAGGGGCAGCCTGTGTGCCATTGCCACCGGCGAAGGGCGTAGCAGGCATGGCCGACGGGTATGACCAGTTCACCTGTGGTGCTTTTCTCGCAGCCCTGCGTATCTTTACGTCCTGATTGTCGGCAGGCATCGCCGCACGGTTGATAATCTCACCTTTCTTCACAGCTGAGAAGGGGCTGTTCTGAGCTTTCATGCCGGAGCTTGCCAGGAGCATGAAAGATAGTATTGTTAAATGCAGTTTCATATTAATCATTTATTGTTTTAATTGTTGTTTTAATTATTTAAGGATAGTTTTCTTTCCGTCTATTATATAGACACCTTTGTGCAGCGACTTGTCCGACTGTTGCTTGCGCCCGTTCAGGTCGTATGCACTTGATTCGGTCAGGCCGCTGTCTGTTGCATTGATGCCTGTGGGCAAGCCGGAGAGGTCGAAGCCTATTTCCCTGTCATCGACATTCACGCTGTTTCCCTTTGCATCTGAGAGGCGTATGTTGCACAGCCAGCCCTCAGCCTGTCCGCTTTCGATGCCTTCGCGCCCCATGACAGGTATCTCCATGACCACCCCTCCGTCGAGACTTTTCCCTGCGGCAGAGAAGAGAATGAAGCGTGCCAGCCCTTCGCCGGTATGACGGCTCATCAGCGTGTGCTTGTCGGCAGCTTCGCCAGTATAGGCCACGGGCTGTCCGTCGTCGCCATCGATGGTAGTCAGCTGGCTGGGCAGCAGCAGGTCGCACTGGAAGTCGCGGTAAGTCTGTCCCTGTTCAGGAGCCAGCATGACTCTTATGACCGACACCTGCCCTGCCTCAACGCTCACGCGTGGCACAACCACCTGTCGTCCCACGATGACATGGAAGTCGGTGTTGTTTCCTTTCACGCTTTGTCCTGCCGCTGTAGAGAGACTTGTGTTCTCAATGCTTCCTGTCAGCATGTCCCCCAGCCCGGCCTGCGCAGAGGTGTTCAGGGGTATGGTCAGCAGTTCGCCGTCGGTCAGCTGTTCAGCCCCCGAGGAGAAGAGCAAGTATCGCACACGGCCTTCACCCATGTAGTTGGCCATGAGCGAGTGGTGCTTGGCCGCACTGCCCACCAAGCCCTCCGGCCGTCCGTCCTGCTGTGCGGGCACGCTGACATTGTCAGGCAGCACGATGTCAATCTGTGCGTCGCGCCAGGCAGTCCCTTCCGGCAACTGGCACACCACGCGCAGCACGTCGCTGCCACCTGGAGTGACAGCCACGTCGGCCACGGTAAAGATTTCGGCAGCCCTTACAGACAGCGACATAGCGGCACACAGGATTAATGAAGTGAATAGTTTTGTCATAGGAGGAAGTGATAAAGGTTGCTACAGTTTCTTACTCCCACCCGAGAGTGCGTCGGTACAGGGTGCGTATCCATGTTCCCACCTTCTCCCAGGTTATCTGGTCCACCTCGTTTTTGCCTTCTTCCTGCAGATACTTGAACAGCGACGGATTGTGACAGATGCTGTAGATGGCATCGGCCAGGGCGTGTATGTCCCAGTAGTCCACCTTGATGCAGTTGGTCAGTATCTCGGCGCAGCCGCTCTGCTTGGAGATGATGCTTGGCGTTCCGCACTGCATGGCCTCGAGAGGAGAGATGCCGAAAGGCTCGGAGACCGACGGCATGACATAGACATCAGAGTCCTTGAGGCACTCATACACCTGCTTGCCGCGCATGAAGCCTGGGAAGTGGAAGCGGTCAGCAATGCCGCGCTCGGCAGCCAGCTGTATCATGGCGGCCATCATGTCGCCCGAGCCGGCCATGCAGAAGCGCACGTTTCGCGAGCGGTGCAGCACCATGTTGGCGGCCTCGACGAAATACTCCGGTCCCTTCTGCATGGTGATACGTCCGAGGAAGGTCACAATCTTCTCCTTGCCCGTATGGTCCGGGCGCGGTATGTCCTGAAACTCCTGCTTGAGCGGATAGACTGCGTTGTGCACGGTGAAGCACTTGCGCGGGTCCTGATGATACTGGTTGATGACGGTCTGTCGTGTCAGCTCCGACACACACATGATACAGTCGGCATAGTCCATGCCGTTCTTCTCGATGGAATAGACCGTCGGGTTGACCTTTCCGCGCGAGCGGTCGAAGTCGGTGGCATGCACATGTATGCACAGAGGCTTGCCCGACACCTGCTTGGCGTGAATGCCGGCAGGGAAGGTCAGCCAGTCGTGGGCATGTATGATGTCAAACTGCTCAGTCCGTGCCACCACGCCGGCTATTATCGAGTAGTTGTTAATCTCCTCGTGCAGGTTTCCGGGATAGCCGCCGGCAAACTCCATGCAGCCCAGGTCGTTGACGTGCATATAGTTGAAGCCGGCATAGATATGGTCGCGCAGCTGGTAGTAGTAGTCGGGGTTCATGATGTTGCCCACGCGGCTCTCCACATACTCGCGGTTGACGTCGCGCCATGCTATAGGCACGGCGTTCATGGCCACGATGCGGCAGGCGTGCTGGCTCTCGTCGCCGAAGGGGTGCGGCAGACACAGCACGGTGTCGATGTCGCCCTGCGCCTTCAGTCCTTCAGATATTCCGTAATTTGCTGTGGCGAGTCCACCGAAGACATGAGGTGGATACTCCCATCCAAACATTAGTACTTTCATGGTGTGGTTTAGCTGTTATATTTGTCCGGGAGTTCTTGAGTGCGTAGTATCTCGGCCACGTTCATGGCAAAGGCCATGGCGCCGCGTCCGTGGAAGGGCGGGTTGCCGTCGAACAGCTCCGAGATGGTTCCGATGGCGTGGTAGTCCATCTCGTCCTCGTATCCCACCATCTGCCGCTCGATGAACGACAGGCGCGAGCGCTTGTACAACTTGAGCATGGCCTCCATGTAGAAGCCGCCGAGCCAGGGCCATGCCGTGCCCTGATGGTAGGCATAGTCGCGCTGCGTCTGCGGGCCCACATACATTGGGTTGTAGCCGCCGCTCTTGGGCGAGAGCGAGCGCAGTCCCTTCGGCGTGAGCAGCTCGCGCGTACATATATCTACTACGCCCTTCATCTGCTGTGGTGTCAGCGGCGAATAGTCGAGCGCCACGGCAAAAATCATGTTTGGTCGCACGCTCCAGTCCTGTCCGATGTTGGGGTCAACATAGTCGAACAGATAGCCATACTCGTTGAGGAATGTGGCCACGAACGACTGCTGTGTCAGTGCTGCCTGTCGCTCCAGCCTGAGTGCCGACTCTGCGTTGCCGGTGTCGGCGGCCATCTGTGCCGAGAATTTCAGCGCATTGTACCACAGGGCATTAAACTCGACGATATATCCCGTGCGTGGCACGACGGGGTGTCCGTTGGCCGTTGAGTTCATCCATGTCACGGCGCGGTCCAGGCCGTTGCTCCAGAGCAGTCCGTTGTCGTCCAGCCGCAGGTTGGGGTGCTTGCCCTGCTCGATGAATGTCACGATGTCGTGCACCAGCTGCCCGTAGCGTGCATAGCACGTCTTGGCGTCGGTATAGTGTGAGTATTGCTGAATGGCCCATATAGCCCAGAGCATAACGTCAGGCAGCTCGACCTCAGCCATCTTCGTTGTTGATGGCAGTCCGTCCATGAACTCGCGCAGGGCTCGCTCCGAGGTTTTCATCACCAGTTCAAAGTAGTCCTGCTCGCCGATGGAGAGGGTCAGTCCCGGCAGGGAGATGAAGGTGTCTCTCGCGCGGCATTTGAACCAGGGGTAGCCGGCCAGCAGGTAGCGGTCGTCCTCATCGGGTGTCTTGCCCGTGCCCTTGACACGGTTGTGGAACTGGTGCGCCGCCGTGACCAGCATGTTCCAGAAGCTGTTGCGTGGAGTGCGGTACGAGATCTCTTCCTCGAAGAGTTTCTGCAGCGTCCTGACGCCCACCTCCTTTGTTCCGGCAGCAAAGACGAAGCTGTCGCCGCGCTTCATCTCCACCTCAAAGTAGCCGGGCACATAGAGGTCCTCGTTTGAG
>JAILBT010000140.1 GCA_024680755.1 Prevotella sp. | reverse complement strand
GCAGGTCGCTGGTGCTGCCCATGATGATGCTTACTATTGGCTTCAGGTTACAAGCCTCTGTGTTCATTTCTTCATTCATATCATTCAATTTTTTAAAGTTCATAATTCATAGTTCATAGTGCATAGTTCATAGTGCATAGTTCATAGTGCATAGTGCATAGTTTTTAATGCATAATTCATAGTTTTTAATGCATAATTCATAATGCATAATGCATAATTCAACCTCCACTGCATTCTCACCACAGTGCCCCTGACGGGGCATCGGGCTGGCACGGGGCCCGCCCCTCTCAACCCTCATCTCTCAACCCTCATCTCTCAACCCTCATCTCTCACTCTCATCTCTCATCTCTCAACCCTCAACTATGAACTATGAACTATGAACTATGAACTCTAAAAAACTATGAACTATGAACTATGAACTATGAACTCTAAAAAACTATGAACTCTAAAACAGCATGATCCCTATAGCGGCACAGAGAAACCCTATGCCAAATCCGGCCATCACCTGCGACAGCGAGTGTTGTCGCAAGATGATGCGTGCTGAGCCAAGGACACCGGCGAGCAGCAGCACCCCCGAGAGCCACCACACAGGGTTGAAGCCGAAGATCTCGGCAAAGATGAAGAGCGCGCCGGCCACGCCCCCTATGGCTGCCGAGTGCGTGGAGATCTTCCACCAGATGTTTATCAGCGCGCACACTATCTGCACCAGCAGGGCGGCGAAGACGATGCTCGACACGAAATGGTAGATGTTCATGTTGCGCAGCACCCATATACACGCCACGTAGCACAGTATGCTGAGCACGTAGGGCACCATGCGTCGCCGTTTCTGTCCCAGTTCCAGCCGCGACCATCCCTGCACCCTGCGGTAGAGGTGTATGAGGAAGGTGGGGGCCAGGATGGTGAAGAAATAGACTATTGCCAGCACCAGCAGCCTGTACTCTATGGGCAGCAGACTGAGATAGCTGAACGAGAACAGCGCTATCAGCCCCACCAGCGGCAGATAGAAGGGGGTGAACAGCAGGCTCACCACCCGTGCGGCATAGATGATATTCTTTTCCCTACTCACTGAAGTTATTTACGATTTATATATTTTCGATTTGCGATTTGCGATTTTCGATTTGCGATTTATTTTAGACAGTTCGTAGTTTTATATAAATTAATTGGCCCATCTACCCAGCTTTTTTTCAACTTTTTCTCAGTCTTGCCACTGGCACGCCCAACTGTTCGCGATATTTTGCCACCGTGCGGCGTGCTATGGGGTAGCCTTTCGCCTTCAGGGCAGCGCTGAGGGCGTCGTCGCTCATGGGCTTGCGCTTGTCCTCGCCGTCGATGATGTCGCGCAGCGCCGCCTTTATCTCCCTTGTCGAGAGCTCCTCGCCGCTCTCCGTGACATAGCCGTCGGAGAAGAAGAACTTCAGCGGCAGGGTGCCCCACCGTGTCTGAGCATATTTCGAGTTTGTCACCCTTGAGATGGTGCTCAGGTCCAGTCCCGTCTTCTCGGCCACGTCCTTGAGTATCATGGGTCGCAGCAGGCTCTCGTCGCCCTCTTCGAAGAAGCGGTGCTGCAGTTGTATGATGGCTTTCATGGTGATGGTCAGCGTGCGCTGCCGTGCCTGTATGGCGTCGATGAAGCTTTGTGCCGCCTCCACCTTCTGCCGTGTGTAGAGCAGGGCCTCCTTCATCTGTCGGCTCAGCCCCTCCTTATTCGTCTGGTATTCCTTCAGCAGGTCGGCAAACGACTGCGACACCTGCAGGCGTGGCACCTCGCCATTGTTCAGCGTGAAGGTCACCGTGCCGTCGTCCTGGGTGTCGACGATGAAATCGGGTGTTATCTGCTGCATGGAGCGCCCCACGGTCTCGCCCATCGACGCTCCCGGCTTAGGGTTCAGCCGCCGCAGGTCGCGCATCACCATCTCCATCTGCGTGTCGCCGATGTCGAGGGCCTGCTGTATCTTGTCCCAGTGTTTCTTGGTGAACTCATCGAAATGTTCGGCAATGACACGGCGCATCAGCGGCTGCCGGGGGTTGGCAGCCAGGCCGCCGTCCAGCCGGTCTATCTGCAGCAGCAGACACTCTTGCAGCGAGCGGGCGCCGATGCCGGGCGGGTCGAGTGTCTGCAACTTTCGCAGCACCCCCTCCAGCTGTGTCGTGCTGATGTCTATGTTGTGATAGACGGCCAGCTCGTCGCAGATGGCGTCCAGCGATATTCGCAGCAGTCCGTCGTCGTCGAGCGAGCGTATGATGTACTCCATGACGTAGCGCTCATCGTCTTTCAGCTCCATCTCGCCCACCTGTTGCAGCAGCTGGTCGTAGAACGACATGTTTTCGCCGTAGACCATCTCGTGGGCATCGTCGCCAGCCGCCGAAGCCCCCCGCTGGTACACCGGCAGGTCCTCGTCGTCGCGCCCAATGTTCTCCAGGGCGGCGTCGAGGGCGTCGCTGCGCTCCTCGCGCTCGCGCTGCTCCTCGTAGCTGTCGGCCTGGTCTGCGGTCTCCTGCGTGTCGCCATCGCCATACATCGGCAGCTCCTCGTCGGCAGAGGTCTCTATGGCCGGGTTGTCGTGCATCTCGGTCTCTATGCGCTCTGCCAACTGCTGAATGGGCAGCTCCACAAGCTGTGCCTTCAGCAGCTGTTGCTGCGAGATAGCCTGCTGCAGGCGCTGTTCCTGCTTCTGTTCCTGTATCTGGTTCTGCGCCATGTTAATTTATTAAACAGTTACATCTCTCAACTCTCATCTCTCAACTCTCAACTCTCAACTATGCACTATGAACTATGAACTATGCACTATTTGAAATATTCCCTCAGTTGTTCGGCATAGCCCTCCAGCTCCGTCGGCTCATGGTTTCCGAACCGCTGCCACACCTGCTGGCAGTGCAGCAGCAGCGGGCTCAGCATCATCATGCCTCGGTTCAGGTACGGGTCGCAGGCCTGATAGGTGTCCAGCACCTGCACCACCTCGTCGGGCGTCAGCTTCAGCATCCGCGCCGTCTGCTGCACCTCCGGCGTGTTGCTCACCATCGTTGCCGGGGTGAGCTGGAAGTAGAGGTTCAGTATGAGGATGAGCATCACCGGTGTCAGCCGTTCCTCGAGCTTCTCCGGCTGTGCGCCGTGCGCCGTTGGCACAAGGGGTCGGAATTCCTTCTCGAAGGTCTCCTGCACCTCCACCCCATCGTAGAACTCGTCGGCGGCCCCGAAACCGTTCATGCTGCGCAACAGGCTGGCAGCACGCTCCAGCTTGCGGGGCTTGCCGCTGTAGGTGCGCCAGATACGCTCTATACGGGGCGTGTCCAGACGGGCTATCTGCTGCATCTTCGCCATAAGAGCCTGAGGAGCGATATGAAGCTCCAGCCCCAGGTCTACCATCTCGCGGCTGTAAAGGGGCTTCACGCCAACAGGCTTGCGAAGATATATCTGCATGAGCAGCAGCCAGTAGTCATCGTGCCAAACAGTGTTTCGTGCCATAGTCTTTTACGGTTTGTGCTGCAAAATTACGGAAATTTCCCCACACCACCAAACATTTCCCAGTTTTTTATGTTCCACGCGGGAAATAAGTGAGAATTCTGAAAAAAACGTAATTCAAGCAAGGTTCTTCAACGAACATTTGCTGATTTTAAGTTTTATTATTACCTTTGCAATCCACAATTATATATATAGCACTTTATACATGGAACAAAAACAACGGACATACGAGATACGCACAGGCTGTGACCGTGGGCTGTGCCGTGCTGCCGTGGGCCGCCAGGACCGCCAGCTCAACACATACGACTGGCTGGCCGACGTGCCCGGAAACGCCGACACCACAGACCTCGTGGAGGTGCAGTTCAAGCACACACGGAAAGGATACTACCACAACGTGAACAACCTGCCGCTGAAGAAAGGCGACATCGTGGCCGTAGAGGCATCGCCGGGACACGACATCGGCGTGGTCACCCTCACAGGGCGCCTGGTGAACCTGCAGCTGAAGAAGGCAAACCTCAAGAGCGAAGACGACATCAAGCGCATCTACAGGCTGGCACGCCAGATAGACATGGACAAGTACCGCGAGGCAAAGGCACGCGAGCACGAGACCATGATCGAGAGCCGCGAGATAGCAAAGGGGCTCGGGCTGAAGATGAAGATCGGCGACGTGGAGTACCAGGGCGACGGGCAGAAGGCCATCTTCTACTACATTGCCGACGAGCGCGTCGACTTCCGGCAGCTCATCAAGGACCTGGCCGCTGCCTTCCACGTCCGCATAGAGATGAAGCAGATAGGCGCACGGCAGGAGGCAGGGCGCATAGGCGGCACAGGGCCATGCGGCAGAGAGCTGTGCTGTGCCACGTGGATGAAAAACTTCTCGAGCGTCTCCACCACGGCGGCCCGCTTCCAGGACATCTCGCTCAACCCACAGAAACTCGCCGGGATGTGCGCAAAGCTGAAATGCTGCATCAACTACGAGGTGGACAACTACATAGAGCAAGGCAGACAGCTGCCCAGCAGAGAGGTGGTGCTGCAGACACAAGACAGCGACTACTTCTATTTCAAGGCCGACATACTCGCCGGACTGGTCACATACAGCACCGACAAGCGCCTGGCCGCCAACCTCGAGACCATCACCGGCGAAAGGGCGAAGCAGGTCATAGAGATGAACCGCAAGGGCGAGAAGCCCCTCAGCCTGCAGCCCGACAACGTGCAGAAAGAGCCCGAGCGCCCCGTCGACCTGCTGGCAGGCGACAGCATCACACGCTTCGACAAGGCAAAGAAGAAGAAAAAGAAGAAGAAGCAGCCACGGAAAAATGAAGGGAAAGAGCAATAGGGCGGCAGCCGCATGGCTGGCGGCCGTCGGCTGGTGGCTGCTGGCCGCTTGCAACAACGGCATCCTTTACAGCAACTACGTCACGATGGACGGCGACGGCTGGGACCGGCAGGACACGCTCCACTTCATCACAGAGCCGATGGAGCACGCAGGAAGATTCGCCGAAGAGGTGGGTCTGCGCGCCAACAGCTCGTTCCCCTTCACCACCATATCAATAATCGTCGAGCAACAGGCGCTGCCGTCAGGACTGCACCGCACCGACACCATCAGCGTCAGCGTGACAGACAAGGCTGGCTCCGTGCTGGGGACCGGCGTCAGCATATACCAGTACCGCACCCCGCTCGAGCCGATGAAACTGCTGAAGGGCGACACACTCAGGGTCGCCATACGCCACAACATGGTGCGACTGCTGCTCGACGGCATCAGCGACGTCGGCTTCACCCTGAGCAAGACACCATAGACACAAATAAAAAAAACAGGAACAAAAACACCACACTACTATGAAACATTTTCCACACCTTTCCGGCCACACAGCGCGCCTGTCAATGGTCATCGCTCTACTCATCGTCATCTGTCAACACACAGCGGCCCAGGACACGGCATGGTGGGGACTGTGGAACACATCCTTCGGACTGCACTCCGTCGACGACCTCAAAGCCGGCGACAACAGCTGCGCCATCAAGATCACAGCAGCCGCACAGCCGCAGCTCCGTGGCTGCCAGGTCTACGGCATGCGCTTCTACTTCAGCAACAAGAGCAAGGTGAAGGCCGCCAAGGCATGGCTCGCTACGTCGCTCGACGCGGCGCCCGACGTGGCACAGACCGACATACCGCTGGACCAGCTCCACGACATGGTCCACGACAAGCTGCCCACCGTCGTCACGTTTGCCACGCCAGCCACCATACTCCCCGCTGACGACCCCGAGGCCACCGTCTACGCAGGGTTCACCCTGACACTCGAGACGGGGGCATACTCCCAGATGATCACATCGGGGAAGACCGCCACCGCACCACAGCACTCCAACATCTACAACGGCACCGACATAACGGACACCCACGGCGCACTCGCCATGCAGCTCCTCGTGGGCGGAGGGACGCTGCGCGACTTCGACGTGCGGCCTGCCGACTTCGGCGAGCACGTGGCGCTGGCCGCCGACATGGCCACCTCTGCCGAGGTGACCATCACCAACTGGGGCACCACGCCCGTCGAGAGCCTTGACATGGAGGTGATGCAGAGCAAGTCCCAGGCACCCGTGCTGCTCTCGCGGCTGCACTACGACCTGGGTGAGAGCGTCAACGAGCTGGGGCGCCCGAAGGCGTTCACCGTGCCCATGACGCTGCCGCAGCGCCCCTGCCAGTACGAGACGACACTCAGGGTGACCGCCGTCAACGGCCTGCCATACGACGCCACCGCCAGCGGCACCCTCGTCGTGCTCAGACAGGCCGCCACCAAGCGGACCGTCATGGAGCAGTTCACCGCCACGTCGGCCCCCGGCAGCGTCAGGGGCACAGCGGCCACGGCGCTGCTCACAAGCATGTTCCCCGACCGCTTCATACCCCTCGCCATCCATTGCGCCGACCCCATGGAGACCAGCCCCTATGCCAACAGCGCCGTCAAGGGCAGGGCGGGTAGCGACCTGCCCGTATGCAGCATAGACAGGACATGGTTCGGCGACCCCTACTACGGTGACAACAGCACGGCGGCAGCGTTTGCGGCCGACAAGGTGGTGAAGAAAGCGCTGGAGCAGAAGGCCACGGCCGACATCGACGTGCAGGCTACGCTGGCCGGCGGCACCGTCGCCTGCGACGTGGCCACCACGTTCTGGCACGATGCCGAGACGACAGCCATGCGGCTCATCGTGGCCATCGTGGCCGACGGGCTGCGGGGCGAGGGCGACGAATGGATGCAGGCCAACGGACTGAGCGGAGCCACCGGCAACACCGACAGCAACCTGAGCGAATATGTCAGCGGGCCGCAGCTGCTGCAGACAGTCTACGACCATGTTCCCGTGGCCGTGATGGGTGTCGACAGCGGACTGGAGGGAAGCATAAAGGCCCCCATCACCTGTGGAAAGACACAGCACTACACCTGCACCGCCAA
>JAILBT010000126.1 GCA_024680755.1 Prevotella sp. | reverse complement strand
AGGACTGGATCCTGCCTATGATGAGGAGGCCCTCCGCGTTGTCAAGATGATGCCCAAGTGGAGTCCTGGAGCAACAGACGGCCAAATCTCAGTCATGAGATACACCCTTCCTGTCATCTTTAAAAAGGAGTAGCACTAATCTTTAATGTTTAATGTTTAATCTTTAATGTTTAATGTTTAATCTTTAATGTTTAATGTTTAATCTTTAATCTTTAATGTTTAATGTTTAATGTTTAATGTTTAATCTTCCAACGTATTTCACCTTCTCGCCTTCGCCCTTCAGCACGTCGGCAAACTGCTGCGGACTTACCTCTACTGGTCCGCGCATGAACTCGGGTATGTTGTAGCTCTTCATCAGCTGCCGGTTGTGGTCGGGGTCGCGTTGCGGCAGCTCGAACGGCTTCGTGGCATGTCCGTTGGCATCGACGTGGGCTATGAAGGGCCGCGTGTAGCCGCTGTCGTCGCGGCGGGAGCTGAAGACGACCCACCGTCCGTTGCTCGACCATGTGTGGTAGCTCTCGGTGTCCCCAGAGTTCAGCTCGGTCATGGGGCGCACGTCGCCGGTGGCGAGGTCCATCAGATAGAGGTCGGCCTCGTGGTGCCAGATGTGGAACACGCCGTAGCGTCCGAGCGTGAACATCAGCCATCGTCCGTCGGGCGAGACGCGCGGCAGCGTGGCGCTCATCGAGTCGGGGTGTTCAAAGACCAGCTGCCGCGGGCCGAAGGTCCATGTGTCGGGGTCGAACGATTTCCTATACAGCAGGTATCTCACCTCCTTGGCCCGGCGGATGACCTCCATGTCGCGCACCACCGACGTGTCTTGCACCACGAAGTGGGCGCTGCAGTAGTAGAGCGTGCGGCCGTCGGGAGCCCAGAAGGGATAACACTCCATCTCGTCGGGGTCGGCCTCGATGTTGGTAGCCTCGTTGCGCTCCACGTCGTAGGCAATCATGTCGCTGGCCGCGTCATAGACCTCTATCTTGTTCAGGTCTTTGGTGTGGAAGGTCTGCGCCGTCTTGTTGGTGCTATAGACTATCAGGGGCAGCGTGGGGTGCCACGCAGGATAGACACCGGCCGAGAGCAGCGAGTCGTTGGCCATGTTTATCTTGCGTATGCGTCCGTCATAGACCGTCACGGTGCCACCGTGGTACTGGCGCGCATGAAACTGCATCCGGCCCGGGTTCTGCTGCTGGTAGTTGTGGCAGTTGACACACTGGCCGTTCTCCTCGGTGCCACACAGCATGTTGTCCACCATGACGCGCTCGTCGTAGCTCTCCAGACAGCGCTGGTTGAGCGTCAGGTCCTCGTAGGTAACATAGCTGGGCGAGATGAGGCGGTAGCTCAGCCAGGGGTCTATGCTGTCGGCCGACACATATATCCTGAAGGGCTCATGGTGTTGCCACTGGCCTTCCTGCCGCGTGTATAGATCAACGGTTATGCTGTCGCCGCGAGCCGCCTGCGCCAGCCTGCGCCAGTCGTCGGCATCGGGCTGTATCTTCTCGCCGCCGCAGGTGAAGCTCTTGTCGCCGCAGCTGAAGCGCGCCACCATCTGCTCCACCTCGGTGGTGTCCATCTGGAACGTCAGCGGGGCAATGTTCACCGGCACCGTCACGCCGGCCACGTCGGGGTAGAGGTCGGCCTGACGGCCGCTCTCGCTGTATGTTTCGGGCACGCCGCTCTGGCAGCCGGCAACGACACCGCACAGGGCAGCCGCCGCCATAACAAAGGTTGATAGCCTGTATCTTGTCTTCATCTTCTGTTTTTTTATTTTGGACAGATTACTCTGATTACTCCGAGTACTCTGATTACTCCGATTTCTCTGATTACTCCGATTACTCCGATTACTCCGATTACCCTCTCAATACAGCTTCTGGTTGCGTATGAGGAAGTATTCATAATAGAAGGTATGCCCAAACTGCGGATACATTATCTGCCTGAGCCTTTCCTCGCTGCTGCCGGCATACTGCCGCGCCGTGGCCATGAAGGCGGCGTAGGTCTGCCGCACACCGTCGTCGAAGGGCATGCCGCTGATGTCCACCTTGTTCTCCAGCTGACCGTACAGGTAGGCGGCCTCCTGATAGTGTATGGGCATGCGCTGCCCGATGTGCTGCTGGGCGTAGGGGAAGAAGCAGCCCCAGAAGGTGGCAATGTCCTTTGTCCACATCGCAGCCAGCAACGACTGCTCGCGGTAGAGCGGGTCGTCGCCCTTGACCAGCACAAACTGGTACATCAGGAAGCGTTCCACCAGTGCCTCGTCGCTGCTCAGACGGTCGTCCGGCGGCAGCATGTGTGTCACGGGGCCATAGCCCTTGTCTTGTGCCACACGCTCGGAGTGACCCAACAGCGGCAGCTGGCGCTCGGCCCACTGGCGGTGGTAGCGAGTGTGTTGCAGCAGACGCAGGTACTTGCGCGCCACGCGCCATTCGCCGTTGACCAGGGCGCAGCGCGTCATATATTTCAGGTACTCGGCACGCCAGCCATACTCCACCCCGTCTTCCAGACACCAGCGGTAGCAGTAGTTGACCATGCCGTAGTTGTAGTAGATCGACCGCCCTATCACCTGCGTCATGTGCACCATGAAGGGGGCGTTGCTGTCCTTGGCCCCGGTCAGATAGTGGTACTGCTCGTCGCCCTGTCGGCCCAGGCGGAACAGCGCCAGGTTGCGCATCATGACAATGGCGCGCGTGGGCTCGTCTTTTGGCTGTGCGGCCACGGCCAGCAGGCCCTGCCAGTCTTCCTGCTCCATCAGCCGCTGCATGCGCAGCTCGGTGTGGTAGTTGGCGTCACGATACCAGCACTGGCTCAGGGCCACACCCAGTGCGGCCACCGTCAGCACCTGGCTGCCCACGGGCCACAGACGCCTGAGCCGGCCAGAAGGGGGCACGGCAGCTGCGGGCAGCAGACGGCCGTAGGCGGCAGCCATGACCAGGTAGTAGGCCGCGAGCAGACAGTAGGGCAGATAGTAGAGCCGCGTCTCCTCGGCGGCTATGCGGTAGAGGGGCAGTGCGGTCCAGTAGATATTGACGATGTTGGTCTCGTGGTAGCACAGCCTGTAGAGCAACAGAGGCACGGCGACTACCGTCACCACGGCCGTCAGCGTGGCCACGGCGGCCTGACGGCGCGGCGTGGACTGCAGTCGCCAGGACACGACGGCCATCATGGCCGTGGCCAACAGCCCGTAGAAGCCGCACAGCATGTACAGAACCAGCGTGGCTGCCACCATATAGGCGTGGCGCAGGCCCCAGCGCAGCGGCACCACCCTGTAGAGCCACACCGCGCCCACGGCCGCGATGCAGCCCAGCGTGGCCACGAAGATGTGGCCGCGCAGCTTCAGATAGTAGAGCCAGTAGCCCATATCGACCACCGTGAGCAGCAGCAGAGCAACGGGCACGAGCAGCAGCGCCGACATGCGCAGGGGCACGCGCAGCGCTCGCGCCGTGAGCACCATCAGCGCGACCCAGCAGGCTGCCAGCCATGCCGTGCCCAGCCAGGGGCGGTAGAAGAACTCCGTCAGCCAGGTGCCGAGCCACGTCAGCATGCCGCCGGCCACCACCATCTGCTGGCGGAAGAAGAGGGCCGTGTCGAGGTGCAGGTTCAGCTCCTGAGCCTTCCACAGCATGTCGGCCTCAAGCAGCGGCAACGCAACCACGGCCGAGACGAAGGCCAGCACCGTGAGCAAGAGCGACAGACAGGCCGTGCGATTGATATGTTTCATGTAGCGATGGGTTTTGTGGAACATGGGGTGCGCGCGTGGCACACAATCGGGCGCAAAGATAATGAGAATAGTGCATACAGCCAAATTTTTTCCCGCAACGCTGCTTTTTTTGCCCGAAAATGAGTAATTTTGCAGCCAAAAACAAACGAACCACAATGCGCGAAGAAATAGAACGCAGGCGAACGTTCGCCATCATCTCGCACCCCGATGCGGGAAAGACCACACTGACAGAGAAATTCCTGCTCTTCGGCGGGCAGATACAGGTGGCCGGTGCCGTGAAGAGCAACAAGATACGCAAGACGGCCACATCGGACTGGATGGACATTGAGAAGCAGCGCGGCATATCGGTGTCAACGTCGGTCATGGAGTTTGACTACAGTCCCGAGGGCGACGACCGCGGGGCCTATAAGGTCAACATTCTCGACACACCCGGCCACCAGGACTTTGCCGAGGACACCTTCCGCACGCTGACGGCCGTCGACTCGGCCATCATCGTGGTCGATTCGGCCAAGGGCGTGGAGACGCAGACACGCAAGCTGATGACCGTGTGCCGCATGAGGCAGACGCCCGTCATCGTCTTTGTCAACAAGATGGACCGCGAGGGACGTGACCCCTTCGACCTGCTCGACGAGCTGGAGAAGGAGTTGGAGATAAGCGTCAGACCGCTGTCGTGGCCCATCAACCAGGGCGCACAGTTCAAGGGGGTGTATAACATCTACGAGCAGCGGCTCAACCTCTTCACGCCCGACAAGCAGCGCGTGACGGAGAAGGTGAGCGTCGAGCTCGCTTCTGCCGACCTCGACGCCCGTGTGGGCGAGAAAGACGCTGCCAAGCTGCGCGACGACCTGGAGCTGGTCGATGGCGTCTATCCCGAGTTCCAGGTTGACGACTATCGGGCCGCGCGCGTGGCACCGGTGTTCTTTGGCTCGGCGCTCAACAATTTTGGCGTGCAGGAGCTGCTCGACTGCTTCGTACGCATAGCACCGTCGCCCCGCCCCACCAAGGCCGAAGAGCGCATCGTGGAGCCCGAGGAGCCTAAGTTCACGGGCTTCATCTTCAAGATAACGGCCAACATCGACCCCAACCACCGCTCGTGCATAGCTTTCTGCAAGGTGTGCAGCGGACGCTTCCAGCGCAACCAGCCCTACCTGCATGTGCGCCAGCAGAAGACGCTGCGCTTCACCTCGCCCACGCAGTTTATGGCGCAGCGCAAGAGCACCATCGACGAGGCCTGGCCCGGCGACATCGTCGGACTGCCCGACACGGGCGGCATGTTCAAGATAGGCGACACGCTGACCGAGGGCGAGCAGCTGCATTTCCGCGGACTGCCCTCCTTCTCGCCCGAGCTGTTCAAGTATATAGAGAACGACGACCCCATGAAGTCGAAACAGCTGCAGAAGGGCATCGACCAACTGATGGACGAGGGCGTGGCGCAGCTCTTCGTCAACCAGTTCAACGGCCGCAAGATTATCGGCACCGTGGGCCAGCTGCAGTTTGAGGTGATACAGTATCGCCTTGAGAACGAATACAACGCCCGCTGCCGCTGGGAACCGGTTCACCTGTATAAGGCATGCTGGATATCCAGCGACGACGAGCGCGAACTGGAGATGTTCAAGAAGCGCAAGTATCAGTACATGGCCAAGGACAAAGACGGCCGCGACGTGTTCCTGGCCGACTCAAGCTATGTGCTGCAGATGGCACAGGAGGATTTCAGCCATCTGCAGTTCCACTTCACGTCTGAGTTCTGACCCTGCGGGGAAATCCGGAAAATCAGAAAAGTCCGAAAATTCCGATTATTCCGAATACTCCGATTAATCAGATTAATCAGAATACTCCGATTAATCAGATTATTCCGAAAAATCCGCCCCACCCCGCAGGCATCAGTGTTTCTGCCAGCCTGGCGAGTGACGCTCTCTGAGCTCGCTCGCCAGATCTTCTATGCGCAGACCCTTGGCCGTAAGCAACACTATCAGATGGTAAAGCATGTCGCTGCCCTCGTACACCAGCCGCTCGTTGGTGCCACCCACGGCCTCGATGACGGTCTCAAGGGCTTCCTCGCCCACCTTCTGTGCCATGCGGTTCAGACCGTCGCGGAAGAGAGAGGTGGTGTAGCTGCCCTCGGGCATCTGCTCGTGGCGTTGCTCGATGAAGTCCTGCAGTTCTGAGAGGAACAGCAGCGGGTTGTCGCCTTGGCTGTCGCCCTCTTGGGCCGAGCGGCCGCTGCAGGCCGTGGCCGGAGTGAAGGCATCGTTAGTCTCGCCCCAGCAGGTGTCGGTGCCGGTGTGGCAGGTGGGGCCGTGGGGTATGGCCTGAACGAGCAGTGCGTCGTGGTCGCAGTCTTCTTTCACAGACACCAGGTCGAGATAGTGGCCGCTGGTCTCACCTTTTGTCCACAGCGTCTGTCGCGAGCGGCTCCAAAAGGTGACGCGACGCGTGTCGATGGTCTTCTTGTATGCCTCAGGCGACATGTAGCCAAGCATCAGCACCTTTCGCGTGTTGGCATCCTGAACGATGGCGGGCACCAGACCGCCGCATTTGTCAAAGTCAATCATGTTTTTTCGGAGTTATCAGAGTATTCAGAGTTATCAGAGTATTCAGAGTAATCAGAGAAATCAGAATAATCAGAGTATTCAGAGTAATCAGAGTATTCAGAGAAATCAGACCACTCAGCGAGCTACAGTCTCACCTCGATGCCCTCATCGCTTAGGTATTGCTTCAGCTCGGGTATGGCTATCTGTCCAAAGTGGAACACGCTGGCGGCCAGTGCCGCGTCGGCATGTCCGAGG
>JAILBT010000117.1 GCA_024680755.1 Prevotella sp. | reverse complement strand
TGACCGTCTTGCTTGCCTTGCCGTCGCTGCCCGTCACGGTCACGGTGAAGGGGCGTTTCTGCTCGCTGGCGTTCTTTGCCATCTCGATGACGAGCTGGCCGTTGCCCTCGCCGGCGGGTGTCTTCAGCGTGGCATAGTCGCCGTTGGTGCCGGTGATGGCGGCCGTCCACTTGCCGTTGCTCTCAACCATCATGGTCAGCGTGTGGGCCTGCCACGAGACGGTCGTCTCCGTGACGATGAGGTTGAGCGTCTCGTTGTTGGGCGACTGTGTCACCGTCACGGCGCGCTCGATGGCGTTGGCGTCGGCCAGCGAGCGCAGCTTGACCGTCCACGAGCGGGCATTGAGCGCCGACGGGTTCTCGCCCATGCGCAGGCGGGCCTGGCCGTCGCCGCTGCCGGCGGTGGTGAGCAGGGTCAGCGTCGGGTCGTCGCAGACGACCACCCACGCGCTGTTGGCCCTGACGTCCAGCGTTGCTTCGCTGGCATCGCCCGCCACGACCACCACGCCCTCGGTGTTGACGTTGGCCACGCGCAGCAGGTCGTTGCTCAGGTTGTCCATCTCGTCCTCTAAGGAGCATGACGACACGACGGCCGTCCAGACCATCATGCACAGACTAAGCAGATAATATGTCTTTTTCATTGTGTCCTATAATATTAATGTGTGAATGTTGTGTTTCTCCCATGCTTCTTCCGCTCAGAAATGTGCCAGCAGTCCCAGTTGCACGCCGAAGCCGCCGGCGTTGAATCCGGCCACGTCGGCAGCACGCTTGTAGCTGTCGTCTTTCTTTACCAGGACGTCCATCTGCGGAGCTGCGAAGAGATAGAGGTGCTGCACGGGTGCGAAGGCCACGCGCGCCCCGATGGTCATGCCGTGGGCGTAGGCACCGTTGGCAAAGTCGTAGTTGCCTTCCACCGCCGAGCAGCTGAGCTTGTGCAGGGCATAGCCCAGCTGCGGCGTGATGGCTATGCGGCCCAGCAGGGGTATCTGATAGCCATACTTGACGCTGACCGTGTTCGACCGCCACTGCATGGTGCCTTTGTAGCCCCAGCTCTCGTCGTAGAGGTAGCCCTCGTCGCTCTTCTTCATGCCGAAGGTGTACGACAGCTGCAGGTCGTTGTTCTTGTACATAACGCCGAGCAGCGGCGTCAGACCGCTTGACAGCCCCTGCAGGCTGTACGACAGTCCGAAATAGAAGGCGAAGTTCTTCGGGATATACGAGATGCGCTCCAGCGTGACGGTGTCGTGTATCGACTCCTTGTGCCTGACGGTCCACTCGTGGTCTTGCGGCACATATCCCTTGCGCGCGAAGTGAAACTGGTGTGTGCCTATGGGCAGCTCCAGCTGCTCGTCGATGGCCACCTGCTTGGCGCGCGCGTCGGTGACGACGGCGTTCTGCGGGCGCGTATATACGCGCAGGTAGCCCGTGAAGGGCACCGGTGCCTTCAGCTGCACGTCGTTGCGCTGCTGGGGCCGCACGCTGAAGGTGGTCTCGCTGTCGTCGCAATCCACATGGCGCGTCATGAAGGTATAGCTGCCCTCGCGCAGGGTGGTGGTATAGCGGCCCGTACCCACCTTCTGCCCGGCATACCATATCTCGGCCTCGTTATCGACCGTCATCACCACCTCGCCGTAGTGCACCGACTGGTCTTGCATGTCAACGTCGAACACGGGGTTCTTGTCGGCCGTCGTGACGACGATGTCGCGCGTGCCCTCCCACATGCCGTTGACGGCCTGCAGGGTGTGCTTGCCGTAGTTCATATAGCGGTGATAGACCGTGCCCTCGCCGGCATACTCGCGGTCGATATAGACCTTCGACTTGGCCACCGTGGGCGACACCGTGACGAAGACACCCGTGCCGATGTCGAGCAGCATCTCGTAAGTCTTGCCTCCCTCGATGGGCACGGGGTAGTAGTAGTCGCGCAGCACGCCGAACACCTGGTGGTTGATGGTCAGCTTCTGCGCCCTGCGCGGCACATAGACCCATATCTCGCCGGCTTTCTGCTCAACGGCCTCTATGCCGAGCGAGCCACCATCGAATTTGAAGTCCTGCTCGGGAGCCACAACCTTTATCAGGGCGCATATCTCGCCGTTCTGGTCTTCCTTAGACGTGCCATAGGTGTTGGCCGTCAGGTCGCTGGACAGCTCGCGGAAGCTCTCCACCTTCAGGTTCTGGGCCTGACTGACAAGCGCCGTCAAGACGCAGGCAGCAAGGCATAGCCATCTCTTTGCTTTCATATAATACCGGTTTTTTTGGTTGTTTGTTTCGTTAACACATGTTTTTCATTCTCATATCCTGCTGCCCCAAAAAAGGGCCGCTTGCGCACGCAGGTACATTAAATATGTAGTTCTGGCCGCAAAGATAAGAAAGATTTCTTAACAAACAAAATAAATGTTAACTTTTTCGACCTGCAGGCCCATAATCTCTGTCTGTGGCGAGAATTTTCTTGGGGTGCTGCTGGTAATTGTGTGGATGAGGCCTGCTCCTACACTGAGAAAAGCAAGCGCACAGCATGTAATAAAAATGTCAAAAGAACAAATAACGTTGCCTATCCTGCATGTATAGTGAAGGTTAAATGTCTGCACCGTAAGTGTTAAAGAGAGAAAAAAATTTTGCGGTTTGTATAATAAATACTATTTTTGCAGCCAACTACGGGTACGCGGGTGTCGCACCAGCGGCAGCCGCGAGTGAGACACCCAACGCACCAGTGCAAAACAATGGAATGACTGCCAAATGACTAAAAATAGAAACGGAAAATGTGAATACAGCCGTTCGCTGCCTATCAGTTCCGACGCAACATAAACAACGAAATAATAACACTTTTTTACTAACCAAACTTATTATCTCATGAGAAAACTTAAACTTTTAATCGCGGCCGCCCTGACTATGGGCGCAGCAGTAGGTGCTGATGCCGCAAAGACGGTGTACCTTGCACCTGGTGCATGGGATGTCAATGACGCGACGGAGCGTTATGCGCTCTACATGTTCAACTCAGACGAGGATAATGCCTGGGTGAACTTTACCGAAGGCACAGATGGCATTTGGAGCGCTGAGTTTGACGACAGTTATGCCAGCATGATTCTCTGCCGCATGGACGGCGCATCTAATGAGAACAAATGGGACAACAAGTGGGGACAGACTGGAAATATTACTGCGCCAGTTATTGATGGTTTGACTTTTACCATAACAAGCAATGACAGCAACAATTCCGGTTACACTGTGAGCGGTAATACTTATCTCTATAATGTAGGTGCTAATGCCTATCTTGAGAATGGAGCAAGCTGGGGTACACATGCAGCGCTGAAAAGTTCGGGATTTGCTGTTAATGTGACTGCAGGGAATGGTGTATATACCATAGGTACTAGCAGCAAGTATGATGGTAAATCTTTTGGACTGAATGGCTACGTTGACAATGGCGAAGCAAATCAGAATTGGACACTCGAACCTGTAGAAGGGCAGAATGCTTACAAGCTAAAGTCAAATGCTACAACCTATGCCTTTGCAGCTCCTGGCATGTACAATGTAAAGCTAGGTGCTGATCCAGGCAACAACAAGGCTTACTGGAGGTTCGTGACAGACACAAAGCGAAACGATGTGAACTTCGCTACTAACCTCTCTCCAGTAGAGTTAACACACAAGATTAACAATCCCCGCTTCGACGATAATGTAGATGGGTGGCAAGATGCTCCTGCACGTGGTGGCAACACTGGGGGAACAAATGGCGATGTTGATTCTTACGACGATCGGAACCCCTGCGCTGAGCACTACAATAAGACCTATGACACCTTTCAGAAGCTCACTGGCCTTGCTAACGGAACATACGCCGTGAGCGTGCAGGGCTTCTATCGTGAGGGCGGCTATGCCGCTGCAGCTACTAAGCATGTTGCAGGCACTGAGTCACTAAACGCCATTCTCTATGCTAACAACCAGGAGCAGCCCCTCATGTCTATCTTCGAAGAGGCTGGCAAAGCCACTGGAGGTAACACAAAGACTGCTGATGGCATTAATGGGGCATTCCCTGACAATATGGCTGCTGCCTCGTATTTCTTCTCTGCTGGTCTCTACTGGAACACCGTTTATGTTACGGTTACTGACGGAACGCTGAATATTGGCATCAAGAAAAGTACTGCTGAGGGTTCAGACTGGACTATCTTCGACAATTTCCGTCTTCAGTACTTTGGCAACTGCACTATAGCTGAGGCTCAGAATGGTGCGTTAATCGTGGCCTACAACGAGGCACTCGCAGCTGCTCAGAAACTGGCTGCAAAGGCTATGGAAGCATCAGCCAAGAGTGCGCTTAACAGTGCCATCACTGCCAACACACTTGAAACCTCTTCCGCAACAGCTGAACAGCTGTCCAACGCAACTACAGCCCTCAACGCTGCCGTTGCTGCTGCACAGCCAAGTGCAGACATCTACACGTCCATCAGAGCTCTGCTTGACGGACTTAAGACTCAGGATGCTACGTTCGATGGCGAAACCAAGTACAATGCCGGTACTTACACCGCTCTTAGCGAGGTGTATGCCGATTACTATGCTCACGCTATCATCACGCTTGGCAGCGATGCAGGCACCGACTACACCAAGGTTATCGTGAACCCAAGCTTCGAGTTTGGAAACACTCTGGGCTGGACATACAAGCCAAGTAACGACCATGGAGCAAAGACCTACGCGCTTTCTGGCAAAGACGGTCAGTATATTTTCAACATCTGGAGCACAGGTTATGCCATCACCCAGTCCATTACGGGTCTGCCCAAGGGCCTCTATGAGCTGAAAGCTCTTGTCGGCAACAGTAGCGATGGCGACCCCGCAAAGGTTTATCTGATTGCTAACGACAACCATGAAGGAATTACATGTGATACTAATGGTGACACGGGTGTAGAGGGCAGTGTGAAAGTGGTTGTTGGTGACGACGGTAAGCTCACCATCGGTGCCGTAGGTTCGAATAATGACGCAGAACGCAGCTACAGCGAGGTTGGCGTATGGTGGTACAAGGTCGATAATTTCCGCCTGACTTACCTGGGCGACCTCGTTTCCGACGAAGATGCTGCTGCTATCCTGGCCAGTGTTCCCACTGACAAGATGAACAGCGATGTGCAGACTGCTCTTACTTCTGCCAAGGAAGCCTTCGAGGCCAGCAAGACTACGGATAATTATGCTGCCCTGCAGACGGCCATTGCCAATGCAAACACTAGCATTGCCGCCTATGCCAATGCAAAGTCGGCCATCGACAAGGCAAAGGATATTCAGGAGAACACCAATGTGGCAACAGCCGCTGCCGCTACAACCTTTGCAGAGGCTATCGATGCTATCGAGTCCTCTTACACCGCAGGTTCGCTCACTGACACCGATGCCAATGCTGCCGGCAACACGCTGGGCGTCGTAGTTTCTGACTGGCACGCTAATGCCAATGGCGCAGCTGGCAAGTATATGGAGAGTGCATGGGACAATGCTGCAAACTTTGGCGACTACTATATCAACACCTGGTCTACAGAGGGCGAGAACGATGGTAGCAACTTTGTGGTTCCTTTCTTCGAGTATTGGACTGGAAGTGGTAGTCTGGGCGCAAAGACCATGACAGCCATACAAGCAGGGCTTACTCCTAACGGCAAGTATAAGGTCTCTGTGCTGGCACGTGTCAGCGGAAACGACAAGGTTGCAAATAGTATTACCCTCCAAGTGGGTGACGGTTCAGCCACCGATATTACAGCTGGTGAGAAGATTGGCTCTACTGATAGATATTTCGGTACCTTCACTGCTGCTGGCTCGGCCGACGCTGATGGTAATCTGACCATTAAGATTAACGTTGCTGCCAACAGCAACATCAGCTGGCTGTCATTCAAGGACGTAAAGTATGCGGAGGCTGAGATGGCTGACGCTGATGACTACACCGCTCTTGCCAATGCCATCACAACAGCCGAGGCTAACACACTTGGCTTCGAGGCTGGTGAGTATGCTCCTTACAACAACATCGCTGCCGTCGAGGCTCTGGCTGCTGCAAAGGCTATAGATCAGACTGCTGGCAACATAAAGGAATACGTACAGGCTGCCACCGCTGCCCTGACCGCTGCTACATGGACGGCTAACACCGAGGAGGTGAACGCCATCTACGACGGCTCGTTCAACCTCACCACTGAGACCGACGGTACATACATCCTGCCTATCGGCTGGACCAACCTGGGCTACAACACCCGCGTTTACAATAGCAC
>JAILBT010000098.1 GCA_024680755.1 Prevotella sp. | reverse complement strand
GTGCGGTACGAGATCTCTTCCTCGAAGAGTTTCTGCAGCGTCCTGACGCCCACCTCCTTTGTTCCGGCAGCAAAGACGAAGCTGTCGCCGCGCTTCATCTCCACCTCAAAGTAGCCGGGCACATAGAGGTCCTCGTTTGAGGCATAGCCGCGCTCCTGTTCCTTTGGATACTCTATGCCGCGATACCAGTCGGGCATGAAGACAAACTGGTTCTTCTTGCTCAGCTGCATATACAGGTTGGGGTAGCCCTGGTACATGCACGTCCTGATTCCGCCTGGCACCTCGTGATACTCCCGGCTGGCGGTAGAGTTCTCGTGCGTAAACTGCCTCACGCTGCGGAAAGCCAGGAAGGGACGCAGGCGCAGTGTTGTCGGGGCATTGGCCTCGACCAGCGTGTAGCGCACCAGGATACGGTCCTCGTATGCCTGGAAGATGGTCTCGCGCTTCAGCACGGCCCCTCCCACGCGATAGGTGGTGGTTGGCACGATGGTGATGTCAAACTCGCGGATGTACTTGTGGCCGTTAGGACTGTAGTTGTTGCCTTGGTACTTGTGCAGTCCGAGGTTAAATTCTGCTCCGTGCTGCACCACCGTGGCATCGAGCGACGAGAGCAAGACATGGTTCTCGTCGTCAATCTCGGGCACGGGCACCACCAGCAGGCCGTGGTACTTACGTGTGTTGCAATCGACGATGGTCGAGCTGCTGTAGGCACCAGAGCGGTTGGTTCGGAGCAATTCGCGCCGCAGCGACTCCTGCAGGTTGGTCATCACGGCTTTCTCGAATTTCAGTGAGCTCATGAATAATATGTTTATGTTTTTAGGTTATTGGATTTCAGGTTGCGTGTGCTGCGCTGGTATCACGCTGCACAGAAAAAGTGTTTTTCTGCTGCAAAGTTACTTTTTTCAAATGTAACAGCCAAAAGTTTTTGAAAAAAATTACCATCTATCTTGCTATCAAAGCAGGAAAAAGTTGTGTCGTTGGCGAAAAAGCCGTATCTTCGCGGCCGTATGGAGTGGATTCTCGCCATATACAACGTGTTGGCCATCGTTGCCATGCTGCATGTTCTGCTCGACTGCCGCCAGCCGGCCAAGACGGTTGCGTGGATACTTGTCATCTACGTCGTTCCGGTGGCAGGGCTGCTGGCATACGTCCTGGTTGGTCTCAACACTCGCCGCAAGCAGATCATCAGCCGTCGCAGCCTGGACCAGCTGTCTCGCCGGCAGATGGATGCCTTCCTTGAGCAGCAGGCCGGCCGCCAGCAGATAGAGCTGCCCACGCGCCACGAGTCACTGATCAACTTCTTCGCCCGACAGGATGGCGCGTTGCCCATGCCGAGCCGCGACGTGCAGGTGTATAGCTCTGGCTACGAGTTCTTCCCTGCCCTGCTGCACCACATTGCCCAGGCCCGACACCACATCCACATCGACATGTATATCGTGGAGGACGACGCCCTGGGCCGCCTGCTGAGCGATGCCCTGATAGCGCGGTCGCGCCAGGGTGTGGAGGTGCGGCTGATCTACGACGATGTGGGTTCGTGGAACACGAGCCGCCATTTCTTCGAGCGCCTGCGCATGGAGGGCATAGAGGTGTGCGCCTTCATGCCGGTGCGCCTGCCTGTATTCACGCGCAGCGTCAACTACCGCAACCACCGCAAGCTGATTGTCATCGACGGCCAGACAGCCTTTGTCGGTGGCATGAACTTTGCCCTGCGCTATGTCAAGGGGCGCACTCAGCCTTGGCGCGACACCATGCTGCGACTGACCGGAGCTGCCGCCATGACGGTTCAGCGTGCTTTCTTCATCGACTGGTATTTTGTTGACAACACGCTAATCAACCACAAGCGCTACTATCCCTCGGTCGCCGAAGGCAGCCAGCCGGACAGCGCCGCAGTCATCCTGGCGCAGACCGTCATGCACAATCCCACGTCGCCCATGCCCGTGATAGAGATGGGGCTGCTGCGTGTCATCATGTCCGCCCGCCAGTATGTCTATATCCAGACTCCCTATTTCATTCCCACCGAGTCGATACTGTCGGCGCTGACCTACGCCGCTGCCGCCGGCGTTGACGTGCGCCTGATGGTGCCGCTCAGCAGCGACGCTCCTTTCACCGACTGGGCCTCACGCTCCTACCTTCGCCAGGTGGCTCAGGCCGGCGTTCAGGTAGAACTGTATCGCGGCGGTTTCCTCCACAGCAAGTTGCTGGTGGCCGACGACGACGTGTGCACCATAGGTAGCTCGAACATCGATTTCCGTTCACTGGGAAACAATTTCGAGGCCAACACATTTATATATAATAATGTGGTGGCGCGCCAGATTCGCCAGATGTATGTCCACGACGAACAAAAGTCGGTGCAACTGGCCCGCATCCGCAGCCGCATGAGGCCCAGCTTTGGCGTGCGTTTCCTGGAGAGCGTGGCACGTCTGCTGGCACCGCTGCTGTAAGGGCGAAGAGCATCTATTCTATGGCGCTATTGGCAAAAACGAGAATATTGTTCAAGAATGCCATTCGATCGTCAAGCGTCGGCATGGCCTCGCGATTGGTCAACACACACATGGAGTATTCTTCAAAGTCAGCAGGCTCAAACCATTCGTGCAGGTCGAAATCTGCCATATACTGTTTGTACACGCGGTATCTTCTTGTTGGCTGGCTCAGCTTGTCCTTTTTGTCTACTGCACCAATGTACATGAACGATGCCTTGCGATTGTTGCGAAGCACGTCAAGGGCTATCTCTACAACCGTGCGGAAAATAGCCCGTGGCTCATGCGTGTTGGACAGTTGGCAGAACTTCCCCGTTCCGTCGTCTGTGGTGTCATCGAAGAACTTCACGCAATGCAGGTCGTGCAGATACCTCTCTACATGAACCACATAATGGTGTCCGGACTTCGCAGACTCGAAGCGATATACCAGCGTGTCCATCTGGTAGGCATCACTTTTCGTGGTGTCTATGCCGACAAAGGTATAGGGATAGCCGTCGTCGTTCATAGCGTCAGTTTGATGACTGGATGACTGGGAATGCGTGATGCCTGCCATTCCTCACGCGAAATAACCCTAAAGCCTGGTGTCTTATCGATATAGGTGACGGGGTAACGATAGCGTCCATTGGGCATCAAAATTTTTTCCACCCGCCGGATGAGCTTGCGACCACCAACCGTTTCAATTGGAGTGTCGGTCACTTCTACCACTTTTCTTACAGTCTTTGTCTCCTCCATACTTCTATCCATTTCATTTGGTTTGGCACTGCAAAGTTACGAATAATTTATAATAATTCTTCGTTCATTGATTATTTTTTCGCAGAGTTTTCTGCACTTTTAGAGAGGAAAAGACCTGTTGGTTGTGAAAATATGTGCCACAGTCCAACGGGCAATTGCCGCTGTGCGCGCCGACGGCTTTTCCATTCCATCGCAACTGGGCCTCCGCCACGGTGTAACAGTGTCCCCGTTGGGTTGTAACGGAGCCTCCGTTGCGCTGCGGCGGGGCCTCCGTTGCAAGGCAAAAAGAGCTTTATTTTGTTAACTATCTGTTGTACAGAGCTATATGAAACATGCCTCAGAATGGCGTTTTTCTACGCCATTTGTTTTTTGCCCGAAAATATTCGATTCTACAGGTGGATAGTTGTTTTAAAGTTTTCTAACAGATTGAGCTGCTCTATCCGGCAGTCGTGCAGCTTCGTCTGGCGGTCGTAGCTGATGCCAACAAGCAGCAACCGGTCGGCGTGCTGGCTTACCTTGTCGGGATATTTATTGTATCACCACCTTCCTGCCGCCAGTGACATACAATCCCTTAGGCAACCTGTCTTTACTCACGTGGCGTCCCTGCAAGTCGTAAACCTTGTTGTTCTTGTTCGACGGTTTCCTGTCCATCTGGCGTAGAGCGTCTCTGATGCCCATGACTTCACCGTCGTCAAACAGCGGTATATACGCCGGGGCATTGCCACTCTCAAATGTCATGTAGGCCTCGAAGGGGTGGATAGGACGCAGGGCTCGAATAAAGGTGCTGCCAGGCAGGTATGTACCAGAGGGGTGTTGATACCATAGGTTGCTTACATTCAGGGCATAGATACCATAGTCGGCTTCCTTGTATTGGAAACTGGGCAGGAGGCGTCTCTGACCATACAGGCCTGTCACAAGGTCGTCGGAGGCTTTTACCATGACATTCGACCCAACGAATGTGACGTCACCGCTAATGTTGTATTCTTGGTCATAATGCTCAACATTGTTGGGCATAGAGATGATGTATGGTGCGTTTGCCTTTATCGCACTGGCTGCTTGCCATCCATCGGCAGTCTGCTCGTAAAGCCAGAAAGGAAGTCGCATGTCGCCACGTGTCCACGTGTTACGCGGAACGAGTTCTGCCCCCGTGTCGGAGAATACGGCTGTCACGTCAAACGGCAAGGCTATCGTCTCCCACCCCTGACAGGTCTGGTAGCCTGATGTCATACCATAACGGTGTGTCAGTTGTATGCTCTTTGCTGTGAATGGCCATGGACAATAAAAACTGTTGCCACTGTTAGCCTCGGACAGAATGACGGTTTCTGCTGTGCCATTCACGACCACATTCTTTATGTCGGTGGGCGCATAAGCCTTGTCCTTCACATATAGCAGGAAGTTGGGGTTCGTGGCGTAAACATCAGACAATGCCTCTGTTGGCAATGCCTTTTCAGCGTTCCACCGAAGTGCCAGCAGGTTGTCGCAACCTTCCAGAGCCTCGTCGTCAAGCGTTGTAATGGTTTCCGGTAAAGACAAGCCCAGCAATGAAGAACACCCCGAGAAGGCACCCTTGGCAATACCCTTCACCTTAAGCCCTGAACATAGTCCTCGTGGCTCTTCAGGAATGGTAAGATGCCGAACTGAAAGGTCACTTACAGCAGGCTTCCCACCTTCGCCAACCG
>JAILBT010000094.1 GCA_024680755.1 Prevotella sp. | reverse complement strand
CGACGAGCACAAACAGCACGACGAGATACCAGTGGGCCAGAAGCTCTGCCGACACCACCTGAAAGAGGTTGCCTTCGTGCTGAAACTCCTGAAACACGGTGGTCGTGGTGCGACGCATGGTGTATTTGAAATAGACGGCATCGGCCAGGCCCACAGCCAGCGCCACGGCGTTGACCGCCATATACACCCACCACGCCACGCGTCGCCAGGGTGTGAGCAGCATGAGCAGCACGAAGGGTATGTGCGTCAGCATGATGGCCGACGTGTCGAACACCAGCGAGCCGCACGCCAGGTCGGCCCAGCGCTCGGGCCCCAGGCTGCCCGAGAAGAGGGGCAAATTCTCAACCAGGAAAGCCACGCGCGCCACGAAATATAGACCGTAGGCCAGCAACAGACCGTAGGCCACGCCGAGCACGGGGCGCAAGATATGTGTGAATGTTATGTTATTCAATGTTCAATTTTCGATAATAAATATAAAATTTCGGCGCAAAGGTATATATTTTCCGCCACTTTTCTTACTTTTGCCGACAATCTTTAATGTTTAATGTTTAATCTTTAATCTTTAATGTACAATGTATAAAGTGAAGAGGCTGATTTTCATGCTGACGGCGCTTGTGACGCTGACCGCAGGTGCTCAGCAGGCACAATGCGGCATAGACAACAAGGCTTTTGGCGACGGCGAGCGGCTGGACTATGTGCTGAAATTCAACTGGCAGTTTATCTGGTTCCGCGTGGGCACGGCACGAATGACCACGCGCATAGACAGCTTCCAGGGGCAGAAGGCGTGGCGTGCAGACCTGCTCACGTCGGGCAACCCGCGCCTGGACAAGTATTTCGTCATGCGCGACACGCTGCTGTCATACTGCAGCTACGCCGACCTGACACCACTCTACTTCCGCAAAGGAGCCCACGAGGGCAAGCGATACTATGCCGACGAACTGTGGTTCAGCTACCCGAGAGGCCACTGCCACCTGCGGCGCCACGAGGTGACATCGCACGGCGAACACCTCTGGAGCGACAAGGAGTATAAGGACTGCATCTACGACATGATGAGCATCTTCCTCCGGGCGCGCAACTTCGACTCGTCCTCTATGAGCGAGGGCGACATCCTGCCCATGCCCATCAGCGACGCAAGCGACCTGAGCAACTCGTGGCTGAAATACATGGGCAAGAAAACGTTCAAGATGGACAGCGGCGAGAAGTTCCGCTGCGTGGTGTTCTCGTTCATGCAGAACGAGAAAGGCAAGAACCGCGAGCTGATACGCTTCTGGATAACCGACGACCTGAACCACATACCCGTGCGTCTGGACATGAACCTCAACTTCGGTTCGGCCAAGGCTTTCCTGACCAGCTACAAAGGTGTGCGCAACGAGATGACATCGAAGGTGCAGTGACGGCACTCTCCGGGGCCAAACAACCAAACAACAATCATTTTTAAAACAACCAAACGCCCAAACGCCCAAACAACTAAAAAACTCAAAAACTCAAAAACTAAACAACGTCAGCCTTGGTCGATGCGGAAGAGCATGTCGCCGCGCCGCACCTTCTGCGGCACGGGCACGGAGACGAGCGTGCCCTGCCGGGTGTGAGTGATGAAGTCGTGGTCGTCGTGTATGGTGGTGACGTCAAGATAGAGGGCGCCCGTGGTGGGTCCTGTCACGAGCAGGCGGTCGCCCTGCCGGAAATTGGCGGCCTGGACGCTGAACTCTGCCACCTGCAGTCGCGAGAAATAGTTGGTGCAGCGCCCGATGAAGACTTTCTGCTCCGTGGCGCGCGAGCCGTAGCCCTCGTTCCACTCTCCCAAGCGCTGGCCCAGGTAGTAGCCGTCCCAGAAGCCACGGTTGAAGACGCGTGCCAGTCGCTCGTCCCAGGCATCTTTCTTCTGCTCGGTGAAGGTGCCGTCGAGCACGGCGCTGACAGCCTCGCGATAGCACTCCACGGTGGTCTTGACATACTCGGCGGGCCGTGCCCTGCCCTCGATCTTCAGCACACGCACGCCGGCCTGGAGCATGCGGTCGAGGAAGCGTATGGTCTTCAGGTCCTTGGGCGACATGAGGTACTGCCGGTCGATGTCTATCTGTGTGCCTGTCTCGGTGTCGGTCAGGGTGTATGAGCGCCGGCAGAGCTGCATGCACTGTCCGCGGTTGGCCGAGCGCAGGGTGTTGTCCACGGACAGGTAGCACTTGCCGCTGACGGCCATGCACAGTGCCCCGTGGCAGAACATCTCTATCCTTACCTCTCGCCCCGACGGTCCGCAGATGTGGCGCTCGGCTATCTGTCGGTGTATCTGGGCCACCTGGTCGAGTGTCAGCTCGCGTGCCAGCACGACAACGTCGGCAAACTGGGCATAGAAGCTCAGAGCCTCGACGTTGGATATGTTGAGCTGTGTGCTCAGGTGCACCTCCATGTTCTGTCGGCGGCACTCCTGCATGACGCTCACGTCGCTTGCTATGACGGCCGTCACCTGCGCCTGGCGTGCGGCGGCAATGATGCTGCGCATCTCGTCGAGCTCGCCGTCATAGACGATGGTGTTGACCGTCAGATAGGTCTTGACGCCGCAGCGCCGGCACTCTTCGGCCACGCGACGCAGGTCGTCCGTCGTGAAGCGGCCGGCCGAGTGGCTGCGCATGTTCAGACGGCCCACGCCGAAATAGACGGCATCGGCACCGGCCCTCAGCGCGGCGGCCAGGCTCTCCCATGAGCCTACGGGCGCCATGATTTCTATGTCAGATTCTTTTATAGGGAGCATTGTGTTTTCTTTTGGGTGTTGGTGGGTATGGTGGGGGTAGTGGGTGGGTATAGTGGGTATGATGGGTATGCCTGAGAGCTTCTATGTATATATCAGCGTCATCAGGCGTTTGGGGTCAAGATAGCGCTGGGCGACGTCCTGCAGCTCTGACGGCGTGAGCCGGTCCACCTGCCCGAGGAAGCTGTCTATGGAGCGCGGCTGTCCCTCGTGCAGCACGGAGCGCCCCATCTCAATGGCCATCTGCTCCGTGTTCTGCCGCGCCAGCGCCAACTGTCCGTGCAGCTGCAGGCGTGCCGCCGCGAGCTGGCGTTCTGTCATGGCGTGCTGGCAGAGGCGGTCCACCTCTTGCCTGACCAGTCGCAGACACTGCTCCGTGTCCCCCTGGTCGCAGCCCAAGTATGTGGTCCATGCCCCCGTGTCGGCATAGCAGGCCAGCGAGCTCTCGACGGTATATACCAGTCCGCGGCGTTCGCGCAGCACCACATTGAGGCGTGCGTTCATGGCCGGCCCGCCCAGCACGTTGCTCAGGAGGTAGAGGGCCGGTCTGTCTGCCGACGCCCGCGCGCAGGCACGGCAGCCCACCATGACGTGGGCCTGATGTGTGCCGAGCTGCCTCCGGACGACGCCCGGTGTGGGGGCGGAGATTGTCGCGGGTGGGGGGACCGTGGGCTTTGTGGGCAGAGCGGGCTTTGTTGCCTTGACGCGGCCCAGGTCGCTCATCGTCACGTCGCCCCAGCAGAACAGCACGGCGTTTTCTGGCCGATAGTGCCGGCGGGCAAAGGCTGCCAGCTGCTGCTGGCTGTAGCCACGCAGCTGCTCGGCATCGCCCAGAATGGCGTGGCCCAGGGGGTGCTGGGCAAAGAGCATGTCGTCAAACTCGTCGTAGATCAGCTCCGACGGCGTGTCGCGATAGGAGTCTATCTCGTCGCATATCACCTCCACCTCTCTCTCCATCTCCTGCTGCGGGTACTGGCTGTCGAAGGCGATGTCTGTCAGCAGCTCTATGGCACGGGCAAGGTGCCGGCGCTCGCAGGCTGCCGAGAGCACGGTGTCTTCCTTCGTGGTGAAGGCGTTCAGCTCGCCGCCCACGCCCTCCAGCCGGTTTATGATCTGCATGGCTGTGCGGCGGCGCGTGCCCTTGAAAGCCATGTGCTCGCAGAAGTGGGCCATGCCGGCCTCGGCGCTTGTCTCGTGGCGCGAGCCCACGCCCACGGCCAGGCCAAGATAGACCACGGGCAGGCCCTCATGGCGGTGGCAGACAACGCGCAGGCCGCCGGGCAGCACGCCCATCGTCTCGGCAGCAGGGGGTGTCGGCTGCTGACCGCGGGGGGCGGCGTATGTTGTTTTTTTCACTTTACTCATCTTAACATGAATGGCTTAGTTTTTGCGGCGCAAAGGTAGTCATTTCCTGCCACTCTGCCAAGAACCACGCCATTCTATTTTGTTGTGTGCCTTTTGATTTGGTCAGTTGCCAGACTTTGCTTATCTTTGCAGCGCGAAAGCAGGAGGCGACGTGTCTCACGTCGCCTCCTACTGCAAAGCAGTGAAAGAACCACAAGTTTATATAAAAGCCGCGTAACAAAACAACGTTTCCAGATGTACACCGTAATGTTTACGCTCTTTGCCATTGTCGTGGTGGGATATGTGTCCGGTCGGCTGGGCTATATGGGCGGCATATTCGACAAGCGCCTCTCGAAGCTGGTCATCGACATCAGCTGTCCGGCGCTCATTCTGTCGTCGGCCATGAGCGGCGAGCTGCCCGACCGCCGTTTCATCCTGCCCCTGCTGGCCGTCAGCCTGTTTACATACGTCGTGCTGACGGCCGTGGCCCTTGTCTTGTGCCGTCTGCTGGCCAAGGACGCAGCCGACCGCGGTGTGCTGGCTTTCGCCATGATCTTTGGCAACGTGGGCTTCATGGGCTATCCCGTCGTGGCCAGTATCTTCGGTTCGCAGGCCGTGTTCTATGCCGCCGTGCTGAACGTGGTGAACACGTTTGCCGTATTCACCGTGGGCACGATGCTCGTGACGGGCGGCTCTGCCGCCCCGCGGGCCAAGCTGAACCGCAAGGTGCTCTACGGCACGCCCATGCTTGCGGCCTACGCTGCGATGCTCATCGTGGCCCTCGGTGTGACAGACATACCGGCCTTTGTCAGCGAGCCGCTGGCCATGATAGGCAACATCACCGTGCCGGCGGCCCTGCTCATCATCGGCTCGTCGATGTCGCACCTGCCGCTGCGCTCGCTGGCAGGCACGCCCGCCGTGCACGCCACCAGCGTGCTGCGCCTGGTGCTGCTGCCGGTGGCCATGCACTACCTCTGCCTGATGCTGGGCTTCGAGCGCTTCGTGGTGGGCATCAACACGGTGGTCATAGCCATGCCCGTAGCCACATACGGCACCATACTATGCCTGCGCTACGGCCGCGACACCACGCTCATGGCCGAGGTAACGTTTGTCACAACCCTGCTTTCGATGGTCACCATACCGCTGCTGGTCACGCTGATATAGACTGCACTATTCATGCAATTTGGATTTTTAGAATTATCATGGAGAGAAACAACGAGCTGCGCACCGCCTGGGACTTTGTTGAGAACACGGGCCACAGCATCTTCCTCACCGGCAAGGCTGGCACCGGCAAGACCACCTTCCTCAAGACGGTGGTCAGCAAGTCGCGCAAGCGCAGCATAGTGGTGGCCCCGACGGGCGTGGCAGCCATCAACGCCGGCGGGGTGACCATCCACTCGTTCTTCCAGCTGCCGCTGTCGCCCTTCGTACCGGGCACGAAGACCGACAGCCGCTTCGACTTCGGCCGCGACAAGCGAAAGGTGATAGCGTCGATAGACCTGCTCATCATCGACGAGATATCGATGGTGCGGTCTGACCTGCTCGACGCCATCGACAGCGTGCTGCGGCGCTTCCGCGACCACTACCAGCCCTTCGGCGGGGTGCAGCTGCTGATGATAGGCGACCTGGCACAGCTCACGCCCGTCGTCACGCCCGAGGACGAGCGCCTGCTGAAGCCATACTACGACACGCCATACTTCTTCGGCTCGAAAGCCCTGGCGCAGACCGACTATGTCACCATACAGCTCACCCACGTCTATAGGCAGCAGGACAGCCGCTTCATCGACCTGCTGAACCAGGTGCGCAGCGGCCACCCCACGGCCCAGGCGGTGGCAGCGCTCAACGCGCGCTGCCGGCCCGACTTCGTGCCGCGCCCCGATGAGCAGTATATCCGGCTGACCACCCACAACCAGCGGGCCGACTACTACAACGAGACGGAGCTGCGCAAGCTGCCGGGACGCGCCTTCCAGTATGTGGCCCAGGTGGAGGGCACCTTCCCTGAGTATGCCTATCCCACGGCACCCACGCTGGTGCTGAAGCCGGGGGCACAGGTGATGTTCATAAAGAACGACCCCTCGGCCGCCCGACAGTTCTACAACGGGCTGATAGGCCGTGTGACCTACGCCGACGACCGGCAGATACATGTGTCGTGCAAGGGCTGCGACAGCTCCATCAACGTCGAGCCCATGCTGTGGGAGAACACGCGCTACACGCTGAACGAGCAGACGCGCGAGATAGAGGCACAGGTGCAGGGCACGTTCCGGCAGTGGCCCCTCAGACTGGCCTGGGCCATAACGATACACAAGAGTCAGGGGCTGACCTTCGACCGCGCCATCATCGACGCCGGACTGGCCTTCGCACCCGGACAGGTCTATGTGGCGCTGAGCCGCTGCCGCTCGATAGAGGGCCTGGTACTGGCCACGCCGCTCACGCCTGCCGCCATCATCAACGACAGCCAGGTGGACACATACACGGCGCAGCAGGAGGCCGAGGCGCAGCGCAGCATCAGCGAGCTGCCGCGGCTCAAGCAGGAGTACGAGCGGCACCTGCTGCTCTCGCTGTTCGACTTCCGCACGATCTACTACCAGCAGGAGACGATGGTGCGCATCTTTGCCGAATACTTCTTCCGCAGCCAGGCACAGCTGAAGCAGATGCACGAACAGGCCCTGACGGCACTCAGGCTGCAGGTGACGGAGGTGGCGGACAAATGGCGGCAGCACATACAGACCATGACCTACGACGCCCTGCACGAGCCTGCCTTCCTCGACAGGGTGAAGCGCAGCGCCAGCTATTTCGCCACCACGCTCGACCGGCTGCTTGAGCAGCCACTGTCGCTGACGGCCAAGGTGGAGACCAACAACAAGCAGGCCCAACACCGCCTTGCCACCGCCCTGCCCGACGAGCGACAGACATGGCTCTCGCAGCGCTACCTGCTGACCAGGGTGGCAGAGCAGGGCTTCACCGTGAAGCGCTACCTCAGAGAGAAGCAGATGTCCATACTCGACGCTCTGGAGAGCGGCAGCACGAAGGCGAAGAAACAGAAAGCTCCGAAAGAGACAAAGCCCAAGACATGGGAGACAAGCTACCAGATGTATCGTCAGGGCATGAAGCCCGACATGATAGCCCACGAGCGCGGGCTGACCACGGGCACCGTCATAGGCCATCTGACGCGCTATGTGGCCGAGGGCAAGCTCAACCCTGCCGAGCTGGTGCCCGACAACCATCTGGCGGCCATACGCAAGGCCATCGCCAGCGTGGGCACCGACGCCGGCACCACGGCCGTGAAAGAGCTGTGCCCGCCCGACGTGAGCTACGACGAGATACGCATCGTGATGGCTGGCGCAAAGCTCAGCTCACGCCAGGGTTGAGGTTGCGGCCGAGGAAGAAGCGACGCGTCAGGGCAAAGAAGGTCAGCACACCCGACAGGTTGACCAAGACCACGGTCCAGAAGGCGGCGGCATAGCCCAGGTGCTCGGCTATGACGCCGCCCAGCAGTATGCCCAGGCCCATGCCTATGTCCCACGAGATGAGTATGGTGGAGTTGGCCGTGCCGCGCTGACTGTTCGGCGCAACACTGATGGTCATGTTCTGGAAGGCGGGCCACAAATGGCCGTTGCCCAGGCCGATGAGCAAGGCCGAGCCATAGAACGCCGCCGACATGACCAGCTCAGAGCGCAGCGCAGGCACCACGCCGGCCAGCGTGGGCACAAGGATGAAGACGGTGTAGCCAAAGAGCGAGATGACCATGCCGTGGGCGGCGTTGCGGGTGACCAGTCCACGGCGCAACGCGGCTCCGCCCTGCAGCCGCGAGAGCATCAGCCCCAGCGAGCAGAGCATGAAGTAGGTGCCGGTGCCGCCGGTGATGCCCAGCTGCTCCTTGCCGTAGATGGCCAGGTAGTTGCTCAGCACGCCGAAGCTGAAGCCGAAAGCCACCATGTTGACACCCAGCAGCCAGCCCCGCACGAGGAAGAAGCGGTCGAGCGACAGCTTGCGCCTGCCGCCGACGGTGGCGCGCGGCGACAGCCGCACCGTGGCATCGACGGCCCAGCCGCAGCAGGCCAGCACCAGGGCTATCCAGAACAGCAGGTCGAAGCTGTGGGTGAGGCGGTAGATGAAGATGCCCACCGTCGGGGCGATGGCCATGGCCAGGTTGTTGCTCAGGCCATAATAGCCTATGCCCTCGGTGCGCCGCTGCGAGGGCAGCACGTCGATGGCCACGGTAGAGTTGGCCACGGTCAGAGCGCCGAAGGGACCGCCGTGAAGCGTGCGCACAATGGTGAACAGCAGCAGCGTCGAGGCGGCCAGATAGCCGGCAAAGAACACGGAAAAACTCGCGAAGCACACCATGAGCACCGCCTTGCGCGGAAAGGTATCGACAAGATAGCCGCTGAAGGGACGCAGCAGCAGCGCCGTGACAGTATAGCCCGACAGAACCAGGCCGATGACATCCTTCGTGGCACCGAAATGCTCGCTCAGATAGAGCGGCAGCAGCGGCGTCAGCACATAGAAGGCAAAGAACAGCGCAAAGTTGGCTGCCATTACCTTGCAGTAGTTGCGGTTCCACAGACGCTGGTCAGACATAGCCGAATTCTTAACTCTTAATTCTTAATCGCTGTAAGAGATAACTCTTAACTCTTAATTGAAAGTCTTAATTGGCGCAGCCAACAACTCTTAATTCTAAAATCTAAATTGTGTTTTGATACACTTATCGCCAGCAAAGGTATGGATATTATGTCAAAACGCAAAACAAACACGCAACATTTTGCTGATGCCGATTTCGCCTTCAGGTTTTCGCCTGTAGGCAAAAAAACTGAGCTGAACTGTTTTGTACCTGAACGGAGACTGTTTTGTACCCGGGCGGGAGAACGGCTGTCGCTAATTGTCCGCCCGTAGGACGAAAAAAAACTGCTCGGGGCCACACATTAAATTGGCCCAGGGGCAATAAACTACGCATGAGGACGTTATAATCAGAGTGAAACTGCGCCTTGCCTCAACCATCTGTCTTGCCGCCACGCTATGCCCCGAGAGGGCGCTGGCACAGCAGGACCCGTCGTTCAGCCACTACTGGGCGATGGAGACCGCGTTCAACCCTGCCTCTGTGGGCAAGCGCGACGTGATAAACGTGGCGGGCGCATACAATATGACGCTGGCCGGATTCGAGCACAACCCGCGAACCATGTACGTTTCGGCCGACATGCCGTTCATGCTGCTCAGAAGCCGCCACGGGGCCGGACTGCAGATAGTGAACGACCAGATAGGTCTGTTCCGCCACCAGAAACTGTCCGTGCAGTATGCCTACAAGCCGCGGCTCTTCGGCGGAACGATGAGTATAGGACTGCAGGCGGGGCTGATAAGCGAGACTTTCAACGGCTCAGAACTGGACATCGAGACAGCGGGCGACCCGGCCTTCGCCACCGGCGAGGCCAAAGGCACGGGCGTGGACCTCTGCGCCGGACTATACTACCAGCGGCCCGGATGGTATGTCGGTGCCTCGGCACTGCACCTCACCGCACCAACCATACTCATCGGCGAGACAACGGAAATGAAGGTCGGACGAGCCTATTATCTCACCGCAGGAGGCAATATAAAGCTCAGAACGCCGTTATTATCGTTGCAGCCATCAGTGCTGGCCAGGACCGACGAGGTGGGCTGGCGAGTGGACTGCACATGCCGCATGACATACACCCACGACAACACCATGCTCTACGCTGCACTGGGATATGCACCCACCATAAGCGTCACAGCATACGTCGGGGCGCTGTTCCACGGCGTCATCTTCGGCTACAGCTACGAGGCCTACACCGGCGCCGTCAGGATAGGCAACGGAAGCCACGAGCTCTTCGTGGGCTATCAGACACACATCGACCTGAAAAAGAAAGGAAGAAACAGACACCAAACACCGAGAATACTGTAAAAACTGAAGGTTACGAATAGAGTAATTGCTAATAAGATGAAAAGAATACTGACTATATCACTGCCGCTCATGGCCGCAGCCGTGCTGATGGCCTCCTGCTTCGGAGGCAAGAAGGCTATGGCGGACGGGGGCGAGCTGACGGGCAGCTCAGGACGCAGCTTTGCCGAACCGGCACCATACGGCATGGTGCTCGTCAAGCGCGGACACCTGAAGATGGGCACAGAGAAGCAGGACTCGCTCTGGGGAAAGCAGACACCGGTGAGAGACATCTCGGTGGATGGCTTCTGGATGGACGACACCGAGATAACAAACTCGGAATATAAGCAGTTTGTCAACTATGTGCGCGACTCCATACTGCGCGAACGACTGGCCGACCCAAACTATGGCGGCGACGAGACATACAAAATCGAGGAAGACAAAAATGGCGACCCCGTAAAGCCACACCTCAACTGGAAGAAAGCACTGCCAAAGAAACCCAACGAGGACGAACAGCGGGCTCTGGAAAGCATCTATGTCGTCAACCCCGTCACGGGCGAGAAAATGCTGGACGCCAGCCAACTCAACTACCGCTACGAGGTCTATGACTATCAGGCAGCAGCACTCAGACGGAACAGGCTGAACCCGGAAGAGCGAAACCTGAACACCGACATACAGCCAGACCCCAACGAGCAGGTGTGGATATCGAAAGACACGGCATACATCGACGACGAGGGACACATCGTGCGCGAAACCATCAACCGACAGCTGTCAGGACCGTGGGACTTCCTGAACACATATATAATAAATGTCTATCCCGACACCACATGCTGGGTCAACGACTTCCCCAACGCCGACAACGAGATGTATCTGAGAAACTATTTCTCTAACCCGGCATACAACGACTACCCCGTCGTGGGAGTAACATGGGAACAGGCAAACGCCTTCTGCGCCTGGCGAACAGACTACCTGCTGAAAGGACTCGGACCGGCTGCCCGATATGTGCAACGCTACCGGCTGCCCACAGAGGCCGAATGGGAGTTCGCCGCACGCGGCGTCGAGGGAGGCGAGTTCCCCTGGGACAAAATGGACGCAACAAGCGGCGAGGGATGCTTCTTCGCAAACTTCAAACCCGAAGGCGGAAACTATACCAAAGACGGAAACCTCATCACATCGAAGGTGGGAATATACAGCGCCAACAGCAACGGACTGTTCGACATGGCCGGAAACGTGGCCGAATGGACATCGACCATATACACCGAAGCAGGAGTGGAAGCCATGAACGACCTGAACCCGCAACTGGCATACAACGCGGCCAAGGAAGACCCATACCGACTGAAGAAGAAAAGTGTGCGCGGAGGCTCATGGAAAGACCCCGAGAGCTACATACGCGCTGCATGGCGCTCAAGCGAATATCAGAACCAGCCACGCTCATACATCGGATTCAGATGCGTACGCTCGCTGGCTAACAGCTCTAGCACAAAGGTCAAAGGAAGCAAAAAAAGAAAATAAGAACTGATAGTTTTTTAGTTTTTTAGTTTTTTAGTTATTTAGTTTTTAAGTTTTTTAGTTTTTAAGTTTACTAAACAACCAAACAACCAAACAACTAAACAACCAAACAACTAAACAACCAAACAACTAAACAACTAAACAACTAAACAACCAAACAACTAACACCTAAATCGTGGGATGACTAAATATAGCAAATACAACGTGATATATCGCCTGCAGAAATGGCTCGACAGCGTGCCGGGGCAGACGTTCATGAACTACGCCTACAGCTGGGGCGCCTCCATCGTTATCCTGGGCGCACTGTTCAAACTGACACACCTGCCGGGCGCCAACTTCTGGCTCTTCCTCGGAATGGGAACAGAGGTGTTCGTCTTCTTCATCTCGGGCTTCGACCGTCCCTTCGACAAGACCGAAGACGGCAAAGACCTGCCCACACATGTGCAGCTCGACGAACTCGCAGGCACCGACAATGGAAACATCATCGGCAACAACGAAGCTGAAGGTGGCACAGGCAACGTGGCAGCAGGCATAGCAGGCGGCATGGCAGGCAACGTGGCAGGCGGCATGGCTACAGGCGGACCCGTCATCATAGGCGGAGCAGCGCAGGGCACATACCACAGCGGGGAGGCCGCAGACAGCACACCCGACACACCGGCTACAGGCACTCTGACACCCGGCATGGCAGAAGGCGGCGCGCACGGACCCATCATCATAGGCTCCGGAACGGCTGCACCCAACATGCCGCAGATAGACGGTGAGGAAATGGAGCAGGCCACCAAGGGCTTCGTCGAACAGCTGCGCGAACTGACAGAAACACTGCAGCAGCTGGCCGAATACAGTCAGCACCTGACACGCAACAGCGAGGAGATAGAGAACCTGAACCGCACACTGACCGGAATAACAAAGATATACGAACTGCAGCTCAAAGGGGCCTCACAGCAGATGGGCACACAGGACCAGATTGTCATGCAGACACAGCGCATGGCCGAACAGATACAACAGCTGAACGACATCTACACCCGCATGATAAAGGCCATGACCGTGACCATACCGGCAGCACCCACCTCACCCACCACACCCGCCTCACCCACAGCATAAGCTATAACATAATCCACCCTACCCTATCCCACCCCATCTCCCAAAAGAAATGGCAATAAAGAAACGAAAGGTATCCCCTCGCCAGAAGATGATCAACCTCATGTATGTGGTGCTGATGGCGATGTTGGCGCTGAACGTCTCTAACGAGGTGCTCAACGGCTTCTCTATCGTGGAGGAGAGCCTCACACGCACCACAGGCAACGCCGAAAAACAAAACGATGCCATATACGACAACTTTGAGGCACAGATGAAGGCCAACCCGCAGAAGGTGAAAGCTTGGTACGACAAAGCCATGATGGTGAAAAGACTCAGCTCAACACTCTACAACCTGGCAGACGAACTGAAAATGGCCATTGCACGCGAGGCCGACGGCAGCAACGCCAACCCGCGCAGCCTGCGTAACAAGGAGGACCTTGAAGCAGCCAACCAGGTGATGCTCGCACCGGGAAAGGGACGCGGAGGCGAACTGTACGATGCCGTGAACCACTTCCGCTACCGCATACTGCAGCTCATCGACGACCCAAAGATGAAGCAAATCATTGCCAGCAACCTCTCGACAGACGTCCCGGCCGGGGTGCTCGGAAAAAACTGGCAGGAGTATATGTTCGAGGCCATGCCGGCAAGCGCTGCCGTCACACTGCTGTCTAAACTGCAGAACGACGTCAGATACGCCGAAGGCGAGGTGCTGCACGAGCTGGAGACAAACATCGACGTGAAAGACATACGCGTCAACTCGCTAAACGCCTTCGTCATACCTAACTCGCAGACCATCGTACGCGGCGACAAGTTCTCGGCCAGGATAGTCATGGCTGCCGTCGATACCACACAGACACCAGATGTCTATATAGGCGGAAAAAAGATGGACCTCAAGGACAATATCTACGAGGTGCTCACAAACCGCACAGGCGACTTCACACTGGCAGGATACATCGAGACCGTCAACGGCAACGGCGACCGGCTGAGACGAGACTTCGAACAGAAATACTCCGTGGTCGATCCGTCGGCTACCGTCTCGGCCGACCTGATGAACATGCTCTACGCCGGATACAACAACCCCATCAGCATATCTGTGCCCGGCGTGCCCATCAACAAAATACAGGCCACCATGACAGGCGGAACACTGACACCCACAGGACCCGGAAAATACATAGCACGGCCGGCCAAGGTGGGACAAGACGCCATCATCACCGTCAGCAGCACCAACACCGGACGGGCACAGCAGATGGGACAGTTCACCTTCCGCGTCAGACGACTGCCAGACCCGACACCATTCATCGCCATGAAAGACGAACACAACAACCCCATAAGATATAAAGGTGGGGGCATGGCAAAGGCACAGCTCATGGCTATAGAGACACTCGGAGCTGCCATCGACGACGGCATACTCGACATTGCCTTCCAGGTAAAGGCATTCGAGACCGTCTTCTACGACAATATGGGCAACGCCGTGCCTATGGTGTCAGACGGAAACCGCTTCTCCGCACGGCAGAAAGACACCTTCAGAAAACTGCAGCGAAACAGACGATTCTACATAACACGCGTCAACGCCGTAGGACCGGACGGAATGGAACGGACACTGCAGGGAGCTATGGAGGTCATAGTCAAGTGATGAAACATGAAACATGAAACATTATATATGAAACATGAAACATTAAATATTAAGCTGTGGGCGACCATTACCTTGCTCACACTGCACGCTTCGCTCTTCGTGGCTAACGCACAGCCGAAAAACCGGCGACCACAGGCAGCACAGCAGCAGAAACAGAACGGCGCACAGCAGAAACAGAACGGCGCACAGCAGATGACCAGACGCATGCAGATAAGCTACCCGACAGCCATCGACATGCCGGAAGACGTGGTGTGGCGACGGGACATCTACCGCGAACTGAACCTCGAAGACGAACAGAACAGCGGACTCTACTACCCCGTCGAACCGATAGGACGACAGCTCAACCTGTTCACCTACGCCTTCAAACTGGCACTGAACGGATACATTCCCGTCTATGAATACCGACTCGACGGCAACGAGTCGTTCGAACCGGCGGCACGCGTGGAGATGAAAACCGTGCTCGACAACTACCACATCTTCTACGAGGAAAAAGGCGGAAAACTGCAGGTGGACAACAGCGACATTCCTTCGGCCGAAGTGAAGATGTACTACATCAAGGAGTCGGCATACTACGACCAGCAGAACGCTGCATTCCATATCAAGGTGCTGGCCCTCTGCCCGGTCATGATGCGCGAAGACGACTTCGGAGGCGAAGCCTCGAAATATCCGCTCTTCTGGATCAAATACAGCGACCTGGAACCGTTTCTCTCACGACAGACCATCATGACCAGCAACCTGAACAACGCGGCAACAATGTCCATGGACGACTATTTCACCATGAACCGCTACAAGGGCAAGATATACAAGACCAATAACATGCTGGGAAAGACCCTGGCGCAATACTGCCCCACCGACTCGGCCATGCGCAAGGAACAAGACCGCATAGAGGCCGAGCTGCAGGAGTTCAGGAAAGGGCTCTTCGGCAGTACGCTGCAGCCCGAGAAGAAAGACAGCACCGCCCTGGCCATCGACTCTATAGCCAAGCTCAACCCAAAAGAGGCACGACGCCTGGCCCGCGAGAGGGAGAAAGCCGAGAAAGCAGCTGCCAAGGCTGCAGCAAGAGCTGACAGAAACGGCTCTGGCTCGGCAAGGGCCGCACGAAAGCGCAGCAGCTCATCAGCCTCAGCCTCAAGCGGACGCATCAGCGTGCGCAGGCAGAGACACTGACGCCCCACGCCCACGCCCCATGCACCCGTCAGGGTCCGGTAAACTGCGCCATTGGTGCAGTCCACCAAACCACCCCACCCCCCAAAAAACAAACAACAACAACATAACCCCCAAAAAACAACACACTATGAAAAAGATTCTGACAGCTATCCTCGCTGTGGTGGCTCTCTCTGCCTCACAGCCCGCTCAGGCACAGTTCAGCTGGGGTCTCACCGGCGGTGTCAACATCACGGACATGAAGTTCAGCGGCGATGCCCTGGCCAAGGACAACCGCAGCGGCTTCTTCATCGGACCGAAGGTGAAGTTCACCGTGCCCATCGTTGGCCTGGCCCTCGACGCCTCGGTCGTCTATGACCAGCGCAGCTTCAAAGGCGCCACAACCAACGGCACCGACGTGGTGGACGAAACCGTCAAGCAGCAGTACATCAACGTGCCCATCAACGTGCGCTACAGCCTCGGACTGGGCAGCATGGCCTCCGTTCACGCCGCCGTCGGACCGCAGTTCGGCTTCAACGTCGGCGACAAAAACTGGTCGCTCGGCTCTATCATCAACCCGACAGACAACAGCCCACTGAACCTGGGAGGATACTCGCTCAAGTCGTCTAACCTGTCGCTCAACTTCTCTGTAGGCGCCACGCTGCTCAAGCACATCGAGGTCTATGGACGCTACAACATGGCTCTGGGCAAGACCGGCGAATACTCACTCAGCCAGATCCTCAACTCCGCCTCTACAGCCACCACACAGCTGGCAAAGGAAGTCGTCACTGGCAACCTCAAGAGCAACTCCTGGCAGATAGGCGTAGCCTACTACTTCTAAAAGCCAATTTGTAGGAACCTATCAGGGCCGAAACACTTTCCATAGTGTTTCGGCCCTTTCTTGTTCACCTATCCTATCGGGCTGCCACAGGCGGTCTTGTCTGTGGAAAAGTCTGTTGATAAACTGTGGAATTTTTTTTCTCAAATTATTTGTCAGTATCGACAAAACTTCATAAATTTGCAACCTGACAAAAGATGTCGCCCTGGCTGCGGCGCTCTTGTCAAAGACATTGATGGAATCCTTAGGCTGAGCAGACCGTTTGTAAGGACAGCTGAAAGGAAAGGACGTTTTCTGAACGTTACCTGCCTGTGTAGTCAAATCTCGCAAATTTGAAACTTCTCACAGCGGTAATGCAACAAAAGCGTCCGCGTGGATGTATTATATCCTAACCTTTCGCGGCACATGATATTATTCAGGAGCCGGCGAAAGCGGGGCGTTATATAATATCATTCGGCGTGGGCTGTCTTGCGTTGCTTATTCTTGAGAAGGGGCAATGCGAGAGCCTGACTACAGGGATAGGCGCGGAGGAACTGACTCCCACGTCTCTTTTGTTTCCTGTAACATAAAAGCTATCATTGCCGCGTAGAGGGAGTACTACAGGCGAAAAACAACCATCTAACAAACATCTCCTCACGATGAAACATTCTTTTTTCCTTCTCCCCGTCATGCTTTTATGCCCCCTGTCGGCCTTTTGCATCGATGAAGCAGACAAGCCATCGCAGCACCTGACAAGCCTGGCTCAGAAACAAACACCTCTTGGCTTTGACAACTATTCGTTTTACACCGTTCATTTCGACAGGAGTGAACTGTATAACAATCGTAGCATGTCGCTCCTAAGCGTATATAGAGACAGCATTGAAGACGTGAAGATAAGCCCTGCCAATGTTTCTCTTTCTGTCGTGCACCGAAACAAACATGGTCGGCGCTCAGTGACGCTTTACGATTTAATAAAAAAAACTGTCACCCGTGTCTATCGCTTTCCTGATGCCAATATCTCGTCGGCTACCTATTCCCGCGACGGCCGACAATTGGCTATTGCTGCCGACAACCGTCAGGTCAGGTTCTTCGAGCCGGGTGCCAAAGTCGCCGTAGATACTCTGACAACGGGTGTAGTGCCGCTTGTCATGACCTACAGCCCGAACGGATATTTCCTTGCCGTCAGCGACCACCAGACGCTTGAGGTGTGGAACCTTGAAGACAGAAACGTCAGAAAAGTCATCGTCTGCGATGACGGTCTGAACGATGTGTGCTTCGCAGGCAATGGCTTGATGGTCGTGATGAAAGGCAGCGGCTGTGCCGACATCTACGACACACGCTCCTTTGAGAAAAAGGCAACCATAACACACCTCGGCTCGGCCCGGCAGGTCAGCACCGATGCCGACGGCAAGTATATGGCAGCCGTTATGTCAGACAGTCTCATCTGTCTGGTCAACATGCTACGGCCACAAGAGCGGCGGTTCTATACGGCTCCCGAGAAAGGTGTTACCGACGTGCGAATGGTATACAACAACAACAATGATCAATGGTCACTGCTTTATAACACGAGCAAGGTTCTGAACTATGTAAATCTCTATGACTTGAAGCCATACCTGAACAAGATGTTGGCCGACGAGCTGAACGAACGCATGAATACATGGATGCGCAAGATGCCTGGAGAGAGTCTTGAGGAGTACAACCTGCGTGTCAACGAAGATACACGCAAGCAGCAAGCCATGACTTTTGAACGGGAGATAGCTACAGGCATGGCCGGCAACATACTTCAAGAGTCGGACGTGTACATAGGCGACTATAACACCGGGACAAAGAAGCTGACCGTGAAGTTCAACTCCATGCCCGACATCTTCCTTGACGTGGATATGGACGAGGTAGGCAGCTTCAGCGATGCCAGGCAGCTGGAGTTTCGTAACATGCAGTACGGACTGATGCAAGACGATGGCTTTGAGATGGTCTATGCCGAGGTTTATAACCGCGCGACAGGCAAGACCTACACCTTCGACAACCGGCAGCGTATGTCGCTGAGCCAGCTGCAGGAAGACGACAGCTTTGTACCGCTGTCTGTCATACAGACCTCGCAGCGAGAAGAGACGCAGCTGGTCAGCATCAAGGAAGACGTCGTGCGCGAGGCCACACAGCAGCAGCGCATCAGCAACAAAACACACATCAACGTCAATACCAGCGTCAGCCCATCGGTAAATGCGTCGGGCGAGAAGATAATAAACTACAACGTGGAGTTTAAATACGAGGTGGAGGAAGCATTCTCGGCCCGCGACGACTTCAAGCCAGGACAGTTCCATGCTGAGAACTCGGAAGCCTCAAAGTCAATGCTAGCCATTATGAAGAAAGCCTTTGAGAACGAGTTTGCCAAGTACGTCCGCGAGGGGAAAAAGGTGAAGTTCACCATCAAAGGCACGGCCGATGCTGCCCCCATAACAGGCATCATAGCCTACGACGGGCGCTACGGCGAATACCACGGCGAACCTGTCTATCAGAACAAAGAGCTGGGCAACATCTCGCTCACACGCAGAGAGGGTATCAACGACAACAGGCAGTTGGCCTTTGCACGCGCCATGAGCGTGAAGAGCTACATCAACAAAGAGCTGAAGAGCTTCGGCAAGATGAAATCTGACTATGAGTACCACATCGAGGTGGCCAACGACAAAGGTGGACAGTATCGTCGCATCAGCGTGATGTGTACCTTCATCGACGCTTTCTCGGAATAATAATGAGATATGAGACACACCATTAAATATATATTAAAGTGGAATGGCCGACTGTGGCTTACGCTTCTCCTGCTGTCAATGACCTCATTTGCCAAGGCATATTCTATTGATGAAGCAGAGAAGAAGTACAAAGAACTCATCGCATTATGGACGAGACACAGGACAGATAGCACCGTGAAAAAAGAAGACATCTATCTGGCAGCCTATAGGTTGAACACCACCTACAAAGACATCCTTGACGTGTCTCCACGCCTATCGGAAAACTATACCAAGGCCAAGACAGCACTGAGAGAACTTTTTGGCTTCCTGACCAACGGGGCAGCGTTCTACTCACAGCGTAAAGACGCAAAGTCTGCCTTCGCCTTTGCCGAGGAAGCTGTTAACCTTGCCATGACAAAAGAGATGCAGGACAAGGGACTGAGGAATGAGAAGGCATACGCCGGCATTGTCTATTTTGCTGCTACATATACTTACAACAGCGAAAACTTTGAACAGGCCGTCAAGTACTTGCAAGAGTATGTAGATGTCACCGACGCGGCAAAACATTCACGCGTAAAGCCTTTCCTTGAGCAGGCCAAGCAGCAGCTGAGCGCACATGAAAAGAACCGACTGCCAAAAGATGTGAACCAAGGGGTGCCAGATTTTGACACCTTTGCCAAGGAAACACTTGCCAGGCAACTCAACGAATGGGGAAAGAAGAGCCCGTTTGAAACCGTTGACGAATACAAGCAGCGTGTGAGCGACGAGAATGTCAGCCAGAAGCGGAGAGAGCTGCAACAGGCACTCACCGATGAGTATGTAGAGCGCTTCGCCTGCCAGATGACTGTTGCCGACATGGATATCAAGCCCTACGATGCCGAACACGAGTCGTTCCTAATAGTCTCGCCCTACGGCAATATCATTCTGCCCGTGCCGCGTTCACGAAACCAGGCACTCAGCTTCTCTGAGCAGTGGAACAATGTTCAGCTATACAACCCGCAGTTTGTCGTTACAGACAACCGCCTGGCGCTGGCCAGTCTCACTTTCTCAACCCCTGCCGGACGGCAATACGTCTATGACAATAGGCAGAACCTGGCCTATAATGAGATTTCTGTCGACGTGCATTTTGACGTGGCTGACATAGGGAACAACAGCAATGGAAATGACGTAAGAACAAATCCTAAGATAGGAAAAATAGAAGTAGTCGCAGGAAAGTCGGACGTTGATACCGACATACCTAAGAGTCGTGCCAACAATGCTAACACATACGCTGTCATCATTGCCAACGAACGCTACCGCAAGGTGTCACCTGTCCCAATGGCGGGCAACGACGGCCGGGTGTTTGCTCAGTACTGCGAGAAGACACTCAACCTGCCCTGTGAGAACGTCATGTTTTATGAAAATGCCACTTTTGCCGACATGATTGATGCCGTAAGCCAGCTGAAAGTTATTGCCAGCCTGCACAGCGACCTCAAGGTAATCTTCTACTATGCAGGTCACGGCATACCCAACGAATCGTCGCACGATGCCTTCCTCCTGCCTGTCGATGCCGACGGCCGGCAGACCAAGGTGTGCTACCCTGTCAAGGAGCTCTACAGCGAGCTTGGCGCTCTCAGAGCCAGCTCGGTGGTCGTCTTCCTCGATGCCTGCTTCAGCGGTGCAACAGGCGATGGCGGCACACTCTTCGCCGATGCCCGCAGCGTCTTCATCACCACAAAGGAAGAGCGTCCTGCGGGCAATATGGTGGTGTTCAGTGCTACCACCGGCGACCAGACAGCTTACCCATACAAAGAGCGTGAGCACGGACTCTTCACTTACTATCTGCTTAAACGGCTGCAAGAGACCAAGGGGAAAACCACGCTGGGAGAACTGAGCCAGTATCTCATAAAAAACGTACAAGAGAAGTCACTCCTGCTCAACAAAAAGCTACAGACACCTACCGTAGCCTTTTCTGCCAGTATGGCTGGCGGGTGGAAGAATATGAAACTGAGATAGCCTTTCTTTGCCTATGAAACAGCTGCTACTTAAGTTTATCTTCATGTTGTACTGCCTCTCAGCTCATGGACAGCATACTGTAACCGTCGAGGCGGAGTTTATCTACTACGTTCCCGACAATGAGTCGCTCAGCGAAGCCCGTCGCACAGCCGTGGAGAAGGCAAAGCTGAAGGCACTGGCCACGGAGTTTGGTACTACCGTGTCCGGTGTCAATATCATGAGAATAGACCAGACAGACACCGACTTTCTCAGCATCAATAGCACGGAGGTAAAGGGAGAGTGGATAGAGGATCTCGGCGAACCTGTGTTTCAGAAAGACTTTGAAGGTGAGCAACTGGTGCTCAAGGTGAAAGTCAGAGGCTTAGCACGTAAAGTTGTTGCCGCCACCATAGATTTCAAGGCTCAGGTACTATGCAACGGAACCAATGATAAGAAACATGCCAGTACTCACTTCAGGCATGGCGGCGATTTATACCTCTCCTTTCAATCGCCAGTCAGCGGCTATCTGGCAGTCTATCTCATCGACGCCGAACAGAACGTCTTCTGCCTTCTGCCATACGAGGGTCAGACAGAAGGCATCTATACAGTGGAAGCCAACCGACGATATGTATTCTTTAACCGGGCTGAGGCCCCTGACAGAGACCTGCCGTATGTGCAGGACTATCACCTCGCTTGTGCGGCCAACCATGAGAACAACCAAATATACGTCATCTTCTCTCCCAACAGGTTTTCGAAAGCTGTGGACGACAAGTCGCTGGACGACCAACCACGCTCTCTGTCCTACCCCGACTTCAACCAATGGTTAGTGAATAACAGGAGGGTCGATGCTGCCATGAACGTGCGCCTCTTCCTGGTTGAAATAAGCAAATGAACATTCCGCCGCTTGCATCAATATAGTAGCACGACAGCTGCCACAGGCGGTCTGGTCTGTGGAAAAGTCGGTTGATAAACTGTGGAAATGACGTGTAGAAGACATGGAAAAAGTGTGTGTTGTCAACAACCATCGGACGGCAGGTGAATAATCACAGGCTTATAAACAGGTAAAAAACGTATTTTCCACAAGATAAGAATGGGCTAAGTGACGGTAGGATAAAGGGTTTACAGCGTTATCCACACTGTGCACACTACATAATAAAACATCATTAAAAAATATTCTTAAAAGAAAATAATATGATAATGATAAAACCAGCCAGGAAGTTTCTCCCTGGCTGGTTTTGCTTCGTGTTCGGCTGCTTGGATTGTCAGTGTAGCACGTCTTTACGCCTGGTGTAAATATTTTTATTTTTTCAGGCTCTCTGGCAGTGTGGGCATGGCTCCGTTCTGTGTGCAAACGAAGGCGCTGACCTCTACGGCTCTTTTGTGAGCCTCGGCCACGGTCTTGCCGCTCAGTATGGCGGCGCAGAAAGAGCCGGTGAACGAGTCGCCTGCACCGACGGTGTCGGCCACCTCGACCTTGGGTGTGTCCTGGAACGAGACGTTGCCGGGTGTGAAGACGTATGAGCCGTTGGTGCCGCAGGTCAGCACGAGCATGTCGAGGTTGTACTTGCCCAGAATGAGCCAGCACTTGTTCTCGATGTCGAGGCCCGGATAGCCGAACATGCGGCCGATGAGCACAAGTTCCTCGTCGTTTATCTTGAGCACGTTGCAGCGCTGTATTGACTCTTTGATGATTTCCTTGGTGTAGAACTGCTGTCTTAGGTTGATGTCGAATATCTTCAGGCAGTCGGCCGGAGTGTCGTCGAGGAAGCGGTGTATGGTCTCCCGGCTGACTTGCGAGCGCTGTGCCAGCGAGCCGAAGCAGACGGCGCGGCAGTTTTGTGCTATGCGGCGTATGTCGTCGTCGTAAGGAATGTTGTCCCAGGCCACGTTCTCCTTGATGTCGTATGTGGGTATGCCGTCGCCGCTGAGCTTGACCTGCACGGTGCCTGTGGGGAACGGCACATTGGGCATCAGGTCGTTCAGGCCGTGGTCTTTCAGGGCCTGTATGGTCTCGTCGGCCAGCTCGTCCTGACCCAGCGCACTGATGGCTATCGTGTTGTCTGTGCCAAGGAATTGGCCTGCATGGTATGCAAAGTTGGCAGGGGCTCCGCCCAGCTTCTTTCCTTCGGGGAGTACGTCCCACAGGACTTCTCCCAGTCCTACTACATAACGCTTCTGTTCCATGTGAGTTATAGGTTTTTAGGTTTTTAGGGTTTCTATAGTTTCTATAGATTCTATAGATTCTATAGTTTTTATAGTTTCTATAGATTCTATAGATTCTATAGTCTTTGTTATTTCTTTAGCTTGTTTATGTATGTGAAGAGGTATGCCACGCCGACGGCCATAACGAGCACGGCACCTGCCTGGCCCATAGAGTCGCTGAGCAGTCCCATGAAGAGCGGGAAGATGGTTCCGCCGAACAGACCCATGATCATCAGTCCCGAGACCTCGTTCTGCTTTTCGGGCATCGACTCAAGGGCTGTGGCGAAGCACATAGAGAACACGTTGCTGTTGCCGTAGCCCACGAGTGCGATGGCTGCATAGAGCACCCAGCGGTCTGTGCCGACAAAGAGGCCGCACATCGACAAGGCCATCATTGCGACGGAGATAATGAAGAATGTGCGCATCTTGAGCACGCGCAGGAAGAATGACCCTGTGAGGCAGCCGATGGTGCGGAAGATGAAATAGAGCGACGTGGCGAAGGCGGCCTCGTTGAGCGTCATGCCCAGCCGCTCTATCAGTATTTTGGGAGCTGTTGTGTTGGTTCCTACGTCAATGCCCACATGACATATAATGCCGAAGAAGGAGAGCAGCACGATTGGTGTGCCCAGTAGCTTGAAGCACTCGATGAAGGTAGAGGGTCGGCCTTCTGCTGCCGGCTCGTTGATGGGTGTGGCAAAGAGCCACAATGTTGACAGTGCGCCAACGACGAAGAAGATGGCGAAGAGCACGCGCCACGACAGTCCGAACTCGGGTATGGCCTGCGTGGCACCCCACATGGCCAGGTATGGTGCCGAGAAGGAGGCGATGGCCTTGATAAACTGTCCGAAGGTGAGTGTGGAGGCCAGGTTGCCTCCGCCCATTACGGTGCCCACCAGCGGGTTGAGCGATGTCTGCATCAGTGCGTTGCCGATGCCGAGCAGGGAGAAGGCGCAGAGCATGATGGTGAACGTCTCGCCCAGGAGCGGCAGCGCAAGCGACAGCACGGTGACGACGAGCGACAGCAGCACCGTCTTCTTGCGTCCTATCTTGTTCATCAGCATGCCCGTGGGTACGCTGAAGATGAGGAACCAGAAGAAGACGAGCGAGGGGAAGATATTTGCCACCGAGTCGCTCAGCTGCAGGTCGGCCTTGACATAGTTGGACGCAATGCCCACCAGATCGACGAAGCCCATACAGAAGAAGCAGAGCATCACGGGGATGATTGCAAGCTTGTTTGTGTTTGCCATATATTTTAGGGGTTATTAAACATTAAACATTAAACATTAAACATTGAACATTAAACATTAAACATTGAATGATTTGTGATTAAACATTAATGATTGAATATGCTCTTTGCCTTCATCAGGCATCGATGTTTGCGTATGTGGCGTTTTTCTCGATGAACTCGCGTCGCGGCTCCACGTCGTCGCCCATGAGCATGGAGAAGATCTCGTCGGCCTCGGCAGCGTTTTCTATTGTCACCTGCTTGAGCAGTCGGTTCTCTGGGTTCATGGTGGTCTCCCAGAGCTGCTCGGGATTCATCTCGCCCAGACCTTTGTATCGCTGGGTGTGTATGCCGTTCTTGCCGTCTTCCGAGCCGTTGCCCCACTTGTCGAGGAACGCCTGCCGCTGCTGGTCGGTGTAGCAGTATTCCTTTGCCTTGTTCTTGTATGTGCAGAGGTAGAGCGGCGGGGTGGCTATGTAGAGGTGTCCCTCCTGTATGACGCGCGGCATGAAGCGGTAGAATAGTGTCATGATGAGCGTGTCGATGTGCGAGCCATCGACGTCGGCATCGGTCATGATGATTATCTTGTCGTAGCGCAGCTTGTCGATGTTGGCCTCTCGGTCGCCTTCGCCTTCCACGCCGAAGCGCACTCCGATGCTCTGTATGATGTTCATCACCGACTCGGCCTCGAACACCCGGTGCCACTGCACCTTCTCCACGTTCAGTATCTTTCCCCTCAGCGGCAGTATGGCCTGCGTGTGGCGGTCGCGTCCCTGCTTTGCCGAGCCGCCTGCCGAGTCGCCCTCGACGAGGAAGATCTCGCATTTCTTCGGGTCGCGGTTAGAACAGTCGGCCAGCTTGCCGGGCAGTCCGCCGCCTCCCATGGGATTCTTGCGCTGCACGCTCTCGCGCGCCTTGCGTGCTGCTATGCGGGCGGTGGCGGCCAGCACCACCTTGTCGCATATCAGCCGGGCCTCTCTGGGGTGCTCCTCAAGATAGTTGCTCAGCGCTTCGCCCACAGCCTGCTGTACGGCGCCGGCCACCTCCGAGTTGCCCAACTTGGTCTTTGTCTGGCCCTCAAACTGCGGCTCGGCCACCTTGACAGAGATGACGGCCGTGAGGCCCTCGCGGAAGTCCTCGCCCGACACCTCGATCTTGGCTTTCTCGATCTGCTTGGCTATCTGCGGGTCGCCGTCGGCATATTTCTTCAGCGAACGTGTCAGGGCCGTGCGGAAGCCCACCAGGTGGGTGCCGCCCTCGATGGTGTTGATATTGTTGACGTATGAGTGGATATTCTCGTTGTAGTCGGTGTTGTACATGATGGCCACCTCGACGGGCGTGTCCTGCTTCTCTGTCTTGATGTATATCACATCGTCGAACAGGTGTGTGCGGTGGCGATCGACATAGCGCACAAACTCCTTCAGGCCTTCCTTGGCATGGAACACCTCTGGCTGGCGGACGTTGCCCTCGTCGTCGGGGCGCTTGTCGGTCAGCGTTATGGTTATGCCGGCGTTCAGGTATGCCAGCTCGCGCATGCGCTTGGCAATGATGTCATACTTATACTCGGTGGTGGTGAAAATCGACGGGTCGGGCCAGAACTGCTGCCGCGTGCCTGTCTGCTCGGTGTCGCCCACCACCTTCACGTCGTACAGGGGTTTTCCCTTGGCATACTCCTGCTGGTAGATGTGTCCGCCGCGGAACACCTGCGACATCATGTGCGTGCTGAGCGCGTTGACACACGACACGCCCACGCCGTGCAGTCCGCCCGACACCTTGTATGAGCCTTTGTCGAACTTGCCGCCGGCGTGCAGCACGGTCATCACCACTTCCAGGGCCGACTTGTGCATCTTCTCGTGCATATCGACGGGTATGCCGCGGCCGTTGTCCTGAACGGTTATCGAGTTATCTTCGTTGATGGTCACCTCGATGTGTGTGCAGAAGCCGGCCATAGCCTCGTCGATGGAGTTGTCCACCGTCTCGTTGACCAGATGGTGCAGTCCCTTCTCCGAGATGTCGCCGATGTACATGGCGGGACGCTTGCGCACGGCCTCCAGTCCCTCGAGCACCTGTATGTTACTGGCCGAATAGTCTTCGGCCCCGTTTTGCTGCTGTTCTATCAGTTCTTCCTCGTTCATTTATTATCGCTTAACCTATTAACCATTTTAACCTGTTCACACCGTTTCATTCCATGTCGTTGGCGTCGGTTACGCGCTTCGACGTGGCCGCCTTCTTGATGGCGCGCTTGCGCACCGGCTTCTTTGCGCCCTGCTCCTGTGCCGGGGCTTCGGTCTTGATGCCGGCCAGCTCGGGGTCGATGAGTATGCGTCCGCAGTACTCGCACACGATAATCTTCTTGTGCATGCGTATGTCCATCTGTCGCTGTGGCGGTATCTTGTTGAAGCAGCCGCCGCAGGCGTCGCGCTGCACATAGACGATGCCCAGTCCGTTGCGAGCTCCCTTGCGTATGCGCTTGAACGACGTGAGCAGGCGCGGCTCTATCTTCAGCTCCAGCTGGTGGGCCTTGTCCTTCAGGCGGTCTTCCTCGGCACGTGTCTCTTCCATTATCTCGTCCAGCTCGGCGCGCTTCAGGTCCAGGTCCTGCCGGCGCTCTTCGATGGTCACCTGACTGGTCTTCAGTTCCTCTTTCTTCTCGACGATGGCCGCCTGTGCCTCGCGTATCTTCTTTTCGCACAGTTCTATCTCCAGCTCCTGAAACTCTATCTCCTTTGTCAGCGTGTCATACTCGCGGTTGTTCTTCACCATGTCCAGCTGCTGCTTGTATCGGTCCACGCTGGCCTGGGCGGTAGCGGCATCGCCCTTCTTGGCGGTAATGGCAGCCTCCAGCTCGCTCACTTCGTGGCGTATTTTCTCAATGCGGGTGTTCAGGCCCTCTATCCCGTCTTCCAGGTCCTGCACCTCCAGGGGCAGCTCGCCGCGCAGGGCGCGCTGCTGGTCGATCTGCGACAGTGCGGTCTGCAACTGGAAAAGGGTCTTCAGCCTCTCTTCCACGGGCATTTCTGCTGAGTCTTTCTTTGTTGACATGTTTGGTTTGCTTTATTTAGTTAATACTTTATTTCTTGTCGGTGTCAGACGAAAACTATCGGGTTGGTGTCGGTCTGCGCGATGTGGGTGGGCAGCTCAGGACAGGCCTGGGCCAGTATCTCGGCGAAGAGCTGCGCTGTGTATTGTTCGCTCTGGTAATGGCCTATGACACATATCTGGAGCCGCTGCTCGTAGCCGAAATACTGGTGGTAGTGCATCTCTCCGGTGACGAAGGCATCGGCCTGCTGTTGCACGGCCTCGGGCAGCAGGAAATCGCCTGCCCCGCCGCACAGGGCCACGGTCTGTATGGGTCGGCAGAGCAGCTCGTTGCACTGTGCGCGGTCCACGCCGAACACCTGCTTGACGTGTCGCACGAAGTCCGTCGCCGGCATGGGCTCGTTTAGACGGCCTACGACGCCAGCGGCACCAGTCACGCGGCGCTGCTGCGATGGCTTTCCGTCTGGCACCACACAGCTCTTCTCGGGGCCGAAGAAGCGACATTGCTGCAAGCCCAGCTGCCTGGCCATCATCCAGTTGACACCGCCAGGAGCATTGTCCATGTTTGTGTGCATCGACACCACGGCGATGCCCGAGCGCACGGCCTTGATGACGGCGCGCTGCACGGGGTCGGCCAGCGACAGCTGCTTCAGCCCGCGAAACAGCAACGGGTGGTGACTCACAATGAGGTTGCAGCCGCGCCGCATGGCCTCATCGACAATGGCCTCGGTCACGTCCAGACACAACAAAGCCCCTGACACGTCAGCGCCGTCTGTCAGTCCCACTTGCAGGCCGGCGTTATCCCAGCCTTCCTGCAGGGGCAGAGGCGCGAAATGTTCAAGGGCCGACAGCACTTGAGAGAGTGTTACGCTCATGATTCCTTTCGCCTTTAATTGCCGCGCAAAGATACGGCTTTTTCAGCAAGTGGCCAAAAATTTTTCGCTTTATTAATATATTTATTAATGTACGCGCACGAAAAGGAGAGGAGCAAAATGTAACGTCACAACGTACATTGACCCTTACGTGCCTTCGGGCTGGCACGGGGCCTGCCCCCACACAGGCGGTATCCCCACACGCTATCTTGTAGAACCGAAAAATGAAAACGAAAAATGAAGACTGTAGCCGAGGCCAAGTCTTCATTTTTTCTGTTTATATCCAAAATATTTATCAGTAGGCAAAGAGCGGATAATCTTTCATCGTCTCGTTGACGCGGGCACGCACCGACTCGATGACGGTCTGATCCTCGGGGGCGTTGAGCACCTCCTCTATCCATGCTGCTATCTGCACCATCAAGTCCTCCTTGGCACCGCGGGTGGTGATGGCCGGTGTGCCCAGACGTATTCCGCTGGTCTGGAAGGCCGAGCGAGTGTCGAAGGGCACCATGTTCTTGTTGACCGTGATGTCGGCAGCCACGAGGGCATTCTCTGCCACCTTGCCCGTCAGGTCGGGATATTTCTGGCGCAGGTCCACCAGCATCGAGTGGTTGTCGGTGCCGCCGCTGACGATGGTGAAGCCGCGAGCTGTCAGCTCGTCGGCCAGCACGCGGGCGTTCTGCTTCACCTGCAGGGCCCACTGCCTGAACTCGGGCTGCAGGGCCTCGCCAAAGGCTACGGCCTTGGCTGCAATGACGTGCTCCAGGGGGCCTCCCTGCTGTCCGGGGAAGACGGCCGAGTTGAGCAGCTGCGACATCTTCTTCACCTCGCCCTTGGGTGTCTTGAGACCCCACGGATTGTCAAAGTCTTTGCCCATCAGGATGATGCCTCCGCGCGGGCCGCGCAGCGTCTTATGGGTGGTCGATGTGACGATGTGTGCCCATTTCACGGGGTTGTCCAAGAGACCGGCAGCTATCAGTCCGGCCGGGTGAGCCATGTCTATCATCAGCAGTGCGCCCACCTTGTCGGCAATCTCGCGCATGCGGCGATAGTCCCACTCGCGGCTATAGGCCGAGCCGCCGCCGATGATGAGCCGCGGCTTATACTCCAGGGCCAGCTGCTCCATCTCGTCATAATCGACGCGGCCCGTCTCGCGGCTCAGGTTGTAGCCCACGGGCTTGTAGAGAATGCCGCTCGTGTTGACCAGCGACCCGTGGCTCAGGTGGCCGCCATGAGCCAGGTTCAGGCCCAGGAAGGTGTCGCCGGGGCGGAGCACCGCCAGCAGCACCGCAGCATTGGCCTGAGCGCCCGAGTGGGGCTGCACGTTGGCATACTCGGCCCCGAACAGACGGCACACACGGTCTATGGCTATCTGCTCCACCTGGTCCACCACCTGACAGCCACCATAATAGCGCTTGCCAGGGTAGCCCTCGGCATACTTGTTGGTCAGACAGGACCCCATGGCCTGCATCACCTGGTCGCTCACAAAGTTCTCGCTGGCTATCAGTTCGATGCCCTTCAGCTGACGCTGGTGCTCCTGCTCGATGAGCCGGAAAATCTCGTTGTCTCTTGTCATTATCTGTGATTATGTTTTTTCACACGGAAGCCTTCGCTCAACATGTGAGCTATCTGGGCGCAAAGATAGCATAAATTCCTGACACGCGCAAGAAATGACAAAAAATTTATGGCCGACGTGCCGCGCAGACAAAAAAAAACAAGGCGGCGTTTGCCATGACAAGTTTTTTCATTATTTTTGCAGCGTTTTTGAGAACTTAATATTCACTTTAACACACACCAACAATCAATGAGACTTATCATCGAACCCAACTACGACAAGATGTCGCAGTGGGCAGCGGAGCATGTCATCCGCCGTATCAACGAGTTCGGCCCCACGGCAGACCACAAGTTCGTGCTCGGCCTGCCCACAGGCTCTTCGCCCGAGGGCATGTATGCCTGCCTGGTGAAGGCCAACAAAGAGGGTCGCGTTTCGTTCAAGAATGTGCTGACATTCAACATGGACGAATATGTGGGCCTGGCCGAAAGCCACCCCGAGAGCTACCACTCGTTCATGGCGCGCAACCTGTTTGACCACATCGACTGTCCGAAAGAGAACATACACATCCTTAACGGCAACGCTCCCGACCTGGAGGCCGAGTGTGCCCACTACGAGGAGATGATACAGCAGGCCGGCGGCATCGACCTCTTCCTTGGAGGCATAGGTCCCGACGGCCACATCGCCTTCAACGAGCCCTTCTCGAGTCTCGTCAGCCGCACCCGCGTCAAGACGCTCACCACCGACACCATCATAGCCAACTCGCGCTTCTTCGGCGGCGACGTCAACCAGGTGCCGCGCCTGGCGCTGACCGTGGGTGTAGGCACCGTCATGGCTGCCCGCGAGGTGATGATACTGGTCAACGGCCACCACAAGGCCCGCGCGCTGAAGGCTGCCGTCGAGGGTGCCGTGTGTCAGGAGTGGACCATCTCTGCCCTACAGCAGCACCGGCACGCCATCATCGTGGCCGACGAGCCCGCCACCGACGAGCTCAAGCACGGCACATACAAGTATTTCAAAGACATCGAGAAAGACAACCTGCTCTGAACCGCAGGACACCACAGCGGGGCGACAGGGGGCGACCAGATTGCCCGAACGCCCGCCCCACCCCGCATAAACCGACGTGAGCCGAAGACCATCTGGTCTCCGGCTCACGTCGGTTTATGCCTGCAGAGAGCGACCTGACGCAGCGAACGTCAGTGGCGTCTCAACTGTGCCTGCGGTGTTCAGAATTTCTTGCCGAACACAATATTCGTAAATGTGAGGAACAATATCTTAATATCAAACCACCAGGAGCGGTGCTCCAGATAGTAGAGGTCCAGCTCCAGCCGGCGCAACATCTTCTCAATCGTGTCCGTATAGCCATTGTATAGCGTGGCATAGCTGGTGACGCCCGGGCGTATCTGATACAGATAGACATAGCGATTGTCGCGCTCCATTATCTGGTCGATGAAGAACTTACGCTCCGGCCGCGGGCCGATGAAGGCCATGTCGCCCTTGGCCACGTTCCACAGCTGCGGCAGCTCGTCCAGATGGTGCTCACGCAGAAACTTGCCTATACGCGTCAGACGTGTCTCGTTGTCGTGCTGATACAGGGCCGGACCGTCCTTCTCGGCATCCATACGCATGGAGCGAAACTTGTATATATTGAACGGCCTGCCAAACCGGCCTATTCTCTCCTGCTTGAATATGGCGGGGCCACCGTCTTCTTTCTTGACGAGAATGTAGCAAATAAGGAATAAGGGGGAGAAGACTATCAGACAACAGACAGAGATGACGAAATCGACAACACGCTTCGTGTTGCGCTCTATCTCGTTCATGCCGTCAAGTATATATCCACTTTCAAGTTTTGTCATTTACAGTAAATCAGTCATGCAGTGTGTTTAACACAATAACGCATTTTTCAAATAATTATTATATAAGCGACATATTTTAACACTTTCGGCCGTCGCAGCAACTACTCAGTCATCGCCAAAGGTTGCGTTTGGCGTATTTTAAGACTGTAACTTCTTCGTTTCTTTTGTCTTTCGATTTACTAAAGAAAACTTAATTCTTTATCCCGGCTGCCCTGCATTTCAGATATTATGCCTAACTTTGCAGCCCCAATGTCACAAGACATGAAGCTATGATATGACAAACGCGATAAACAACGACAAGCCACTTCTGAACATGTCCGAGGAGACGCGGTGCGGATATACCGTCACGGCAGAGACGAAACAGCTGTGGGCCGTGCTGCTGAGGCTGACATGCAAGGTGCTCGACGTGTGCCGCCGCAACGGGCTGCCCATCTGGGCCGACGGCGGCACGCTGCTTGGCGCGGTGCGCCACCGCGGCTTCATACCCTGGGACGACGACATCGACCTGTGCATGCTGCGTGCCGACTACGACCGGCTGGTGGCCATCGCGCCGAGGGAGTTCAGCGCGCCGTACCATTTCCAGACATCTTACACCGAGCCGGGCTATGCCCGCGGCCACGCCCAGCTGCGCATGGACGGCACGACGGCCGCACGCTCCATCGACATTGACATGCCGTTCCATCATGGCATCTTCATCGACATCTTCGTTCACGACGGCATTCCCGACGACAGCACACGATGCAAGCAGCTGGAGCACGACACGCGGCAGCTGATGTCGCAGCTGGAGCTCTGCTGCCGCCCGCCGCGCGTGTGGTGGTTCTTCTCGCACCCCTTCCGCTACATGCAGGTGCAACGCCAGTGTCGCGACATACGGCGCGAGGGCTTTGCCCACGCTTTCGGCCGGCTGGAGGACATGTTCCGAGCCTGTCCTGTGGGCAGCAGCACCCATTCGGGGGCCATAGCCTTCCGCTTCGGGGCGTATGTCGGTTTTGGTCTGCGCCCCGAGTATTATGCCCGAACCATCTACATGCCGTTTGAAGGCATAGAGCTGCCGGTGCCCGCAGGCTACGGCGACATACTGCGCTCACAGTACGGGCCAGACTATATGCAGCCGCGCCAGGACCCGACGCTGCATGGCGAGTTCATGCTGGTTGATACCAGCCGCGACTACAGGGATTTACTTGACGGGCTGCGACGACAGAACGCCCGCGACAAGCGGCGCAAGCGGTGGCGGCACATACTGGACAAGATAATGAGCAGTTTCTCACATTAGCCAAGCGGACAGATGTCGGGAGCCGACCGCAATAGAAATGAAGAATAGCGATTCTCCGAACTACTATGGTTGAACAGTATAAAGGTTTTCGTGACGCGATGCACGACCTCAAGCGGATTGTAATTATTCAAGCATTATTAGGTATATTATTATTAACTTTTCTCTAAGGAAAACTTTATTTATTTGTATGATTGACTCATATTTCGGAGTTTTTATCTACATTTGCAGCGCACAAGTAGGAGGCGACGTGTCTCACGTCGCAATCCAGCAGACTGTTGCGACGTGAGACACGTCGCCTCCTACTGCAAAGCGGTGAAATAACCGTTAGTTATATAGAAGACAAAAGAAAAATACCAATATTATGTTCACCGAACATGCAGAATCACAACATGCTGCTTACAAGCGAGCATACGATTTCTTCCAGCAAGAGCCTCAAAGGTTAATAGAGGTTGAGATGTTTGTCATGAATGAGATTATACATTTCATAGACATACACGAGCCGGAGATAAAACGTGATTATAACGAAGCGTCATACCTATATTCTTTCTGGAAAAACTATCCTCCATTGGACAGAGGCAGGGCTCCTGTAGGGGACCAATATCCCTGGTTGGAAGTGGGGGAGCAAGTCTTCGGGAATAAGCTTCAGCGACATTTTAATGCAAATTTCTCTGTTAAAGACACCGGTTTACCATCTGGCGCAGATGATCGTTGTATCATATCAAGTGAACGTATTCGGCAAATACTTGAAATAACGGATTCTGTTTGGGTGTTTATTGACATTAAATCGGCTGGGCCCCGCGATGATTTTGACCATGCGGTTATGTCGCCTTATCAGATTTCCGGTTCAGGAAACTGGTCAAAAGTGGACGACGGCATCAAAAACAATCCTATTAAAGCACAAGGCCGAAGAGTAACGCACAACTTCTATTGCTCTTTGTCACCTGTTTATGTTTTAAGTGATGGCACGGTTGCTCCACTTGTAACTTTTGCTATCAAGCCCGTTTATGATATGTTGAAAGAATCTGGCACAGACAGGACTATTGGCCAGCCTCTTGCAAAGATAAAGTTGGCAAGCATCCCTAATGGCATTCTGCTGACACAGAATCCCAACTACAACAAGAAGTATCCCGGGCTTTTCTTTCCTGGTAAAGATGAACATACAAAGGATAAGCGTAAGACGCGTGCCAGAATCTCATTTTGTTTACTAAAAGATATTGCAGACTGGAGAATCAAGGAAATTATAGTGAAATAAATGTTATGTTAGAGCCTAACGAAATATATTGCGGAGATTCGCGCGAACTGTTAAAGCAGATAGCACCTGACTCGCTTGCCCTATCATTTTGGTCGCCTCCTTACTTTCTTGGGAAGGACTACGAACAGGGCGTTTCATACAAGCAGTGGCAGGACATGCTAAGGGAAGTGATAAACCTTCATTATAGCGTGCTCAAGCCCGGAGGCTTCATGGTGATTAACATTGCAGACATATTGGCTTTTCAAGACGAGAAAATGCCTCGCATTCAAGCAGACAACCCATCAAACAAGAAATGCTCTGTGACACGCGAGATGGTAATGGAAGCCAAAAGACTTCATCCCGACTATAACCGCGACCAACTTGCAGCATTCCTTCATTGTAGCGAGCAGACCATCGACCGAAGACTTAATGGTAACAACATTCGTGGAGGGAAGCATGCGATTGGCACCCATGTAAAACTTGTTGGCGGTCAACTTGAAGAATATGCGTATCAAGCAGGGCTTTATCTCTACGACAAACGGATATGGCAGAAAGACCCGGCATGGGCTAATAGCAAATGGACGACAAGCACACTGAAAGCTGTAAGCGAGACAGAGGACTTGTATGTTTTCTGGAAGCCTGGCACGTATGTGGTGAACCGCGACCGTCTTACACCATCTGAGTGGAAAGAATGGGGACTTCGTCAGGTCTGGAACATTCCAAGCGTGCGTGCCAACGACATTCACCAGGCAATGTTCCCTATAGAATTGGCTTATCGAGTGATTAAGCTTTATACCGACGAGGGGGACATCGTGCTTGACCCATTCCTTGGTAGCGGAACGACGGCATTAGCGGCAATAGAGGCAAGCAGAAGATTTATAGGAATAGAACTGATGGAGCGATATGCCGACTTGGCGCGTAAAAGGGTGAAAGACATGATTAGTGCGCCGAAATTAGCTTTGTTATAAGCTTGTTCGTCGGAAAGTATTTCTTTGCGCGCCCCCAGCGTCTGGGGCTATAGCGGCAGACACTACAGACTGGTCTCGATGCCCTTGTACTTTCTGTACAGCGCGAGAGTATGCCCGAGCAGCCACCCCTGCTTGTCTTTGCGCCAGAGATGTATGTAGCGTATGGGGAACAGGGGCAGGCTGAGGCAGCTGCGGTCCAGCCTCTGATAGATGTGGGGTGCCTTCTGCCGCAGAGTCTCGTCGAATTGCTGCATTGCCTGGTTGTGGAGGTCGCACAGCTCCACCAGTGCGCGCTTGTAAAGTGCTGCTATCCTTCCCTCGATCTTAGCTGTCATCATAGCTCCGATGTGTCGGTCGGGGCAGTGCAGTCTGACATAATCGTCAAGCATAGCCTCGGTGCAGCAGAACTCCTGGGCAAAGCGTTTCCTGTACGTCTCGGCAGACATCGACTGGCCCTCGCGCCCCACATTATATATATATACCAGCTCGTCGATGTAGTGCACCGTCTGCACGGTGGCCATCGGGCTGAAGCCCCACTGCACGTCGGTGTAAGAAATGCCCTCGCGCTGACGGTAGCCCATGCGCAGCAGGTTCGCGCGCCGGTAGGCTATCTCGTGCATCCACAAGCCCTGCACGCTGCGTCGGCCGGCATAGCGCGCCAGACTGACAGTGCGGCCGGCTGGCAAGTGTATGTGTCGCGTGCGGCCTATTTGCCCTTCGGCATCGACGGTGGCGAAATGTGTCACCACGAGGTCGGCATCTTGCTGCGCCATCTCTTCCAGCATGAGACCGAAGTTGTCTGTATCGAAACGGTCGTCGGCGTCCAGTATCTTCACATACTTGCCCGTGGCCACCGGTAGCGCGGCATTGATGCATGAACCGTAGTTGCCGTTCGGCTTGTCGATGACCTTTATGCTGTGCGGGTATTGACGTGCTATGCGGTGTGCAATGGCCGACGAGCCGTCGGTGCTGCCGTCGTTGACAACGAGTATTTCCACGCTGTCGATGTGCTTCGGGTGTAGAAGACTCAGGAGGCATCGTTCGATATATGTCTCCATATTATAGGTCGGAATGATGACGGTCAGCGTTTTCTCCATTGACGGTCAGATATATTTTTGGTCTTTGTCGGCAAACAGTTTGCCGATTAGGTTTTTCAGTCGTCTGCCGGTGTTCGACTTATGTACGAAGATTGGAATGTTCTTCAGTTGGGCTATATCCAACCGCTCGATTTCCTCCTCCACGCTCAGCTGTTCCATATACGCCCTTGCGATGACGGCATAGGCATGTTTCTCCCACTGGTCCTTATTGCCCCAGTAGTGTGCGACCTGTGTGTCGGCAGACTTCAACGACGCATGTTCGCTCATAGCGACCGACATGGCATACTGCTCTACGTTGAAGCACTTGACACCTGCGCCGAGCATAGCGTCCAGCAGTTGCAACGTATGTTGCGGAATGACTCCCACCAGACTGCGTGGTATGCCGATAATGCCCGAGTTCCACATGTGGTGTGTCCCGTCCAGCGTCACGCCGGCAACAGTCTTGCCCCGTAGCGTGTGCCACATGCGTAGCGACGGACCTTTCATGCGTGATGGCTGTCCCTCGTCGTTGTACATTAACGCATTACCCTGATCCAGCGTGCGCCGTATAGACTCCAGGCTGCCACAGAGCACAGTGTCGGTATCGACAAACAAGATATGGTCGTCAGTGTGTCGCTCTGCCTGTGAACAGAGGGCCATTGTCTTCACCCGAAAGCTGTAGTGACTGGAGCCCTTCCATTCTTCCACAGTCTTGTCATCAAGTGGAACAACCTCAGCCCACGGCCTGGCACGTCGGTAATATTGCGGCACAGTGGTCACCATGACGATACGATCGTCCTTGGTAGCCTGCTTCTTGAATGAGAGCATGGACAGATATGCCTGCACATGATATTCAATGCTCTCGCCGAAGGTAAGGTATAGGATGGTCATTTGATTTGCGTGAATAATTGGTCAAAGCGGCTGAAGGCAAGCGGTGCTTCAGCGTTTTCTATCCAGCAGAGCGGTGTGTCTCGGTACATGGCTGCCACGAGGGTGAACGTGCTGGGCGGTCCCATCAGCCAGTGACACTGCGACAGCAGACAGAGGTCTTCGCCCGGATTGCCCTTTGGGAACACTACCTGACACTGCGGGAAGGCCTGCCGGTAGGCATCTTCGTCGAGTGTAGGGTCGTTGCCGCAGATGAGCAGTTGCACCTGTTCGCCCTTGTGCAAGGCCAGGAATTGTCTGACCTGAGCTATATACTGCCTGTCGGTAAAGAAGAAACGGCCGCCGTGCCATCTGGCATAGTCGCCGCGACGGATATGCAGCCCTAAACGGACGGCATGGGGCTGCAGGCTGTCAAGCAGTCGGCCGGTGGTCTGCAGCAGCCTGGTGTCGAAGGCAAAGAGCTGTAGTATCTCCTCTTTGTATTTCAGGAACAGGTCGTACCACCGCGCCTGCCAGCCTTCGACCACGATGTGGCGGCTGTCCAGCATAAGAGCTTCCAGCCGGTCGCTGTCGGCATCGGGCCGGTCGAAGCTGGCCACCGGCAGCAAGCCCAGCTTGGCGGCCCACTTGACGGCAGCGTATGTCGGGAAGTTATGCCAGCGTGTGTGACAGATATGGAAGTACGGGTACTTGTATGCAAAGCGCATCGACATGGTCTGCCTGCCGTGTTCCCTGCCCCAGGCATACACATGGCCATACTGCAGCAGGTTGTTGCACATCCTACCCTTGTCTCTGACGAAGATCATCCTGCTTTGTGTATTGTGTGTCTTTCACGCATGGTCATGTCTCTGCCCGCCTGTTTTTCTCAATGATTTTTGCCACCAGCTCAAACTGGTATATGGCTTTCAGCCCAGCATAGACCAGGCCCGGCACGCCGTCGCGCCAGCCTCCCTCCAGCAGGTAGCACTTGGTGAAGCGCCACGTCGGGCGCCAGAGCAGCGCCCACACGCCATAGTGTCTGTCGGCTTTCTTCATCACGTCGTCGTCGCTGTAGCGGTTGTCTTTCTCCATGATGGTGTGTATGCTGTCGTCGGCCAGATGGCCGAGGGCCAGCTCCTTGACAGCCGGCAGCCGCTCCACACGTCCTTTCACCACGGGGAAGGTATGGACGTATGGCGGCCACACGGTGCCTTGCCGCACGAAGAAGCGCAGCTGATAGTCGGGCCATGCGCACCGCAGCGGACGCCCCATGAACAGGTTCTGCCGCGGCAGGTATAGTCCGCTGGCGCAACCGTGTTGACTGATGTGCCGGTAGAGTCTCTCTCGCAGCTCGGGCGGCACCAGCTCGTCGGCATCGACCACCAGCACCCAGGGCCGCGTGGCACTCTGTATGGCGAAGGTGCGGGCCGGCTCTGCGCTTACATGCCCCGCCTTGGGAAACGTCACCACGCGGCAGCCATGACGACGTGCAATATCGACGGTGTCGTCGGTGCTCTCCATGTCGCACACCACCACCTCGTCGAAGCCACTCACCGAACACAGCACACGCTCCAGATGGCGCGCGGCATTGTAGGTGTTGATTACCACCGATATCTGCTGTCTGCTTTTGTCCATAGTGTCATGGTTGTTGTCCGCGCAAAGGCATGATGTTTTTATAGCTTCATCTTCGCTACGGCTTATCTTGCCTGCCTGACCGTGCGCTGCTGTATGTAGAGTCCCTTGGCGGGTGCCGCGCTGAGACGACGTCCGCTCAGGTCGTATATCTCGCTGTCAGCCTGCCGTTGCGCAGCCTCAACGTCAGTGATGCCGCTTGGCGTCAGCGATGTGAGTACGAAATTGTCGAAGGCGCAGATACGCTCAGCATCGCTGTCGGCGTGGGTGCTTGCGAAGCCAATGCGGGTTGGGTCGTCGCCGTTGCTGCTGAAGCTGATGTCGAGCGTCTGCCACTGTCCGGCGGCAGTGACACCCTTCTTCGTTCTGCCGGCATAGACATAGCTCTTGTCGGCAGCGTCCGAGCTGTAGGCATCGAAGTCGAGCCGGTAGCTGCCGGCGGGCAGCAGCAGGTCCTGGTAGAAGCCCAGCACCGAGCTGCCCCAACGCTGTCGCACCCAGTAGGTATGCTTGCCGCCGTCGGTGTTCTGTGGCTTGGCGGCAAAGAACTGGCTGTAGTAGAGGTCGCCGTCCTGCATGGCTGTCAGGTCGTTCTCGTTGCGCGTGGCATAGTCGGCGGTCCAGCCCTCGGGAACGTATATGGCGCGGTCGCCCGACACGCCGCTGCCCTGCATGGGACTGTAGCTGCCCTCGAAGTCGGGGTTGGCCAGTGCCGACGGCAACTGCGGCTCGTCGTACGTCAGGCCCTGCAGCTGGCATATCTCGCGACGGCTGAGACACACGTCGTAGAGGCTCAGCTGGGCGATGGTGCCGATGAAGTCCTGGTTGTCGTTCTTGTATGCCCCGTCCCACCACTGTGTGCGGCCGATGTAGTTGCGTGTGTCGGCTGCCACCTCGTAGAGCATATATGCCTCCTGCTGGTTGACGGTGCCGCTGGCGTCAAGCTGTCCATCGACATATATGCGTGTGTCGTGCGTGGCGGCGTCGTAGCTCACGGCTATCATGTAGTCCTGACCTGTGCGCAGCGTGGTTGCCGAGCTGACCATCGTCGTGGCGCCTCCGCCGAGCTTGATGCCAGCTGCCAGAGGGTTGAAACGCAGGAAGAGGCTGTTGCCCGAGCCCGAGCCGAAGTCGTACAGTCGCGGCTGCTTGCTGGTGGCGGTGGCGCGCACCTTGACGAGGAAGGTGAACGAGCGCAGACCCTCGAGCAGGCCCTCGGGTGCGTGTCCGAAGGTGTTGGTATCGAAGCCCGTTGCGCTGTTGGCCGTCATGTCGAGCGGCGCTGGCAACGCATAGCGCAGGTTGGCAGAGACATTGTGTGCCAGGGCCTTCACTACAAACTGCCGCGTCTTGTCGCCCACGGCGGCTGTCAGCGTCACGGTGCGGTCGGTGGCAGCCTGCGTCATCACGCCGGTTGAGCTGATGACCTGTTCGTCTGTCGATGTCCATGTTACGGTCTGTCCCAGCATGGTGGTGGGCAGCACCAGGTCAGTGTGTGTCTCGGCCGGCAGCGTCAGCGCGCGCAGGGCGGCCTCAACCATATTGTGCTGGGCCTCTTGCTTCGCCCGGGCTACACACGCCTGCACCGCGAGCGGCGAGTGGCACACATAGTCCATGTCCATGTAGAGGCACGAGTGGTTCCACGGCTTGACGGTGCCGCCGTCCTGCAGGTCGCCATCGACATTGAAGGTGCCGCCCAGACCCTCTGCCTGCACCACCTGGTCCACCAGACCGTTGCGGTACGTTGTCAGCGTCTGTCCGTCGTACGTCAGCGTCAGCACCCATGTGGCCACCTTGGTGGGGTGGTTGTCGCCGCTGGTGCCGGTGCTCTGTGTGGCCCAGTCGTCGCTGGTCAGCAGCCTGTTCTGACTGCGATAGACACGGTCGCCTATCTGCAGTTCCGGATACTGGTCGTCGCCGCGCAGACGGTAGGTCAGAGGCTGCTGCCCGTCGATGGTGAGCAGCGTTCCCTCATACTTCTGTGTGTTCATGGCGTATGCCAGGGTGAGCGTCTGCTGGGGGTAGAAGCACAGGCAGGTGGGAACCACCACGTCGTCGGGCTCGCGGGTGAGCTGTTCCTGCCAGTCGTAGTCGCAGTGCAGGGCCGTGGGATAGCCCTTAGGATAGTTCTTCTGCACCATCCAGTAGTAGTAGTCGCCCTGCATCCATGCCTTCCTGAGGGGCGAGTTCTTTGAACCCGGAATGACGAAGGGTCGCGAGTTGTTCTTAGGCGAGCCGGTGGTGAGCTGTTCCGAGCCCGTCACGCTGCCCTCGTCGTTGATGGTGTATCGCCATATCTCATACACGCCGTCCTTGTTATACTGCCCGTTGCGTGTGGGTATGCTCAGATAGAGGTTGTTCACGTTGTCGGGGTCGATAGACATGCCACCCGAGTAGCAGCGCTCCGTCTGGTTCCAGTTTTGGTGGAACGCGTGGCCGGCATAGCACACCCATGTGTTCTTCCAGCTTGTGCCGTTCCAGCGTGCGTACCAGTAGGTGTGCGTGGTCTTGGCATCGTCTATGTGCGGGTAGGCTATGACGGGGTGTTCGTTCTGGTCGAGCACCACCTGCCACACCCAGTTGCGAATGTTGGCTGTGCGGTCCACGATGGTTGCGGCATAGTTGCTGGCGTAAGAGTCGGTCTTCGACACATTGAACACACCGTTCTGTATCACGCTCAGCTGTCGTCCGTTCAGGTCGCGCAGCACGGGCCCGTTGCCATGATTGATGTCGATGACATTCATGTACAGCCAGTTGGGCTGTTCGTTGTCAGGGTGTCCGGTGGTGTATGCCACATATATCTTGTCTCGGCCGTTGCTTTGATACTTGGCGTATGGCCTTGCTCCCGTCGATTGCACTATCTGCTTAGGTCCGAAGTCGAAGTGGCAGTTGTCGTCAGCGTCGGGCATGGTCAGTCGGGCAATGGTGGGGTGCCAGCCTATGCCGCGCCAGCACAGGTAAATGTGCTGCGGGTCGTCGCTCAGGATGAAGGGCGAGGGATAGGTGGTGTTGTTGGCTGTGGCCAGACGTTTCTCTTCGCCCAGGGCCGTGATGTCACCCGGCTTGGTGGATATGCGATACCAGATGCAGGCCTCGTCGGTGTGGCGCGTGTAGAATATCATGACTCGCTCGTCGGGCAGCACCAGGAAGGTGGGATTGTTGTGGTCGTCAGGCTGGAAATACGAGCGCACCAGCACGTCGGTCTTTCGCTGCGTCAGGAAGTCATACTGTGTGGCTTTCACGTTGCCGTGCACGTCGATGTAGCCTATGTATGTGGCGTTAACCGTTCCTGCGGCGTTCTCGTAGTGCAGTGCCCGCGGGTCGGCAAACCAGCACCATGCGCCCTCGTCGGCCACCGTGTGCCCGCTGCCCGCGGTCTGCGCCCAGGTGCCGACGGCAGCGGTCATGGCCAGCACCAGTGTCATCAATGTTTTCTTCATTTGTTGTTTCTTGGGTTTTTAGTTATTGGTAACAGTGGCCGCCTACCGCTGTTCGTCGGGGTGCAGGCCGTAATAGACGCGCAGCGGCGTGGAGCTGACCTTGATGAAGCCCTTGGCCTCGTCGGCGGTCCAGCCTGTCTGCGTCTCGCCATATTCGCCCAGCTTTGAGCGTGTGAGGTCGTTGACAGAATCGACCCCCACCGTCTGGAAGCCGTATGGCCGCAGCTCGAGTATGGCCGTTCCCGTCACGTTGCGCTGGCTGCTGCTGAGCATGGCCTCTATGTCTGGCATGACGGGCTCCAGATACTGGCTTTCGTGCAGGAACATGCCATACCATTGTGCCACCTGGTCTTTCCAGTACTGCTGCCACTTCGACAGCGTCGATTTCTCCAGCAGGCGGTGTGCCTCGATGATAAGCTTTGGCGCGGCAGCCTCGAAGCCCACGCGCCCTTTTATGCCGATGATGGTATCGCCCACGTTGCAGTCGCGGCCTATGGCATACGCGGCTCCTATCTCTTCGATGTGCTGTATGGCCTTCACGCGGTCGGTGAAGGGCTGGTCGTTCACGGCCACTATCTCGCCCCGCTCAAAGGTGATGCGCAGCTGGCTGGGCTCCTGCCGTGTGCAGTGCTTCAGGTAGGCGGCCTCGGGCAGGCCCTGCGTGGGGTCGAGCAGCTCGCCGCCGCAGATGCTGGTGCCCCAGATGCCCACGTTGTACGAGTATTTCAGCTTGGTGAAATCGGCTGTGAAGCCATGCTCGTTCAGATAGTCCACCTCCTGCTTGCGTGTCAGCTTCTGGTCGCGTGTCAGGGTGATGATCTCCACGCCGGGTGCCATCACGAGGAAGGTCATGTCGAAGCGTATCTGGTCGTTGCCTGCTCCCGTCGAGCCATGTGCAATGGCTTGCGCCCCCACCTGTCGTGCATAGCGTGCTATGGCGATGGCCTGGAAGATACGCTCCGACGAGACAGAGATGGGGTAGCAGTTGTTGCGCAGCACGTTGCCGAAGATCATGTATTTGAGCGACTTGTCGTAGTACTCCTGCGTCACGTCGAGCGTGACATACTGCTTGGCACCCAGCCTGTAGGCGTTCTGCTCGTTGGTGCGCAGCTGCTCTTCGGAGAATCCGCCTGTATTGGCACAGGCAGCGTGCACCTCGTAGCCCTCCTGAGCCAGCTTCATCACGGTGTAGCTGGTGTCGAGGCCGCCGCTGAAGGCGACCACCACTATTTTCTTTTCCATGTCTGTTGATTTATGCGTTATCGATCTTTTTTATTCTTTCGACCACCTCCTGCGGCAGCTTCACGGGCAGGTGCTCTTCCGGGTCGAAGAGCATGGCGGTGCAGATGCAGAACTTGCGGTTGCGCTCCTTCAGCACGGGATAGTTGATACAGCCCTCGCAGCCACGCCAGAAAGCCTCGTCGTCGGTCAGGTCGTCGAAGGTGACGGGCTGATAGCCCAGGGCGGTGTTCATCTTCATCACCGCCGCTCCGCTTGTCAGCGAGAATATCTTGGCGTGTGGCCACCTGGTTCGTGCCAGCGTGAAGGTCATGTCCTTGATACGCTTTGCCAGGTGCTGACCGCGATAGTCGGGGTGCACTATCAGGCCGCTGGTGGTCACATACCGTTTGTTGCCCCATGTCTCTATATAGCTGAAGCCCGCGAAGCGGTCTCCGTCGAGGGCAATGACGGCTTTTGCCTCACGCATCTTGGTAGCCAGATATTCGTGCGTACGCCTGGCTATGCCTGTGCCCCGCACCTTGGCAGCCTCGGCAATAGTGTCGAGGATTGTGTCAACATAACGCTCGTGCTCTGCTGCCGCCACGAGTATCTGTATGTCGTTCTTATCCATTATAAGATATGTAGTTATACAATGGTGTTGCCCGATGGTATGCTGTAGTTCAGCTCGTCCATCACGTCCTGCCTGGTTGCTCCCTCGCGCATGACCATGAAGATGGTGTCGTCGCCGGCAATGGTTCCCAGTATGGTGTCCATTCCGCTGTTGTCTATATGCCATGCCAGCGAGCTGGCATAGCCGGGGCGCGTGCGTATGACGGCCATGTTACCCGACACCTGCAGGCTGATATACCCTGTGGCACTCATCATCTCGCGTATCGTCTCCTGCGAGGTGACGCGTTTGTACATGGGCTCATTGGGCAGCACATACACATAGCTGCCACCCATCGTGGCGGCCTTGGCCACCTTCAGCTGCTTCAGGTCACGACTCAACGTAGCCTGTGTCAGCACAAATCCTTCTTCCTGCAGGGCGTGCAACAGTTCCTCTTGCGACCCCATCTGCTTGCTGGCTATAATCAGTCGTAAAGCCTCCAGCCTGCTGTTTTTAGTTTTCATGTGTCAGAATAATTATTCGATAATGGGGTGCAAAAATACTACTTTATTGCATAACAGCCAAAACTTTTTGCAATTTTTATTATTTTTCCCTGTATATTCATACTTTACTGCATTATTATTCGAGCGGCAGCGGGAAAGTGGTGTGTTTCCTTTGGTGTTACAGGCATTATTTGTAACTTTGCAGGCGGAAATTGTCGGAGTAATCAGAGTAATCAGAGTAATCAGAGTAATCAGAGTAATCAGAGTAATCGGAATAATCTGAGTAATCAGAGTTATCAGAGTAATCGGAATAATCAGAATAATCAGAATAATCTGAGTAATCTGAGTAATCAGAATAATCAGAGTAATCAGAATAATGACACAAAATTACACAGAGGCCATCACGGCCTATATGCAACGGCATGGCTACAAGCAATTCTCTCCACGCGCCGTGCTGTTCGACATGGACGGTGTGCTCTACGACTCTATGCCCAACCACGCCCGAGCCTGGGTGCAGTCGATGTCAGAAGCGGGGCTACGCATGTCGTCCGACGACGCTTTCCGCTACGAGGGTATGCGCGGCGTGGAGACCATCAAGCTGATAGCGCGACAACAATGGGGTCGCACCATCAGCGATGCCGAGAGCCAAGCCATCTACGACGAGAAGAGCCGCCTGTATGCCCTGCAGCCCAAGGCCGGCAAGATCAGCGGTGTGGAAGAGCTGATGTTGCTGCTGAACACGATGGACATAACGATAGGCGTGGTGACGGGCAGCGGCCAGCACTCGCTGCTCGACAAGCTGGAAGACGAGTTTGCCGGCCTGGTCAGCAGAGAGCGCATGGTGACCAGCTTCGACGTCAGCCGCGGGAAGCCCTGTCCCGACCCCTACCTGATGGGCATGCACAAGTGTGGCGTGAAGCCGTGGCAGACCATCGTGGTAGAGAACGCCCCGCTCGGCGTGCGCGCAGGCGTGGCGGCCGGCTGCTTCACCATAGGTGTCAACACGGGGCCGCTGCAGCCCGAGGAGCTGGCACGCGAGGGCGCGAGCCTCGTCTTCGACCGCATGACCGACCTGCGCGACCAGATAGTGGAACTGTTGCAAGCCATCGACGACGCACACCTGGGACAACTGAACAGAGAGACAGCCTGGCATGTGCGCTACGCCGAGGCGCTACGCTTCGTGGAGGCCAACCGCCGGTGCCCGTCGAAATATGCCGACGAGCAGCACCCCGTGTTCAACTGGATAAAATACAACCGCAAGCGCCTGACGCACGGCCTGCAGCCCGCCACGCGCATTGAGCGCATGCAGCAGCTTCTGACCACGATGGAGCGCTACCGCCGGCTGAACAACTATGCCTACGCCGACCCGTCGCTCAATCGTCGGCAGCCCGCGAGCGACCAGCATCTATTCGGAGAAATATGAACAGCAGCAGGGTGAAGCCCCAGAGCGACGAGCCGCCATAGCTGAAGAAAGGCAGCGGGATGCCGATGACAGGCATCAGACCCAGCACCATGCCCACATTGATGGTGACATGGAAGAGCAGTATGCTGACCACCGAATAGCCATAGACACGGCCGAAGCGCGTGGGCTGGCGCTCGGCCAGATGTATCAGCCGCAATATCAGAGCCAGGAAGAGCAGCAGCACGCCGGCCGAGCCGAAGAAGCCCTCTTCCTCGCCCACGGTGCAGAAGATGAAGTCGGTCTCCTGCTCAGGCACAAACTTCAGCTTCGTCTGCGTGCCGTTGAGGAAGCCCTTGCCACGCAGGCCGCCCGAGCCTATGGCTATCTCGCTCTGATGGACATTGTAGCCGGCCCCGGCCAGGTCTTCCTCCAGTCCGAGCAGCACGTTGATTCTCACCCGCTGGTGTGGCTCCAGCACATGGTTGAGCGTATAGTCGGCCGCACCGTAGAACGCCACAGAGCCAAGGGCAAAGGTCGCCGCCAGCACATAGCCCGGCAGCCGCTCCTTGGCCCACATCCACACCAGCCAGCCTATCATGCCCGCCAGCAGCAGATACTGCACCCAGGCCACATCGAACGGTATGACGTAGGTAGAGAAGAGCGTAGCCACAAACGTCACACCCATGCAGAGTGCTATAGCCTTTAGACCGCGCTGCCAGTCGTGAATGAATGTGGCAGTCATGGCAGCCGTGAACACCTGTATCAGCCACAGCACCACATAGCGGCCCACCGACGTCATGTCGTCGGGCATGAGCGTACCGGCAAACCTGATGCCTATGACGAAATATAACACGGCAGCCAGTCCGAGAAAGAGCACGTTGCCCGTCATGCCCTCACGGTAGAGCACGAGGAAGAGCGACAGATAGACCAGCGCCGAGCCCGTCTCGCGCTGCAGCACGATGGCCCCCATAGGCAGCACGATGACGACGATGGCCGAGAGCAGGTCGCGCCACGAGCGCAGGTTGAAGCCATAGACACTCATCAGCTTGCCCAGGGCCAGCGCCGTGGCAAACTTGGCAAACTCGGCCGGCTGCAGACGCAGCGGACCAAGCACAAGCCACGAGTGACTGCCCTTGATGCTGTGCGGATTGAAGATGGTGGCCACGAGCAGCAACAGCAGCAGGGCATAGATGACGTAGGCAAACATGTCGTACACACGGTCGTCGAGCAGCAGCACCACCAGGGCCAAGGCCAGGCTGGTGCCTATCCACAGCAACTGCATGCCCGAGCGCGTCTCCATCGAGAAGATGTCGGGATGGGCAAACGAATAGGTGGCACCGCACACGCTGATCCAGCCCACCGTGAGCAGCATAAGGTAGATGGCTATCGTCACCCAGTCGAGCGAGGCCAGCACTCCGTGTGGCCGGTCACTATTCTTGTACATAACAGGCCGCAAAATTACGGTATTTTTGCCGAAGCACAAAATAATCGGCCGCAGAAAAAAAAACACGCCACGCATGAAACCGCAAAAACAAAAAATCTTTACACATTAATATTATATGTCAAAAAAAATGTCTATATTTGCAGCCCATACAAAACCAACGACAGAAGTAGGCCAACGAAGATGGAGAAATATGCTGACTATATCCGGCAGATAGAGATAGACGCTCTGTGGAGCGGCGGCAAGCATGTGGTGTGGACACTGGATCGCCACGTCAACATACTGAGCGGAATCAACGGCGTGGGCAAGACCACCATACTGAACAAGGTGTTGCGCCATGTGGCTGCACATGACGACAGCGTCCGCCCTGCCCTGCCCCACGGTGTCAAGGTGACGCTGGCACCGCAGGGAGCCACTATGCTGCGCCACGACATAGTGCGCTCGATGGACAATCCCGTGCTCGATGCAGACACCGTACGTCTGATGGACAAGCAGATAGTGTCTGCGCTCGACTTCCGCCTGTACCAGCTGCAACGCGGATACCTGAACTACCAGGTGGACATAGGCAACCGCGTCATTGCCGCCCTGCAGCGGGGCGACACCGAGGCAGCACGCCAGATGTCGGCACGCAAGGCAATCTTTCAGGACATGGTGGACAGGCTCTTCAGCGAGACAGGCAAGACACTGCACCGCGAAGCCAACGAGCTGCGCTTCAGGCAGGGCGACGACGTGCTGACGCCATACCAGCTCTCAAGCGGAGAGAAACAGATGCTGGTCATACTGCTCACCACACTCATTGAGGACGGAAAGCCATACGTGCTCTTCATGGACGAACCGGAGGTGAGCCTACACATCGAATGGCAGAAACAGCTCATAGACCTGATACTGGAGCTGAACCCTAACGTGCAGATATTGCTGACCACCCACTCGCCGGCAGTGATTATGAACGGATGGATTGACCATGTGACAGAGGTGAGCGACATTACGGTCAAAGAATGACAAACATTATACATTAAACATTAAACATTAAACATTAAACATTAAACATTAAACATTAAACATTATACATTTAACATTATAAATTATAAATTAAACATTAAAAGATGTAGGGTGAAGGGTGAAAGGTGGAAAAGCGGAAAAGTAAAAAAAAGTGAAAGATAATTGGCAAACCGACTGAAGGACAACATAACGAGCGACTACTTCCGTGCGGCCAACGGCATGACAGCGCGCAGGGCCAGACGGCGCATCGTAGCTTACGTCGAGAGCTACGACGACATCTACTTCTGGCGCACCGTGCTCGGGCCGCTGGAAGACGACCACCGCTATTTCGAGGTCATGCTGCCATCGCGACAGAGGCTCGACCGCGGCAAGAAATCGGTGCTGATGAACTTCATCGGCACACAGGTAGGTCCGGACATGATAGCCTGCGTGGATGCCGACTACGACTACCTGCTACAGGGTGCCACGCCTGCGTCGCGACAGATACTGCGGTCGCCATACGTGCTGCACACATACGTGTATGCCATCGAGAACTACCAGTGCTACGCCCCCGCCCTGCACAACGTGTGCGTCATGGCCACACTGAACGACAGCATGGTGTTCGACTTCGAGCGTTTCTTCAGCGACTTCTCGCGCGCCTGCTTCCCGCTGCTGGTCTGGAGCGTGTGGGCCTACCGCCGGGGCTTCCACTCGCAGTTCTCCATCAGCGACTTCAACCAGACCACCGACCCGGGGCGCTTCACCACCAAGTCGCCGGCCGAGTCGGTCAGACGCGTGGCGCAGAAGGTGCAGCACCGCATAGCAGAGCTGAGACGTAAGTTTCCGGGCTGCGAGGCCGAGGTGGCGGGCGTGGAGCGCGACATGAAACACCTTGGCGTGCTGCCCGAGCGCACCTACCTTTACATGCAGGGCCACCACGTGTTCGACGTACTGACGGCCCCCATGCTGAACAAGGTGTGCAACATGCTGCGTGCCCAGCGCCAGGCCGAGATACTGCGCGCCGACGGTCACAACGAACAGAAGCGCAACGAGATGGCCTGCTACAGCCACTCGCAGCAGGACATAAAAGACATGCTGAAGAAGCACACCGGATATACGTCAGCGCCCGAGTTTCAGCACATACTGAACGACGCTCGCCGGCTGCTGCGCCAGAGCGACCGGCTCGCCGCCGCGCTGCAACAGAGCGGACAACAAAGCCATCAGGAAAACAATCAGGAAAGCGAACAGCAAAGCAATGGAACAGACTGACAACATACTGAAGAAGCTGGGCATAGACCATCTGAGCGCCATGCAGCTCGAGGCCCGCCAGGCCATTGCCTGCGGCCGTGGCGACGTGGTGCTGCTCTCGCCCACGGGCAGCGGCAAGACGCTGGCCTACCTGCTGCCGCTGTGCAGCCGCCTCAATGCCGACGCCGACGCGGTGCAGGCCGTGGTGGTGGTTCCGGGCCGCGAGCTGGCCATGCAGAGCCAGCAGGTCATGCAGCGCATGGGCACGGGGCTGCGCTCGATGAGCGTCTATGGCGGCCGCCCCGCCATGAACGAACACCGGCAGATGCGCCAGCTGCGCCCGCAGGTGGTCTTCGGCACCCCCGGCCGGCTGAACGACCACCTGAGCAAGGGCAACATCAACGCCCGCGGCGTGACGTGGTTGGTGATAGACGAGTTTGACAAGTGTCTCGAGATGGGCTTCGAGGCCGAGATGAGCCGGCTGCTGCAGCGCCTGCCCGACGTGAGGCGGCGCGTGCTGCTCTCTGCCACCGACGCCGAGCAGATACCTGCCTTCGTCCGCCTGGCTGATGCCCACCGCGTGGTCTCGACCGGCAGTCCGACCGCGGCCGATGTTGCCGAGCCGCCGTCAGACCGGCGCATAGCCATACACACCGTGCACAGCCCCGAGCGCGACAAGCTGTCCACCTTAGACGCGCTGCTGCGCACCCTGGCCGGACAGAAAGCCATCGTCTTCCTGAACCGCCGCGAGGCCGTGGAGCGCGCCGCCGACTATCTGCGTCGCCGCGGCTTCATGCCAGCCATCATGCACGGAGGCATGGAGCAGAGCCTGCGCCAGCAGCAGCTCTACCTCTTCGCCAACGGCTCGCTGCAGCCACTGGTCAGCACCGACCTGGCGTCGCGCGGACTGGACATACCCGACGTCGGGGCCGTGATACACTATCACCTGCCCGAGACATCGGCAGCGGCCATACATCGCAGCGGACGCACGGCACGCTGGCAGCAGACGGGCACCACCTACTTCATACTCGGCCCGGGCGAGCAGCTGCCGCAGGAGATGGCGCAAACGGCTGCCAAGGAGTTTGTTCCACAGCCCGACACCGCAACATCACAGCCGCTGCTGCCGCCAATGGCCACCATATATATAGGAAAAGGTCGCCGCGAGAAGATCTCACGCGGCGACATCGTCGGTTTCCTGTGCAAGAAGGGTGGCCTGCAGGCCCATCAGCTCGGGCGCATCGACGTTTACGACCACCACGCATACGCCGCCGTGAGCCGCCAGGCCGTGACCGGCCTGCTGGCCGCCGTCAAGGGCGAGCGCATCAAGGGACAGCACACCGTGGTGGAACCGATACGCTGAGGCCGGCACATCGCCCTGCCCCACCCCGCAGGCCGACGGCGGCCGCCCACGCAGCCATCGTCACACCACCTCTATGCCCTGCTGACGGCAGAGATCAAGACTCATCTCGCGCAGCTTGAACTTCTGTATCTTGCCCGAGCCCGTCAGGGGGAACTCCTTGACAAAGAAGATGTATTTGGGTGTCTTATAGCGCGCTATCTTGCCCTTGCAGAAGTCGCGCACGTCTTCAGCGTCCATCGTCACACCGTCGTTCAGGATGATGAACGCGCCCACCTGCTCGCCATACTTGGGCGAGGGCACGCCAGCCACCTGCACGTCTTTTATACCGGGCATGTGGTAGAGAAACTCCTCTATCTCGCGCGGATAGACATTCTCGCCTCCGCGGATAATCATGTCCTTTATGCGGCCCGTGATGCGGTAGAAGCCGTCGGCATCTTTCACGCCCAGGTCGCCGGAATGTAGGAAGCCATTCTCGTCGATGACCTCGGCCGTGGCCTTGGGATTCTTGTAGTAGCCCTTCATCACGTTGAAGCCGCGGCAGCACATCTCACCCTGCACGCCCACAGGACACTCCTGTCCGGTCTCGGGGTCGAGCACCTTCACCTCCACAAAGGGAAAGTCGCGGCCCACGGTGGTGCAGCGCTGCTCGAAGCTGTCCGTCAAGCATGTCTGCGTCATGCCGGGCGACGACTCGGTCAGTCCATAGACCGACGTGATGGTCATGTACATCTTCTCCGACACCTGCTTCATCAGCTCCACCGGGCACAGCGAGCCGGCCATAATGCCGGTGCGCAGGCTCGACATGTCGAACATGGAGAACATGGGGTGGTTCAGCTCGGCTATGAACATGGTAGGCACGCCATAGAGGGCGGTGCAGCGTTCCTTGTGCACCGAGGCCAGCACGACCAGCGGGTCAAACTTCTCTACCATCACCTCCGTGCAGCCGTGGGTCAGACAGTTCATCGTGGCCAGCACCACGCCGAAGCAATGGAACAGAGGCACGCACACGCAGAGCTTGTCATCCTGTGTGAAGCCCATATTCTGTCCGGTGAACCAGCCGTCGTTCGTAATGTTGTAGTGGGTCAGCATGACGCCCTTGGGGAAGCCCGTGGTGCCACTGGTGTACTGCATGTTGCACACGTCGTGACAACTGACGTTGCTCTTGGCCTCGGTCAGGCGCTCGTCGTCGATGTTGCTACCCAAAAGCAGCAGCTCGGCCGTGTTATACATGCCGCGATATTTCTCCATGCCTATATACACCACGTTCTTAAGGCAGGGAAACTGCCGGCTCTCCAGGTGGCCGCGCTGACAGCTGCGCAACTCGGGCAACATCTTGTAGGTCATATCGACATAGTCGCACTCCCATGTACCGTTAGTGATACACAGGGTGTGCATGTCTGAGTCCTTGCACAGATATTCCAGCTCGGCCTGCTTATAGTTGGTGTTGACCGTCACGAGCACGGCCCCTATCTTTGCCGTGGCATAGAGGAAGGTGAGCCAGTCGGGCACGTTGGTGGCCCAGATGCCCACGTTCGACCCCTTGGTCACGCCTATGGCCAGCAGGCCCTTGGCCAGGTTATCTACACGCTCGTTGAACTGGCTCCATGTGAAGCGCAGGTCGCGGTCGCTATACACGATATATTCTTTGTCGGGCGTCTCGCTTGCCCAGTGTTCCAGCCAGTCGCCCAGGGTGCGTTCCCACAGGCGGGCATCCTTCATTGCCAATGGTTCTGACATAACTTAGATTTCAGAGTTGAGAGTTGAGAGTTGAGAACTGATAACTGATAACTGAGAGCTGATAAACTCTCAGCTCTCAACTAAAAGGGAATATACACCACGGCCAGTATTCTGGCGGCCTTTCCAGCCATGCCGTGCACATGGTGTTCCACTATGCTGTCGTAGAAGATGCTGTCCCCCTGGCGCAGGTGGTATGTCTCTTTGCCATAGGCTATCTCCAGCTCGCCGCTGAGCACATAAATAAACTCCTCGCCCTCGTGGGCCGACAGCTTGAAGCTGCGCTCCTCGCTTGGCAGCACGTCTATGAGGAATGGCTCCATGGCTCGCCCCGCTTTCTGGCGGGCCAGCGAGTGATAGACCATGTTCTGCCGCGTCTCTGTGGCCCCGTTGGAGAAGCTGATGCCCTCGGCGCTCTGCTCGGCACGGCACACCACGGGCCCCAGCTCGTCGCTGTCGTCGAGGAAGGTGCCCAGGCGCACGCCCAGCGCACGCGCCACCTTGATCAGCGGACCCAGCGAGGGCAGATACTGGTCGTCCTCTATGGACGTGATCTGGTCAACGGACATGCCGCTACGCTCCGCCATCTCCTCTATGGAGATGTTCTTTGACTCACGCATGGACTTAATCTTGAGTCCTACGATGGAATGATTGTCTGACATTTCTTTTTACACCTGATTTTTATACCTATTGTGTTTTGGCCGCCAAAGGTAAACATTATTTCCCAAAACAACCAAATAATTATAACAATTCTTTTCTTTTTACATACTTTTTATAACAATTGGTAGCTTTGAAGATTTCCGCCAAGGCGGTTTGGCAGTGCTGGCTGTGCATTGACCGATAATAAATATATCACAATTAATCAAAAAAAACAATGGCATACACCTGCGTTATGTGAGGAATATTTCGTAACTTTGCAGCCAAAAACTCAGAGACGCGACATGCTGCGCGTCTGCCGCTGCGCCAGCGGCCTCACGGCGCTTCGCCACGGCAAGGCCTCCAACGGCCGCAGCCGCCGGCAGAGACAAGCAAGCAGACATATACACATTAATATTACAAGACACAACCGCGAGACATGAAGAGAATCAAGACAGCCCTGGTGTCAGTCTTCCACAAGGACGGACTGGACGAAATCATTAAGAAACTGCACGAGGAGGGAGTCACCCTGCTCTCCACCGGCGGCACACAGGCTTTCATAGAGAGTCTGGGCCTGCCCTGCCAGAAGGTGGAAGACCTGACCACATACCCCAGTATCCTGGGCGGCCGCGTCAAGACGCTGCACCCGAAGGTGTTCGGCGGCATACTGGCGCGCCGCGACAACGAGAGCGACCGGCAGCAGATGAAGCAGTATGACATACCCGAGATAGACCTGGTCATCGTTGACCTCTACCCCTTCGAGCAGACGGTGAAGAGCGGTGCCGGCGAACAAGACATCATAGAGAAGATAGACATAGGCGGCATCTCGCTGATACGCGCTGCCGCAAAGAACTACCGCGACGTGGTGATAGTGCCCTCGAAAGCCGAATACCCCGTGCTGATGGAGCTGCTCACCAAGAACGGAGCGCAGACCGACGAGGAAGACCGCCGACTGCTGGCCACACGCGCCTTCGGCGTCAGCAGCCATTACGACACGGCCATACGCCAGTGGTTTGAGCAGAGCTGAACCAGCCCGCTGCCTTTTATTGTAACAGACACTTAACACACGACGAAAGACAATGGGTTTCTTCAGTTTCAGCCAAGAGCTGGCCATGGACCTTGGCACAGCCAACACCATCATCATCAGCGACAACAAGATAGTGGTGGACGAGCCGTCGGTGGTGGCACTCGACCGCAACACGAACAAGATGATAGCCGTGGGCGAGAAAGCCAAGATGATGTATGAGAAGACCAACGACACCATACGCACCATACGTCCGCTGCGCGACGGCGTGATAGCCGACTTCTCGGCCTGCGAGCAGATGATGCGCGGGCTGATTAAGATGGTGCACCGCGGCAGCCGCCTCTTTGCCCCGTCGCTGCGCATGGTCATAGGCGTGCCCTCGGGCTCGACAGAGGTGGAGCTGCGCGCCGTGCGCGACTCGGCCGAACATGCCGAGGGGCGCGACGTCTATCTCATCTTCGAGCCCATGGCGGCTGCCGTGGGCATAGGCATCGACGTAGAGGCGCCCAACGGCAACATGATAGTGGATATAGGCGGCGGAACGACCGAGATAGCCGTCATATCGCTCGGAGGTATAGTCAACAACAGCAGCATTAAGGTGGCCGGCGACGACCTGACAAGCGACATACAGCAGTATATGTCGTCGCAGCACAACGTGAAAGTCAGCGAGCGCATGGCCGAACGTATCAAGATACATGTGGGCTCGGCCCTGACCGACCTGGGCGACGAGGCCCCCGAGGACTATGTGGTCGATGGCCCCAACCGTATCACCGCCCTGCCGATGAAGGTGCCCGTGTGCTATCAGGAGATAGCCCACTGCCTGGACAAGACCGTGGCACGCATAGAGGTGGCCATACAGCAAGCCCTGGAAAACACGCCGCCCGAGCTCTATGCCGACATAGTGAACAGCGGCATCTACCTGACCGGAGGCGGCGCTCTGCTGCGCGGACTGGACCGACGGCTGACAGACAAGTTCGGCATACAGTTCATCGTGGCCGAAGACCCGCTACACTGTGTGGCTAAAGGCGCCGGCATAGCCCTGAATAACATAGGACGCTTCCAGTTCCTCATGAGATGAACCAGCTGCTTGGCTTCCTCGCCCGACACTTCCACTGGCTGCTCTTCCTCGCGCTTGAGGCGGTCAGCCTGCTGATGCTGTTTGGCACGAACAACTATCAGACGGCGGCATGGGTCAGCACGTCCAATGCTGCCGTGGGCCAACTGCTCGAGTGGCGAGGCCAAGTGGAACAGTTCTTCCTGATGGGCCAGGAGAACGCAGCCCTGACACGCCGCAACCTGGCCCTTGAGGCCAGGCTGGCGGCCATGAGTCAGCTGCTGGCGCGACGCGGCATTGACACCAGCCTGGTGATAAGGCAGCAAGACAGCCTGATGGCCACGCTCAACCTGATACCCGCACAGGTGGTGGGCAACGAGATGAACCGCCAGGAGAACCTGATGACCATCAACCGCGGACTGGCCGACGGCGTCAGACCCGACATGGGCGTGGTGTGCGGCACGGGAGCCGTGGGCGTGGTCTATAAGTGTAGCGACCACTACAGCGTGGTGCTGCCGCTGCTCAACAGGCGCTCGCACCTGAGCTGCGCCATACGCGACCGCGGCTTTTTCGGCTATCATTCGTGGACAGGCGACGACCCCACACGGGTGTGGATCGACGACGTGCCGCGACACGCTCGCTTCCACACCGGCGACATGGTGGAGACAAGCGGCTACTCGAGCATCTTCCCGCGGGGCATTCTGGTGGGACGTATAGAGCATGTATATAACTCGCCCGACGGACTGTCGTACAGACTGAAGGTGCAGCTATCGACCGACTTCAGCACCCTGCGCAATGTGATGGTCATTGCCGACGAACAAGTGGCCGAACAGCAGCAACTGCTGCGCGAGGCACGCAACACTGAGAACCAATGAACATCGACCTGCTCAGACACATAGGGCTATTCTGCCTGCTCGTGCTGTTGCACACGCTGCTGCTGATGCACATCCACCTGTGGGGCGTGGCCACACCCGTGCTCTACATATATGTGGTAAGCACCCTGCGCCGCGGCTACCCGCGCTGGGCCACGCTGCTGTGGGGCTTCGTCATGGGCGTGACCGTCGATGCCGCGCAGAACACGCCGGGCATGACGGCAGCCACGCTGACGCTGACCGCCGCCTTGCAGCCCGTGCTGGTCGAGATGTTCACGCCACGCGATGCCGATGCCAACATGCCGACCACGCCGCGCAGCATGGGCTGGGGATCGTGGACGGCATACATGCTATCGCTGCTGTTCGTCCACTGCCTGACATATTTCACATTCGAGTTCTTCTCTTTCTTCGACATCAGGCGATGGGCAGGGTGCGTCATCGGCAGCACATTACTATCCTTCCTCATAGCCGCTGCCGCAGAACTGGCACACGCCGGCACACACCACCAGCGATAGCCCACCGCAGCGCCCCCCCCCGTCCAACCTTTTAACAACCCATCAAGCCGTGGAGAACCAGCACGAGCATGACAACAGACGATATGTGATAGGCGGTGTAGCCGTGCTCATCGTCGCGGTGTATATCGTGCGCCTGTTCGCGCTGCAGCTGATGAGCGACAACTACAAGCTGAGCGCCGACTCTAACGCGTTCCTCAAGAAGGTGGAGTTTCCGGCCCGCGGCACCATCGTGGACCGCCACGGCGAGCTGCTGGTCTATAACCAGCCCAGCTACGACCTGATGGTGGTCATGCGCGAGGCCAAGGACATAGACACTCTGGAGCTATGCCGCACGCTGGGCATAGGGCGCGACGAGTTTCTGAGCCGCATGGCCACCATCAAGGCGGGCAGAGGCTATTCACCCTACACGCAGCAGCTCTTTATGAACCAGCTGTCTGACAAAGACTTCTCCATTTTCCAGGAGAAGATGTACCGCTTCCCCGGCTTCTATATCCAGCGCCGCACGGTGCGCCAGTATCAGTATCCACACGCAGCCCATATCCTGGGCGACGTGGCCGAGGTGTCGCCGGCCGACATCGAGGAAGACAGCTACTACCAGCCCGGCGACTACATAGGCAAGCTGGGCGTGGAGCGCAGCTACGAACGGCAGCTGCGCGGCGAGAAAGGCATACACATACTGCTGCGCGACGCCCGCGGACGCGTGCAGGGCAGCTACCAGAACGGAGCCTTCGACCGCAAGCCCGTGGCGGGCAAGAAGCTCACGCTGGGCCTCGACTACAAGCTGCAGGCCCTGGGCGAACGACTGATGGAGGGTAAGATAGGGGCCATCGTGGCCATAGAGCCACGGACGGGCGAGGTGCTGGCAATGGTGTCGAGTCCGACGTATGACCCGCGAGAGATGATAGGCCGCCTGCGCGGAAAGAAACAGATAGAACTGAGCCGCGACCCCTGGAAGCCACTGCTCAACCGGGCAATGATGGGACAGTACCCGCCGGGCTCGACGTTCAAGACCACACAGGCACTGACCTTTCTCAGCGAGGGCATCATCACCCCGCAGACACCTTTCCCCTGCTACCACGGCTTCAGCTTCCGCGGACTGCATGTGGGCTGCCACGGCCACCCCTCGCCACTGCCACTCGTGCCGGCCATTGCTACATCGTGCAACGGCTACTTCTGCTGGGGACTGTACCACATGATAGGGGCCACGAAGAAATACGGCTCCGTGCAGAAAGCGATGAACACATGGCGCGACTACATGGTGTCGATGGGCTTCGGCTACCGGCTGGGCATCGACCTGCCGGGAGAGAAACGCGGACTGATACCCAACGCCGAGTTCTACGACCGCGCCTACCGCGGCTCGTGGAACGGACTGACCATCATATCCATATCGATAGGACAGGGCGAGGTAAACGCCACACCGCTGCAGATAGCCAACCTGGCGGCCACCATAGCCAACCGCGGCTACTACTATGTGCCACACGTCGTGGGCAAGATAGAGGGCCAGCCCATAGACACACTCTACACCCGACGCCACTACACCCGCGCATCGCGCGAGGCATACGAGACCATCGTGCAGGGCATGAGGCAGGCCGTCATCGGCGGAACATGCCACTCGGCCAACACACCCCTGTACGAGGTATGCGGAAAGACCGGAACGGCCCAGAACCGCGGCCACGACCACTCGGTGTTCATGGGCTTCGCACCAAAAGACGACCCGAAGATTGCCGTGGCCGTCTATGTGGAGAACGGAGGCTGGGGCGCAACCTTCGGCGTGCCCATCGGAGCACTGATGATGGAACAGTATATCACGGGCCACCTGAGCGAAGCCTCTGCAGCCAAGGCCGAACACATCAGGGAGCAGCACATCAGCTACGGCGACACCACACGCTGAGGCCACTGCCACAACGACGGCTGTCACAGACGTGCCGCACACAGCGATGCAGGATGAACAGCCAAAGAAAATGTCCGGAATATTTTCACGTTCAGTTTTTTATTCGTACTTTTGCCCGCAAAAGCATCAAGCATGTCAGATATAGATATACGGTGATTGTCAGCATATACCTGCCACTGTTCAATCAGTTTGAGGAAACCATGAAAGGACTACAAGAATGAAGACTAAACGCAGATTTACTTTTGCCCTGGCACTGCTGCTCACGCTGACCGCATGGGCACAAAACGTGACACCGGTGCGCTTCACCACACAGATGAAGCAGACGGCCGACCAGCAGGCCGAGCTGCTCTTCACGGCAAAGATAGACGCGGGCTGGCACCTGTACAGCACACGGCTGGGACAGGACGGCCCGATAGAAGCGACTTTCCACACGGACAAGATAGAGGGTGCCACGCTGGTGGGCGACCTGACATTCCGCGGCAAGGAGGTGTCGCAGTTTGACGAGATGTTCGGCATGACGCTGCGCTTCTTCGAGGGCAGCGTGACCTTCGTGCAGAAGGTGCGCCTCAACGGCGGCCCCTACGCCATCGACTGCTACCTGGAATATGGTGCCTGCAACGACGAGATGTGCCTGCCGCCGACACAGGTGGAGATGCACGTCAAAGGCAACGCCCCAGGCACAAGCCAGCGCGCAGCTGCCGCCATACCCACAACACCCACAACAACACCCACAATAACACCCACACCACCCACCACACCCACCTCACCCACAACACCCACCTCACCCACAACACCCACCCCCTCCCCCACCGCCGACACCCTTGCCACCGACCTGTGGACACCCGTGACAGACCAGCTGGCAGCCTTCAACCAGGGCGACGACACTCAGGACAGCGGCACCACATCGCTGTGGTACATCTTCCTCGAGGGACTCTTGGGCGGACTGCTCGCCATACTCACGCCATGCGTGTGGCCCATCATACCGATGACCGTCAGCTTCTTCCTCAAGCGCAACAAAGAGCGACGCAAGGCCGTGACCGAGGCCGTGACCTACGGACTGAGCATCGTCGTCATCTATGTGCTCCTGGGGCTGGCCGTCACCGCCGTCTTCGGAGCCTCGGCCCTGAACGCGCTCTCTACCAACGCCGTGTTCAACGTCTTCTTCGCCCTGCTGCTGGTGGTGTTCGCCGCCTCGTTCTTCGGTGCCTTCGAGCTGACGCTGCCGTCGTCGTGGTCTAACAAGGTGGACAGCAAGAGCGAGCAGACCACCGGCCTACTCAGCATTTTCCTCATGGCCTTCACCCTGACGCTGGTGTCGTTCAGCTGCACCGGTCCCATCATTGGCTTCCTGCTCGTGGCCGTGGCCACACAGGGCAGCATACTGGGCCCAGCCATAGGCATGCTGGGCTTCGCCACGGCACTGGCCGTGCCCTTCACGCTGTTTGCGCTCTTCCCCACCCTGCTGAAACAGGCGCCGCGCTCAGGCGGATGGATGAACACGGTGAAGGTGGTGCTGGGCTTCGTCGAACTGGCCTTCGCACTGAAGTTCCTCTCCGTAGCCGACCTAGCCTACGGCTGGCACCTGCTGGACCGCGAGGTGTTCCTCTCGCTCTGGATAGTGATGTTCGGTCTGCTGGGCTGCTACCTGCTGGGCTGGCTCAAGTTCCCCCACGACGACGACAGCCGAAAGACCAACGTGCCGCAGTTCTTCCTTGGCCTCGCCGCCCTGAGCTTCGCCGTATATATGGTGCCCGGACTGTGGGGAGCCCCGCTGAAGGCCGTCAGCGCCTTCGCACCGCCCATGAACACCCAGGACTTCAACCTGCAGCCCACGCAGACAGAGGCCCGCTTCACCGACTACGAGCTGGGCATGCGCGTGGCCCGCGCCGAAGGCAAGCCCGTGATGGTTGATTTCACCGGCTTCGGCTGCGTCAACTGCCGTAAGATGGAGGCCGCCGTATGGACAGACCCTAAGGTGAGCCAGCTGCTCAACCGTCAGTATGTGCTCATCTCGCTCTATGTTGACGACAAGACACCACTGCCCGAACGACAGGTCGTGACCGAGAATGGCCAGCAACACACGCTGCGCACCGTGGGCGACCGCTGGAGCTATCTGCAGCGCACCAAGTTCGGCACCAACGCACAGCCCTTCTATGTGCTGCTCGATGCCGACGGACGGCCCCTGACCGGAAGCCGGGCCTACGACGAAGATATTGCGGCATACACAGAATGGCTGAACAAGGGTCTGGACAGTTTCAGACATGCCAGATAGCCTGCTGCGCCACTCGCTGACAATACTGGCCATGCTGCTGCCAGTCGTCTGCTGCCAGGCCGCCGAGCCTGACACCGACGACTGGCAGCAGCTTTTCATAGAGATGATGGAGGACCGCGACGATGGCGACGACATGAGCGACGACGAGCTGCAGGACATGCTGGACGAGCTGCGCGAGATGGCTGCCCACCCGTTCAACCTGAACCACGCCACACACGAACAACTGTTGCAGCTGCCCTTCCTCAGCGAGGCACAGGCCGACGGCATAGAGGCTTATCTCTTTCGCCACGCACCCATGCGCTCGATGGGCGAGCTGCACCTGATACAGGCCCTCGACTGGCAGGCCATACGGCTGCTGCCCCACTTTGCCTTCATCGACCCTGAGGAAGCTGCCAACGACAGCCTGCGCCTGCTGCGCATCTACGCCCAGCGACACAACAATGGAGGTACAGGCAAGGGCGGCACGAGCCGGGGCGGCAACACCTTTGAGCAGTGGCAGCGACAGTCGCAGGCCGATGTCCGCAGCCGGTGGCGACAGCAGCACGAGCTGACGGCAGGCGGCTCCGTGCCCTTCTATCGGCGTGAGGGCGATGCCGGCAGCTACTTAGGCTTTCCTTACCGCCACTGGCTGCGCTACGACTTCAGGTACGGCCAGCGACTGCGCGCTGGCGTGGTCGCGGCACAGGAGGCCGGCGAGCCCTTCTTTGCCGGCGACAACCGATGGGGCTACGACCACTACTCTGCCTACCTGGCGTGGCAGGGACGCGGCGCGGTGGAACGCGTGGTGGCCGGGGCATACAGGGTGCAGCTGGGACTGGGTCTGACCATCAACAACGGCATGTCGCCCAGCAAGCAGTGGGCCCGCCTGGCCCTGACGCGCCGTGTGCAGGCGCTGCGCCCCTACACATCGCGCAGCCAGTCGAACCATCTCTTCGGCGCAGGTGCCACGCTGCGTCTGGCCCGCCCCCTGCACGCCACCGTCTTTGCCGCCTATCAGCCCGTCGATGCCACGCTCAACGCCGACGGCAGCATACGCACCCTGCTGACCACCAACCCGCACCGCACACCGGCGGCCATGCAGAAGCGCCACGCCGCACACATGGCCACCGCGGGCCTCAGCCTCCGGTGGGCGCAGCGACGCTGGCACATAGCGGTCAACGCCGTGCTGACACAGCTGGACCGCAGCCTGCAGCCCGGCACTGGCGGCAACACCGGCGGCAACGCCTACCGGCGCGACCAGCCTCAAGGCAAGCACTTTACGAACATGAGCGTCAGCTACGAGTGGCGCTGGACCAGCGGCAGCCTGCGCGGCGAGACGGCGGCCGACGGCGCGATGAACATGGCACTGCTGCATATACTGGAACTGCGCCCGTGGAACCCGCTGACGCTGACGGCCATACACCGCTACTACCAGCCGCAGCACGCCTCACTGCGCGGCAACAGCTTCGGCGAGAACAGCCGACTGCAGAACGAGCATGGACTCTATCTCGGCACCACATGGCGACCCGACAGCAGGCTGACACTGACGGCATACGCCGACTATGCCCATTTCGCGGCTCCACGCTATCGCTGCCCTGCCACGTCAGACGCTGCCGACGGAGCCGTGGAACTGCAGCTGACGACAGGCGACTGGCAGCTGCTGACCCGCTACCGCCTGCACCTGCAGCAGCGCAGCAACACCGACGGCACCATGCTGCGCAACGAGCTGACAGGGCGGCTGCGCATGAGCGCCCGTCGCTATGTGGGCCAGCGACTGGAGCTACGCCTGCAGATGGACGGCACACGCCACCGCTTCGACGGCCACACGCACTTAGGAGCAGGCGCCACGGCTGCCGCTACATACAAGACGGCGCTGTGTCAGCTGACGGCCCAGACCAGCTATTTCCACACCGACGACTACGACTCGCGGCTCTATGTCTATGAGCCGGCACTGCCATACCTGGGCGGCTTCCCCGCCTACTACGACCACGGGCTGAGGGCCCTGCTGCAGGCACAAACAAAAATGGGGCGGCACATAACGCTCATGGCTCGTTATGCACTGACCCACTATTTCAACCGCAACACGATTGGCACCGGCCTGCAGGCCATCCATTCCGACACAGCAAGCGATCTGGACCTACAGCTGTGCTGGCAGTGGTAGCCGCATGTGGGGTGACTCATGCCGGGGTATGGCGGCCGGCAGGCTTCAGTCGCGTTTCGTCTTCTTGCCGTCGCGGTGGCCCTTGCCCCTGTCGCGGCCCCTGTCCTGGTGCAGGGCACGCCGATGGAAGCGGTTCTCAGCCTTCAGTATGCGATAGACTTTCTGCGGGGGCAACAGCTCCATAAAGCGGCGGTGGTACTGCTGCTGCAGCTGTTTGACCTCGATGTCTATCCTGTCGCTCTGCTCTATGGCCGCACGGCAGGCATCGTCGCCCTGCGGACGCGGCTTGCCAAGCTGCTGCTGCTGTCTGAACAGCTCGCGCTGCCGCTGCCCCATCTCCCGATAGACAGGGAAGAAGCGGGCCGCCTCGTCGGCCGTCAGCTCCGCCTCGCGGGTGACATACTGCTCGAGCTCGGCCTGAAACTTGGCGGGCGAGAATTTCTTGTCGTCATCGGCCAGGGCAGCCAGGGCTGTCAGCATCAGGGCCGCCATTGTCATCATCATCTTTTTCATACATTATACATTATACATTAAACATTATACATTAAACATTATACATTATACATTATACATTAAACATTATACTCCTTCTCATTGCATGGATGCTGGTGATCCCGGGCGCCATGATCCTTGGAATCAACGGCGCTGAAAGCTATTG
>JAILBT010000047.1 GCA_024680755.1 Prevotella sp. | reverse complement strand
GAGATGTTTCAGAAGATTAAGCTACGCTATGACGGCTATCATTTTGCATCAGTCTCGGAAGATATTTATAATCCCTACAGTCTGCTGAATGCCTTTGGCGACGGGGAACTAAAAAACTACTGGTTCGAGAGTGGAACACCTACTTTCCTGATTCGTCAGTTGCAGCATTTCCGTACGGATATTACCTCTATGGAGAAACTAGAGGTGCCGTCCTCAGCATTTGACCAGCCTACCGAAAACATGCAGGATGCCCTTCCTCTGCTCTACCAGAGCGGCTACCTGACTATTAAAGGGTACGACCGCGAGGCGCTGATGTACACGCTCTCCATTCCCAATCAGGAGGTGCGGGTGGGGTATGCAGACGGACTGCTGCCTTTCTATACAGGTCTTAGAGGCTCCGACGTGCAGGTGGGCTTTGCCTTGAAATTCTGGCGGGCATTGAAGAAGGACGACATCAACCTGGCACTCGAGGAGATGAAAGCCTATCTGGCCGGCATACCATACGTGGAGGGGTTCAAGAAGAAGCTGGAGGAGCCTGCAAGGGCTGAGGGCTTCTACGAATATACATTCTATCTCATCTTTTCCATGCTCAACGTCTATGCCAGGACGCAGGTCAAGTGCTCCAAGGGGCGTGCCGACATAGTGGTGTGGATGCCCGATGCCATATATGTGATGGAGCTGAAAGTAAACGACACGGCAGAGTCTGCCCTCAGGCAGATTGATGAGAAAGGCTATGCCAAGCCCTTCGCAACTGACGGGCGCAAGATAGTAAAAGTAGGTATCAAGTTCTCGCCTGAGACGATGACCGTAGAGGACTGGGCGATAAATTGAGAACTGCCCATGAAATACGGCGACATACATCCAGAAAAGACTGCTGTATTGGCATTAACGCAACGATACCGTCAGACGTACACATCGGCGAAAATGCAGTGATTGTCAGTTGCGCCCTTGTCACAAAGGATAGACCGGCCTGGACGACAGCTGCAGCCGCAGCCGTAGCCGCCAAGGTGGTAAGGAGTGTGAGACAATAAGATAATGGCGGAATGACCGAAAATTAATAAAGTCCAAATCTAATTTGCAAATATAGTGAATTATAGCAACAATAACTTAGTAGTCTTTTTCCTGCTTGTCAGAGTCGGGCTGTTTGGCCGCACTGATGGGACAGAAAAACTACAGCTTCAAGATGTGGACTGGGCTGAGGTCTATGAACTAGCCAAGGAGCAGAGCGTCGTGGGACTGGTCGCAGGAGGAATAGAGACACTGCTGCACGGTGAGCCTACGACCAATGACAAACAGCTCGTTCCAAAAGAGTGGGCTAAGAAGTTCGCTTCTGCCACGATGCGGTTAGAGAAGCGCAACATGAACATGAACCAGTTCATCGCGCAGCTGATTACCAGGCTCAAGAAGAGGGACATACATACTTTCCTGCTGAAGGGACAGGGCGTGGCGCAGTGCTACGAGAAGCCACTATGGAGGACGTGCGGCGACGTGGACCTGCTGGTATGGGGCGACAACTATCAGAAAGCGAAGGATTTTCTTGGGTCATACGCTTCACATAGCGGAAAGGAGCACCCGTATAAGAAGCATTTAGACATGACAATAAGCGGCTGGACGGTGGAGCTGCACGGCAACCTGCGCTGTGGCTACTCGGCACGCATTGACAATGTGCTCGACAAAATCTGCGCCAAAGCCTTCAGCAGTGCGTCTTTAAGCGGCAAAACTGTCACGTCGTGGATGAACGAAGACATAGAGGTGCCTATCCTTGGACGAGAGGATAACGTGCTCTATGTGTTTGTGCATTTTATAAACCACTTTTACAAAGGCGGGGTGGGTATCAGGCAGATTTGCGACTGGTGCAGGCTGCTGTGGACGTTCAGAGGCTCCATTGACACGGCAGCTCTTGAACAGCAACTGAAGAGAATGGGGCTGATGAGTGAATGGAGAACCTTTGGCGCGTATGCCGTGGAACACCTGGGCATGCCACGCGAGGCTATGCCTTTCTATTCGGATGACGAGAAATGGAGACGGAAGACACGGCGCATACAACAATTCATACTGATGACGGGCAACATGGGACATAACAGGAATATGAATCACAACAAGTTACCCTTCCTGAAACGAAAGATTGAATCGACAACTCAGCGCATCCACGACCTGGCCAACCACCTGATGATTTTCCCTCTGGACACTGTGAGGTTCCTGCCCGGCATTTTCATAAACGGACTGCGACAAAAGTAAATGAAGCAGAAATGAAGAAACTATTGATGATAGTGAACGAGGATCGCTTCTTCCTCTCACACCGCAAGGAGATAGCCTTGGCCGCACAACATGCCGGCTGGCAGGTGACCGTGGTCTGCAAAGACACGGGGATGCGGCAGGACGTAGAGGCGCTGGGATTGAAAATGGTGGACATGCCCATCAATCCTACGGGCATGAACCTGAGACAAGAGCTGCGAACCTGCTGGTTCCTCCTTACATTATACAGAAAGAACAGGGATGCCGTGGTGCATCATGTGGGTCTGAAGAACATCCTGTGGGGAGGTCTTGCTGCCAGACTGGCAGGCGTTCACGGTGTGGTGAATGCCGTGAGCGGACTTGGCACCATCTTCTCCGGCGGCAAGATAGGGAGTACGGCAAAGGGCATCCTGGCCGTGATGCGATTCGCCAACAAGCGGAAGCGAGTGAAGGTGATATTCCAAAACCAGGAAGACAGGAGTCTCTTCCTACAATATGGCGTCATTGCAGACAGCCAGACTGAGTTTATCAAGGGGTCGGGCGTTGACCTGAACCAGTTCAGATATGTGCCTGAGCCAGACAGCGACACGTTGAAAGTGGTTTTCGCTGCCCGCATGGTCAGGGAGAAAGGCGTGACAGAACTGATCGAGGCCGCCGAGCGGCTGCGCAGCAACTATGAAGGCAAGGCAGAGTTCTGGCTCTGCGGTCGTCTGGCAGTCAATGCCGATGCCGTGCCGCAGCAGGAGCTGGAGCGCCGCTGCGACGGGCGTTATATCCAGTGGCTGGGTTTCCGGAAGGACATGAAGTCTGTGTTGGAGCAATGCCATATCGTGGCATTCCCGAGCTATTACCGAGAGGGTGTGCCCAAGTCGCTGATAGATGCCTGCGCCGTGGGCCGGCCCATCGTCACTACCAATTCCATTGGGTGCAAGGACGTGGTCGACGACGGTGTCAACGGTTTGCTCGTACCCGTCAGAGACAGCGTAGCCCTGGCCTGTAAGCTGCGCCTGCTGATGGACAGCAAAGAGCTACGCCAGCGGATGGGGCGTGCGGCCAGACTAAAGGCCGAACGGGAGTTCTCGCTGCAGACCGTGGTTGACAGACATCTTGAAATCTACGAAAAAGTAAGACAATAACATATACATGACACAAAACCTTATCATCATGGCGCTCCTGTCACTTTTTGTCTCTTCGGCAGCCTACCCCTTCGTGCTCCGCTATGCCCTGCGCCACAAGGTTGTTGACAATCCGGACGCCCGCAAGATTCACCGCCGGCCAATGCCCGTCATGGGTAGTTTGGCCGTTTATGCCGGCATTTTTGCTGGCTGTGTGGCCATGTCGTTGCTCGTCCGTGGTGCAAGCATACACTGGGCCCTCATGGCCCTTACAACGATGCTGGTGCTGGGCGTGTGGGACGACATCAAGAACCTGTCTGCCGTGTTGCGCTTCATGCTCCAGATGGGCATCGTTGGGGGCTACATAGCCCTGACTGGCAACTATATATGGAATTTTCACGGGCTCTTCGGTCAGCATGAGCTCAGTCTCTGGTTGGGCATACCGCTGTCGTTGGTGGCCGGCGTGGGCATTATCAACGCCATCAACATGATAGACGGCATCGACGGCTACTCGTCGGGCTACGTCATCATGTCGTGCTCCTTTTTTGCTGCACTCTTCTTGATGACAGGGCAGCATGTATGGTCGTCGCTGGCCGTCATCGTTGTGGCATCGCTGATACCTTTCTTCATGCACAACGTGTTTGGTGTGAAGTCGAAGATGTTCGTTGGCGACGGCGGTACAATGATGCTGGGCTTCATCATGACCATTTTCGTGCTTGGTGCTTTCTCGTTGCGCAGGGCTCCGCAGTTAGAGGGTCAGGGGGTAAGCATAGCCGCCATGACTCTGGCTGTGATGTGCATACCGGTGTTCGACACGCTTCGTGTGATGACGGCGCGAATGTTTAGGGGCCGCTCGCCCTTCAAGCCCGACAAGACGCACCTGCACCACCTGTTCATCGACATGGGCTTCTCTCATCTCGGGGCAGCAATGGCCATTCTGTCGATTAATTTTGTCGTCATACTCGTCTGGCTCTTACTGTGGCAGGCCGGTGTCTCCATCGACATGCAGACATATATTGTGGTGCTGATGGGCGTAGCGGTGACCTTCGGCTTCTACAGGCTGATGAGATGGCATCAGCACAATGGCCCTGTCGGTGCCGACGGGCTGCCGCAAGGCACCGCCCTGTGGCGCCTGGCCTGCCGAGCAGGGCAATGGAGTCACAAGGAGAGAGGCCACGTGTGGCTTTTCCTCAGAAAGATGGTAGATGGTCGCTTGTTAAGACGACAGACGAAATAATTACTGTCTGTTGTAGGGCTGCCTTCTCAATGTAGTGGTGCCATGTGCCAGCCCGAGCCCCCAAAGGGACAATAAGAACAGCTACCGTGTGGGCACGAAACGTCGCGACCAAACAAAAAAACGACGTGCCGCCTAAGACGACAACACAAAGATTCCTCTTGTAAGATATATGTCAGCCTGTTTAGGGGCAGGTTCTGTGCCTGCCCCAACATTAGGCGATAGATTATAATTCCCATGACGATAGCGGGGGCAGCCGAGGCTGCTTCCGCTATTTTTCGTCTTGGTGGAAATTAGAGCCTATGATGGTCTGCACGAGCTGAGGCTGCTCGCCGTGGTCGTTGTAGAAGTCGAGGAACACGATACCGAAGTCGTTGTAGTATTTCAGGTCGAGCGTTTCGCGCAGCGTCTTGTTCAGCGGCTTACGAATGTTCTTGGCCTTGCCTCCCCAGGCGTAGGCATACGGCGTGTGGCGTCGCGGCGACCACGCCACGGAGTTGAACGTGATGAACCACTTGTCGGGGTTCTCGTTCTCGAAAGCCTCACGAATGTTTTTCTCCACTATCTTGGCTTTCTTCCATGTCTTACGTTCCTTATATACGTCTTCCACACGGAAGCAGTCGTAGTCGAACACGGCATTGTCGGTAAATTTCAGCAGTTTGCCGAAAGGACAGCTGTCCTGACGGCGTATCACAAGCACCTTGCCGCGCACCTCGCCCAGCGTTGTGCGTGCGTCGAAATGCTCAACAAAGCGGTGGGGATATTTCTCGACGAGCCGCCTGAAATTTCTGGTCATCTCGTTGCTCCATCTGCCACCGCCATCGCTTCCGATCATGGCAACGATCAGCTCGCCGGGGTGGTCGGCGAGGAAGCGGTCCCACTCGACCATGGTGCTGTCGAAGCTCTCGCGACACTCAAAGGTATGTCCATATTTCAGGTTTTCCTTCAGTCGTATGTCGAAGGCTCGCACCCCGTCGTAGAGCTGTGCTGGTACGGAGAAGAACTGCGTTCGCACGGAGTTGACCACAGCCGACTCGTGCAGCGAGGCCGTGCCGGCATCGTGGGTTCCAGGTATGGAGAGCGAGCTGACGCGCCGCGAGTCGTCGAGCTTCGACATCCAGTCGGCGTTGGCCTGATCGACGAGCGAGACATACATCTGCGTGTGCTTGCCGCGACTCTTCTGTTCGATGAAGATACGGAACAGGCGGCTATTGATGCGGGTTTCACCCTCGACACTGTATGGCGAGCGCGAGGTGAACGATTTTGCCCCCACCTGATAGAAATTCCGCGAGTCCTTGCCGTGATTGACGCAGAAGTTGCTGATCTCAAGCTTGACGGGTTTCTTCGAGTTGAAGATACGTCCGCGCAGATATAGTGTCAGTTTTCCGCGCAGGGCATAGTGCAGCATCTCGGGATACCACTGGTTTGGCGTCTGGTTCAGCTTCAGTTGTGTCTTCCACCAGTTGCCCGTGCGAAAGTTGCTGTCGTGGCCGGCCTCGACCCTGAAGCAGCCATCCTCATCGACATCGAGCGTCAGTCCGCTTCGTAGCCGTCCCTCGGTGTCCTGACGCGGTGTGACGTATCCGTCTTCTATCTCATACCATCCATACTTACCCTCAGGCCCGCGCACGAGGTCGCAGCCGGCCACGCTGATGCCTATCACGTCGGTGTGGTAGGCAGGCGTCTTGCCGAGGCTGTCGGCATAATGCCGTCCCAGGTCGATATTGCTTGCAGGCATGGTGTCATTCATCTCTATAATCTGCTGCTTGGTCAGGGCCGCGTTGATGTATTCCTTGCGGAACTCGCCGTTGTAGCGGAACTCGCTCTTGCGGCCAAAGCTGTAGCTGACGTATGCCGAAAGGCTGCCGAAACCGTTGTTGACCTTCATGCCCTTGTTGGTGTAGAAATAGTTGCTGAGCTGGGCCATGATGCCTGCACGCCAGCGGTTGTAGTTGAACGTGAGGCTGGTTTTCAGGAAGGTGTTCACGTTGAAGTGGGTGTCCCTGAAATAGTAGCGGAAGTCGTCGGGCGACACCTGCCGGCCCTCCACCTGCTGTATTATGTTGCTGAAGACATCAGCCCCTGCATAGAGATATGTATTCTCATTGTCCGAGCGCACCCGCTTCAGTCCCGGCGAGACGATGGCCGAGAGTCCGAGCATCAGGCGGCGTGAGAAGACAACGTTGTAGGCATATCCCAGCTGTATGTGCCAGTCGTCGATGATGGTGGTGCTGGGAATGCGGTTGGTAAGGAAGTTGCGCACGGTGTTACCCTCCGTGCCTTGCAGGTTGCGCCAGCCGGTGCGCAGGATGTCGGTGAGTTCCCGCTCGTACTGGGCGGGATTGACGTCGTAGAGCTGCTCCAGGTCATTGTAGCGGTTCTCGTCAACGAGATAGTTGCCATTGTCGTCTTGCAGCATCGACAGACCGAGCAGACCGAAGATAGTGGCCGACTCGGTCTCAACCTTCTGTCTGGTGTAGCCGAGGCCTACGATGGGCGAGCCGGCCGAGATGAGCTGTATGCTGCTGCTGGAGAAAGCGGCCGGATTGGAGTACTTCCTGTGGTTGACAATATAGTTGATGTTTACGCCGGTCAGACTGTTTTTCGTGTAGTCGCCTATCTCGTTGTTTTGCAGCACGTCTTTTATGTTCAGGGTGCCATAGACGGGGTCGGTATAGTTCAGTTTGTCCAGGATGAAGTCGCCTCCGGTGCGGCGGCGTATCAGGTCAATGCTGAACAGATTAGAGTTGATGGAGAATGTGAACTCGTCTTTGCGCTGGTCGCTACCCTTGCCTATGGTGCTAAAATCGATGGTTGTTCCGAGGGTCAGGAAGCGCCACCCAAACGATGGACCGATGCGGTTGCTTATCCTCGAGTGCATACTCATCTCGATGCCTTGCGGCATGTCTAGATCGACCCACTCGAAGGATGTGGTGTTGCGCATCTCTCCGCTCCAGTTGTAGAATGAAGACAGTGCATAACGCGGGTCGGAGTCGGCCCAGTTGTTAATAATCCACCGTATGGGGCGCGGTAGCCTTTCAAAGAAACTCTTCTTGGGTATCTCTTCGTCTGCGACAGTGTCTGGTGCTTCCTCAACAGCAACGGACAGCCGCGATTTCGTATCAGATGTTTCTGTCTTTCCGTTTGTGTCCTCTGCATGAACGGTCAAGACGGCAAATGCGAAAACTAATACTAACAGATTTTGTCTCATATATGATAACAAGTAGCTGGTACTATATTTATTTTGAAACGACGAAATGTAACGAATTTCAAGAAATTATTTTGATGTAAGGTTGATAGCTTCCAGCGTGGTGACCGACATTCCTGCTGCTATTCGACGTGTCGCGTCCCTACAAGAAAAAAAAACGACATACCATCATCTAAGCTTACAGGTCGAATTCGTTTTGGTGTTGCGACAAGCGCCATCCCCTACCCTACTGCACCACCTCATACTCGAGACACGTCCAGAACGACTCGCCTTCGGCCAACTGTACGCACAGCGACAGCCGGCCCGGTGCCTTTGGAGCGACACTGAGCGAGAGCCGCCCCGACTCATCTGTCCGCCAGTCTGTCTGCCAGTTACTCCCTTCCACGAGCGCCCACTTGAAGCCTTTGCGTGGTGTAAAGCTGAACATGTAGGTCTCGCCCAGTCGGAGCTGTCTGTTCATGGGCACGTTGTCTATGCAGAGCAGCTGTCCCTTTCCGCTGTAGAGCATGGGCAGTTCTTTGACGTGGCCTTCACGGATGAGCCGCACCAGACGGTGTTCGTCAATGCCTGCCGCGTTCCACTCGTCAACGTGTAGGTTTTTCACGGCTTTTATCTCAGGCGTACTGGCAGGAAAATACTGTGCCAGGCGACTCCAGTCGGCTTCCGTTGGTGGCTCGATGTCATATTTGGCAAGCGTGTGCCACGTTGCTTCGGTCTTGCTGCGTGTCATGAGGCTGAGTGTGCCCGTCTCGCGGGGGACGACGGTTATGGAGCTGATGCCGTCACCATCGTCTCGCCACATCCCTTCTTTGCTTAAAGGGTAGCCGTCGTTCCATACTGCAAGTTCCTGGCCGGCGGCCTTTATCTTTATGCGGAAGGTGTATTGAGTGCCTATCCTCAGACTTGCAGAGTACGGGATGTCGGAGAGTTCAATCAGTCGCTCGCCGTGATTATACAAATGCGGCAAGGCGAGCCGACGTGCCCGTGCTTCTACATAGATCTTATGCACATCCAGCCCATACTCCTTCCAGAGGGGGTTGGCGGGCGGCAGGGCCAAAAAATCGTCCAGCGTCATGGGCTTATCGAGCAGCTGGCAAGCGGCATCGTCGGGGTAATGGCTGAAGATCATCCACTCGGGCGCCACATTGAACCAGGGCCAGATGTCGTCGTCGCGTACAAACTGGCCGTTCGCCACCGAGCCTGCGCCCCATGTGGGGTCCAGCAGAATGCCGTGGTCGGCTCGCGTGTATGCGAACAGCCAGCCATGTCCGGCGGGATTGATAAAACCTGTCTGGTCTTTCGCCTTTCCTTCCAGCGTTTCCACCCTGATGTCCACCGACTTGGCCAACATATAGAACAGCTCGCAGTAGGCCTGACATACGCCCTTCTGCTTCTTCAGACACTCGTCGGCACTGCGTATCTTAAAGGATGTGTCGTAGGCTATGTGCTCGCAAATCCACTGGTAGATGGCCCTTATCCTCTCGTAGTCAGTTTCGCAGCCGGCCGTAATCTCCGCAGCCAGCGGAGCATAGTTATAACGAGTCTTTACGGACAGTATCTTGCTGTCGTCGGGCTTTTTGTAATAGTCTTGCTGGGCGCGGCCAACGGCAGGCCAAACGCAAAAGGCCGTCAGCCACAGGCAAGCGAGCAAGGCGGTTTTTAGATTTTTCAGTTCAGCTAAACGCAACATGGCAAAGAGACATTTCATATACAGTGTTACATAACTTCTGCCGGCAACAGTCAGCCGTCCATCCGTCGTGACCGTGCGGCAGCAGAAGCCTATAAAACGTTGTGCAAAAGTAGCATTTTTGAAACAAGCTTCG
>JAILBT010000021.1 GCA_024680755.1 Prevotella sp. | reverse complement strand
GTAAGCGAAAGGCCTTTCGCCTGTAAGCAAAAGACCTTTCGCCTGTAGGCAAAAAGCCTTTCGCCAGTAAGCAAAAACCTCAAGCTGTTATTTACGCCTGCAGACATACTGACTCTTGTGCATATTTGGCAAATTTTTGGTTCCTTAATTTGCTGTTTGGCATGTGCCCCTAAGGGGGCATCGGGCTGGCATGGGGCCTGCCTCTACACTGAGAAGGCAAGCGCAAAGCACGACAAGTGCTTTTTCATGGGGGGCTGAATAGTTACCGGATTTCAGGGTAATGCTAAAGGAAAGTTAAAGAAATAGAATAAAATTTTATAATTGCCGCAGTATAAATGCAAAATCAGTAACTTTGCAGCCCGAGAAACTTGAAGACGTAAAAGAGTTTTGGCGCAATACGACTCAAGGGGTAGCCTGCCGATGGGATAACAAGTGGCACACATTAATATTATTATGTACAGTAGTACGACATACACAAATCAAAAGATATTACAATTATTAAAAGCAAAGCAATGACAATGAACAATGCAAGAATGCTCATGGCCATCGGCGCTGCCACACTGCTCACGGCGTGCGGAGGTGGTGGTGGCGGTCGTCCTACGTTTGGCGACAACGAGTACCCTGTGACCGCGGCTCAGACCAAGCAGTCGGAGCTGAAGCAGACGTTCCCTGCCACCATCAAGGGACAGCAGGACGTTGAGATACGTCCGAAGGTGGCCGGTTTCATCACGCAGGTATGCGTGAAGGAAGGTCAGCACGTCAGTGCCGGTCAGACGCTCTTCGTGATAGACAACGAGACCTATCAGGCTCAGGTGCGTTCGGCCCAGGCTGCCGTCAACACGGCTCAGGCCCAGCTGCACACCGTGGAGCTGACCTACGAGAACTCACGCCAGCTGCACCAGGCCAAGGTGATAGGCGACTTTGAACTGCAGACGGCCCAGAACAACCTGGAGAGTGCCAAGGCCCAGCTGGCTCAGGCCCAGGCTGCCCTGGCTTCGGCCAAGGAGACGCTGAGCTACTGCTATGTGAAGAGTCCTGCCAGCGGCGTGGTTGGCTCGCTGCCATACAAGGTGGGTGCTATGGTCAGCTCAGGCTCTACACCCGCTCTGACCACCGTGAGCGACAACGCCGTGATGGAGGTCTATTTCTCTATGACCGAGAAGGCCGCTCTGGAGATGAGCAAGGCCGAGGGCGGTGTCAACAAGGCGCTGGAGCAGCTGCCCGACGTGCGTCTGCAGCTGGCCGACGGTTCGCTCTACAATCGCACGGGCCGTGTGGTGAAGGCCAGCGGTGTGGTTGATGCCGCCACGGGTTCGGTGCAGATGATAGCCCGTTTCGACAATCCTGACCGTCTGCTTAAGTCGGGCTCGTCTGGTGCCATCGTGCTGCCGCAGCAGGACACGGCCGCCGTCGTCATCGCACAGAACGCCACGATGGAGGTGCAGAACAAGATGTTCGTCTATACGCTTGGCGAGGGCAACAAGGTCCGCTACACCGAGATAACGGTTGACCCGCAGAACGATGGCAACAACTACATTGTGCGCTCGGGGCTGAAGCCCGGCGACAAGTATGTCACCAACGGTCTGACCAAGCTCAGCGATGGCATGGAGATAGTGCCCATAACGCCCGAACGCTACCAGGAGAAAATCAAGGAGCAGGCCAAGGCCATGACCGCCGGAGACATCGTTTCTTCGATGAAGAAATAGTCTTAGGAGATGTGTAGTAAGGAGATGTGTAGTAAGTAGAATAGTATTGCTTGCATCATGACACAGGGTTTCAAGGAAGTGTATGCTTGGCAAAAGGCACATGCCTTTGTTGTCCTGGTGTACCAAACCATTGGTAGCTATCCCAAATATGAGCGTTTCGGGCTCTGTTCGCAGTTTCAGCGTGCTGCTGTGTCAAATTGCTGCCAACATTGCAGAAGGCTACCGACGTGATGGAATGAAGGACAAACTGCACTTCTTGAATATCGCCCAGAGCAGTCTGGAAGAATGTCGCTACTACATACTACTGTCTCACGACCTTGGCTACATAACGATAGATACATATAACATTCTGAATGAGAGTATTGAGGTGACGAGTAAACTCTTAAATGCCTATTACAGGGGTATTAAAGCAAGAAACGTGCTTTAGCTGCACAGCATGGCAGTCGCATGCAAAATGATTGTTTTGTATTGCGTTTGCCAGCAGAACAAATCTACTTACTCCCCAACTCCTCAACTCCTCAACTCCTCAACTCCTCAACTCCCCAACTCCCCAACTCCTCAACTCCCCAACTCCTCAACTCCCCAACTCCTAAATCAGAAATGACTTTCACTAATTTCATAAAGCGTCCGGTGCTCTCGACCGTCATCTCAATAGCCACAGTGCTGCTGGGTGTCATCGGTCTGGCCTCGCTGCCTATAGAGCAATATCCGGACATAGCACCGCCCACGGTGGCCGTCTATACGAGCTACCCGGGTGCCGATGCCGAGACGGTGAAAAACTCCGTCATCGTGCCGCTCGAAGAGAGCATCAACGGCGTGGAGGGCATGGACTATATCACGTCCACCGCCTCGTCGGGCTCAGCACAGCTGAGCATACTCTTCCGTCAGGGAATGAACGCCGACATGTGTGCCGTGAACGTGCAGAACCGCGTCTCACAGGCCCAGGCACTGCTGCCGGCCGAGGTGACGCGCATCGGCGTGACCGTGATGAAGCGACAGACGTCGCAGGTCATCATGTTCACCCTGACGTCAGACGGCCGCTACGACGACGAGTTCCTGACCAACTACAACAACATCAACATCATTCCGGCCATCAAGCGCATACAGGGCGTGGGCGATGTGCAGAGCCCGGGTCTGAAGACCTACTCCATGCGTATCTGGCTCAAGCCCGACGTGATGAAGCAGTACAACCTGATGCCATCGGACATCAGCAACGTGCTGGCCGAGCAGAACATCGAGGCAGCCCCCGGCTCCTTCGGACAGGAGAGCGACGTGCAGTATGAGTATGCCATGCGCTACACCGGCCGCCTGAAGACAGCCGAGGAGTTTGGCAACATCATCATCTCGAGCGACGCGAGCGGCAACACGCTGAAGCTGCGCGACGTGGCCCGCATAGAGCTGGGCGGACAGCAGTACTCGGTGTCGATGAAGAACAACAACATTCCGTCGGTCATGGGCATGGTGCAGCAGATAGCCGGCTCGAACGCCAACGAGATTGCCAAGCAGGTGAAGGCCGAGCTCGAAGAGCAGGCCAAGCTCTTCCCCCCGGGCATGTTCTACAAGATCAACTACGACGTGACCGAGTTCCTCTATGCCTCTATCGAGGAGGTGATCTTCACGCTGGTGTTCACGCTGATACTGGTGTTCATCGTCATCTACTTCTTCCTGCAGGACTGGCGCTCGACGCTCATACCGCTCATCGCCGTGCCGGTGTCGCTGGTGGGTACGTTCTTCTTCCTCTCGGTGTTCGGCTTCTCCATCAACCTGCTCACGCTCTCTGCCTTGCTGCTGGCCATTGCCATCGTGGTGGACGATGCCATAGTGGTCGTGGAGGCCGTTCACGCCAAGCTCGACCTGGGCTACAAGTCGGCCCTGACGGCCTCTATCGACGCCATGAACGAGATCTCGGGTGCCATCATCTCCATTACGCTTGTGATGGCCTCGGTGTTTATCCCCGTGTCGTTCATGGGTGGCATGACGGGAACGTTCTATCGCGAGTTTGGCGTGACGATGGCCGTGGCCATCTTCATCTCGGCCCTGAACGCCCTGACGCTCTCGCCCGCCCTGTGTGCCATCTTCCTCAAGCCGCACGACAAGGAGGGACACGAGCGCAAGATGTCAATGCTGGACCGCTTCCACACATCGTTCAACACGGCTTTCAATGCCGCCACCGACAAGTATAAGAACGCCGTCGAGAAGATGGTGCGCAAGCCCCTGGCCATAGGTCTGGCTGTTATCATTGGTATAGTGGCGCTGGTGGGTGCCCTGGCCACCACCAAGACGGGTCTCATACCCGACGAGGACACAGGCACCATCTTCTGCACCATCTCCATGCCGCCGGCCACCTCCGTGGAACGCACCAAGCAGATCATCAGCGAGGTGGACAACATCCTGGCTGCCGACCCTGCCATACAGAGCCGCGAGCAGATACAGGGCTACAACTTCATTGCCGGTGCCGGCTCGGACCAGGCCACCTTCATCATCAAGCTCAAGCCCTTTGCCGAGCGGCAGAAAGGTTTCTTCTGGAAGCTCAGCGGACTGTGGCAGGGCGACGGCATCTACCGCTTCTTCCTCAATCCCTACGATGCAAGCGGCGTGCTGGCGCAAATCTACATCAAGACGGCGCACATCAAGGATGCCTCTATCCTGGCTTTCTCGCCGCCTATGGTGCCGGGCTTCTCGGCCAACTCGGGCATATCGCTCGTCATGCAGGACCGCACGGGCGGCGACCTGACAAAGTTCTTTGACATCGTGAAAGACTATCTGGCCGAGCTGAACAAGCGGCCCGAGATACAGATGGCACAGACATCGTACAACCCGAGTTACCCGCAGTATATGATACACGTCGATGTGGCGAAGTGTAAGCAGGTGGGCGTCTCGCCGGCCACGGTGCTCAGCACGCTGCAGGGCTACTATGGAGGCCTGTATGCCTCAAACTTCAATGCCTACGGCAAGCTCTACCGCGTCATGATACAAGGCTCGCCCGAGACGCGTATGACGGAGGAGTCGCTCAACAACGTCTATGTGCGCACGCCGGCCGGCATGGCTCCCGTGATGGAGTTCTGCAACATGGAGCGCGTCTATGGCCCGTCGAACATCAACCGCTTCAACCTCTTCACCGCTATCAACGTGACTGCAACCGTGGCCAACGGCTACTCTACCGGCGAGGCCATCAAGGCTGTCGAGGAGGTGGCAGCCGACCTGCTGCCTACGGGCTACACCTACGAGTATCAGGGCCTGACGCGACAGGAGGCCAAGGCCAGCAACTCTACGGGCCTGATTTTCCTGTTGTGCTTCATCTTCATCTACCTGATTCTGTCGGCACAGTATGAGTCGTACATCCTGCCGCTGGCCGTGGTGCTCTCGGTGCCATTCGGACTGGCCGGCTGCTTCCTGTTCACTAACCTGTTTGGCCACAGCAACGACATCTATATGCAGATCTCGCTCATCATGCTTATTGGCCTGCTGGCGAAGAACGCCATCCTTATCGTGCAGTTTGCCCTGGAGCGCCGTGAGACCGGTATGGCCATCTCGTGGTCGGCCGTGCTGGGAGCTGCCGCACGTCTGAGACCTATCCTGATGACGTCGCTGGCAATGGTCATCGGACTGCTGCCCATGATGTTCGCCTCGGGCGTGGGCAAGAACGGCAACCAGACGCTGGGCGCTGCCGCCGTGGGCGGTATGCTCGTCGGCACGCTGCTGCAGATTTTTGTCGTGCCCACGCTGTTCGTCATCTTCCAGTCGCTGCAGGAGAAGCTCAGGCCGATGAAGTTTGAGGGCGAGGACGACGAGCAAGACGGCGTGGCCTCTGAGCTGGCTCAGTATGCACACCGCCCTGTGGACTATACAATGGAAGATTAAAAAAGGTAAAAAAAGAAAGAACTATGAAACGAAGGAATATTTCAATTTTTCAATTTTTCAGCTTTTTAATTTTCCCCGTGTTGCTCTCTGGCTGTGCCCTCTACGGCAAGTATGAGCGGCCCACCGACAAGCTCACCACCGCCGGCATCATACGCGACCCTGTGGCGGCCAACGACACGCTGCAGGCCGACGCCACTCAGCCCACCTTCGGGCAGATGCCCTGGCGCGAGCTGTTCACCGACCCCATACTGCAGGGGCACATCGACAAGGCGCTCAGGCAGAACACCGACCTGCTGAACGCCATCGATAACGTGAAGCAGGCTGAGGCCTACCTCACCGTGGCCCGCCTGGCCTTCGTGCCGAGCCTGGCCATAGCGCCGAGCGGAACCATCAGCCGTGTGCAGACGTCGGGGGCCGAGACCAACAAGACCTACCAGTTGCCTATCTCGGCCTCGTGGAACCTTGACCTCTTTGGCAATCTGCTTGGGGCGAAACGCACGGCCCAGTCGCAGCTGCTGATGGCCAAGGACTATCAGGTGGCCGTGCAGACGCAGATAGTGTGTGGCATCGCCAACAGCTACTACACGCTGATGATGCTCGACCGCCAGCTGGAGATTGTCACCGGCATGGAACAGCTGGTGAAGGAGACTTGGGACATGATGGCCCTGCAGCAGCGCCTTGGCCGCGCACGCTCCACATCGGTGCAGAGCGCCGAGGCCAACTACTACAGCGTGAAGGCTCAGGCCGCCGACATACGCCGGCAGATACGCGAGACGGAGAACGCCTTCTGCCTGTTGCAGGGCGAGGCCGGCCACCAGGTGGAGCGCTCCACGCTGGACCGGCAGCAGCTGCCGCAGCAGTGGGTGACGGGTGTGGGGCTGCAGCTGCTCGACAACCGCGCCGACGTGCACGCAGCAGAGATGCAGCTGGCGCAGTGTTTCTATGGCATCAAGCGGGCGCGTTCGCGCTTCTTCCCCAGCATCAACATCACGGCCACAGGTACCTTCACCAACTCGCTTGGTGGGGCGGTGGTCAATCCCGGCAAGTTCATAACGTCGCTCGTGGGCTCGCTCACGCAGCCCATCTTTGCCAACGGCCAGCTCATTGCCGGTCTGAAGGTGGCAAAGCTCGACTATGACAAGGCACTGAACACCTTCCAGACAACCGTGCTGCGCGCCGGCAACGAGGTGAGCAACGCTCTCGTGGCATATAACACGGCCAAGGAGAAAGCTGACCTGGAAAACCGGCAGGTGCTGGTGCTGACGCAGAACGTGGAGGACACCAAGAAGCTGTATAAGAACAGCGGCAGCTCGTATCTCGAGGTCATCTCGGCAGAGAGCCAGCTGCTCTCGGCACAGCTGTCGAAGGTGGCCGACGACTTCTATACCATGCAGGCCATCGTCACACTCTACCAGGCTCTGGGAGGAGGAGGACAGTGAATTAAGAGTTAAAAATTTTGAGTTAAGAATTTAGAGTTCTTCGACAAGCGAAGCGCGTAGCGAATCTTCTCGCTCCGCTGCTATTAAGAATTATAAATTAAGAAATGTCGCAACGAGATTAATTCCAAATTCTTAACTCAAAATTCTAAACGAAATAATTCTTAATTCTTAATTCTTAATCGCGTAGCGATAACTCTTAACTCTTAATTCTTAATTCTAAATTCTTATCCTCAAGATATGTCAGACATAAGTCCCAAAGCCGAAATCGACCCCAGGGCGAAAATAGGCAAGAACTGCAAGATATTTCCTTTCGCATATATCGAGGGCGACGTGGTGATAGGCGATGACTGTATCATCTTTCCCTTCACTTCCATACTCAACGGCACCCGCATGGGCAACCGCAACAAGGTGCACCAAGGGGCCGTCATCGGCGCGCTGCCGCAAGACTTCAACTTCCGCGGCGAGAAATCGGAGGTGGTCATAGGCGACAACAACGTGTTCCGCGAGAATGTTGTTGTGAACCGCGCCACCCACCGTGGCTGCCAGACCGTCATTGGCAACGACAACTTCTTCATGGAGGGAGCCCACCTCTCGCACGACGCCAAGGTGGGCAACCAGTGTGTCTTCGGCTATGGCACGAAGGTCGGCGGCGACTGCGAGATAAGCAACGGTGCCATCTTCTCGTCGTCGGTCATAGCAAACCCGGGCGCGCGCGTGGGCGAGGGTGTGCTGGTGCAGGCAGGCTGCACCTTCTCAAAAGACATACCACCATACATAATATGTACGCGCAAGGCAGAGTTTGGTGGTGTGAACAATGTGCGCTGCCAGCAGTTTGGCGTGGACGAAAAGACGCTGAAGCACATCGCCAACGCCTACCGCCTCATCTTCCACGGCATGACATCGCTGTTCGACTCCGTCATGCAGGTGGAAGAGCAGGTGCCCGACAGCAAGGAGATACGCAACATCGTGAGCTTCCTGCGCGCAACCAAGCTCGGCATCATACAGAAGATGTAAGCCACATGCGGAACCGACACGCACCGCCGCCCGTACGTCAAAACTCATATCAACGTCATGCCTACACCCGAGGGCATGACGTTTTTTTTCATTGATTTTTTCTTGCTGATGTAGCAACAATTGCCAGAATAGTCGTACCTTTGCAGCCGACTACCGGTACGCAGGTGTCTCACCTGCGGCAGCCGAGGGTGAGACACCCGCGTACCAGTGCAAAGCGATGAAATAACCATTAGTTATATGGAAGCCGACAACTGCAAATCCGTGAAAGACCCGTTAGTCATGACCGAAACAAAGAGGGGATTTCTTCAGCTGCACGCGAGCGTCGTGCTGGCTGGCTTTACCGGTCTGTTCGGCCGGCTGATCACACTCAACGAGGTGGACATCGTGTGGTATCGCATGTTGTTCACCACCTGCATACTGCTGGTCTTCACCGGTCTGCCGCGGGTGGGGTGGCGCAAGTTCATGCAGCTCTGCGGCTGCGGGGCCTTGTTGGGCCTACACTGGACACTGTTCTATGGCAGCATCAAGGCCTCGAACGTCTCCATCGGCGTCATCTGCTTCTCGCTGATAGGCTTTTTCACCGCCATCTTTGAGCCGTTGCTGTTCCGGAAGCGCTTCTCGTGGACGGAGCTGCTTTTTGCCCTCGTCACGGTGGCCGGTGTGATGTGTATCTTCTCGCTCGACTCGCGCTACCGCTATGGCATAGCTATAGGCATCGTCTCCTCGGCCGTCTGTGCCCTATATGCCATCTGCAACAAGAAAGCCAGCGTGGGCGTGCGCAGCCGCACGGTGCTGATGTATCAGATGGCGGGCGGGCTGGTGGCTGTCACGCTGATGGCGCCGCTATATCTGGCGCTCTTTCCAAGCGAACAGCCCGTCGTGGTCGTGCCCGGTGGCACCAACCTGTGGTTCATGCTCTGCCACGCCCTGTTCTGCACCGTGGGCATGTACATACTGCAGATACAGGCCCTCAAACGCCTGTCTGCCTTCACCGTCAACCTGACATACAACCTGGAACCATGTTACACCATAGCCCTGGCCTTCCTAATCTTCGGCGAGGGCCGCGAGATCAATTTCTCGTTCTACATAGGGCTGTCGCTCATCGTGCTTAGCGTGCTGCTGCAGTCGCTGAGAGCTCTGAAGAAACCCGCCGCGGCCGGGCACGACGCACAATGAGACCGGCAGCGACAAGGCAGGTGGCCGCAAACGAACAAAGTACCAATAGGCTAATTGCCTGAAAGCTAAAAAAACATAATTATTTGGGGAATAAAAAAAAAAACAGTAACTTTGCACGCGCTAATCCGGACAATTGACGTAAAACTTACACCAATTATAATGGCAAAGAAAATACTGTTTATCAATCAGGAAATCTCCCCCTTTGTACCTGACACGCAGATGTCGTTGATGGGAAGAGTGCTGCCACAGACGATGATGGAGCGCGGGTGCGAGATACGCACGTTTATGCCCAAGTGGGGCACCATCAATGAGCGCCGCGGGCAGCTGCATGAGGTGATTCGTCTGTCTGGCATGAACCTTATCATCAACGACACCGACCACCCCCTGATTATAAAGGTGGCCTCTGTCACGGGTACGCGTCTGCAGGTCTATTTCATCGACAACGACGACTATTTTGGCAAAAGGCAGATGGCTGCCGATGAGAAGGGAATGGACTATGCTGACAATGGTGAGCGGGCTGTGTTCTTTGCAAGAGGTGTGCTGGAAACGGTGAAGAAGCTACGCTGGGTGCCGGACATCATACAGTGTCAGGGCTGGATGTCGGCCGTCGTGCCCCTGTTTGCCAAGACCGCATACAGAGACGAGCCATCGTTCAAGAACATCAAGGTGGTGACATCGCTCTATGCCAAGAGTCTGAAGAAAGACATGGGCAAGAATTTCAAGCAGCAGCTGGAGTTTAAGAATGTCAAGAGTTCTATGCTCAAGGCCTACAAGGACAAGTTCGACTGGACCGAGCTGGGCAAGCTGGCCATCGACTATAGCGACGCCCTGGTGCTGGCCGAGCCAGATGTCAACGCCAAACTGCTCGACTATGCCAAGGAGACGGGGCTGCCCATGATCGACTATGTGGCCGACGACCCGAACATGGGGACACGGTTTGAAGAGTTCTATGACAGCATGTTCTGATTTTGTCAATAATCCCACTATCTAACATTTTCACATGAACAGACCTTTGACGCTGGCTGCGGTGCTGGCTGCCATGCTGGTGACAGCGTGCGACGACACCACTTCTGAGATAGGCTACAGCCTGACCGACGAGAACGACCAGCTGGACATCGTGGCCGCCACAGCCACCGCCACCAGCAGGACCGTCAAGCTGGGGTCGGTGCTCTCGCTGACCAATACATGCTATCTGGGCCGCGTGGCCGACCCGCTGACGCACTCGCTGGTCGAAACCAGTTTCACCACACAGTTTCACCCCCTGGAACAGTTGCAGCTCTATCCACAGGACAGCGTGCTGAGCCGAATCGACGGGCGGGTCGTGGCAGACACATGCGACCTGGTGCTCTATCTGAGCAGCCCCTTCTACGGAGCCGACTCGCTGTCGGCCATAAAGCTACGCGTGAGAGAGATGGCCGTGCCAGCCGAAGAGGGGCAGCACTACTACACCGACTTCGACCCTGAAGACAGAAACATGCTGCGCACAGACGCCGGCGCGATGGACGTGGAGAAGGTGTTCTCATACGAGGACCAGACGGTCAGCGCGGCACGACGCGACTCTACGGGCTATCTCGACAACATACACGTCAATCTGAACAGGCCATATACCGACACCGAGGGTAACACATATAACAACTACGGCACATACCTGATGCGCAAGTACTACGAAAATCCGGCGCTGATACACAACATCTGGAACTTCACTCACAAGGTCTGCCCGGGCATGCTGCTCGAGATTGTGGATGGCACAGGATTCTATGCCAAAGTGACCGACGTGGGCCTCAGGCTGTCATACACTGTGAAGAACGACTCCACCTTCCGTTCCACGGTGACGCTGGCCGGCACCCACGAGGTGCTGCAGACCACGCGGGTGGAAAACGACGAGGCTGTGCTCGACTCGCTGCAGGCCGATCAAAGCTGCACCTACATCAAGAGCCCGGCTGCACTGGCCACGGAGCTGACACTGCCCGTGGAGCAGATAAAGCGCGGACACGACCGCGACTCGCTGATAGCGGCCAGCATAACGCTGCAGAGACTGAACAACGAAAGCATGGAGCAGCGCCAGATGAGCATACCGCAGACACTGCTCATGGTGCAGAGCGACAGCGTGCAGAGCTTCTTCGAGCGTACAAAACTGCCCGACAACCGCACATCGTTCCTGACTGCCTTCACTGCCGCCACAAACGTATATACCTTCAACAACATAAGCAACATGATCACATGGCTGTGGACACAGCGGCAGAACGGGGAGAAAACGGACCCGCAGTGGACCGAACACCATCCCAACTGGAACCGCGTGGTGCTGCTGCCTGTCAACACCATCTACAGCTCGTCGAGCACGTCGAGCACGCTGACAGGCGTCGAACATTCGATGTCGCTGGCAGCAACGCGGCTGGCAAACACTAAGGACGACGGACAGCTGGGAATAGAGGTGAGCGTGGTGTATGCTAAATTCAACGAGTGAGATGGCCGACGGTTTTCTTGAGACTCATCGCGAGCAGTACGAACAGCGAAAAGCACTGTGGCTGAAACAGAAGCGCAGCTATACTTACATGCATAGGCAGACAAATCAAAATCATACAGACAGCAAAGAATGATAACAGTTACCAACCTGGCCATACAGTTTGGCAAGAAAGTACTCTACAAAGACGTAAACCTGAAATTCACACCCGGCAACATCTACGGCATCATAGGTGCTAACGGAGCCGGAAAGTCAACACTGCTGCGAGCCATAAGCGGCGAGCTGGAACCAAACAAAGGCACGGTGGACATGGCGCCGGGAGAGCGACTGAGCGTGCTGGAACAAGACCACTTCAAGTATGATGCCGAAACGGTGATGAACACCGTGCTGCAGGGACATCAGCCGCTGTGGCAGAACATGAAAGAGCGTGAGGCCCTCTATGCCAAGGCCGAAATGACCGAGGAGGAGGGCAATCGAGCCGCAGAGCTGGAGATGGCCTTTGCCGAGATGAACGGATGGGAGGCCGAGAGCGAGGCTGCACAGCTGCTGGCCAACCTGGGAGTGGCCGAAGACCGCCACTATCTCGACATGGCGCAGCTGTCGAACAACGAGAAGGTGCGCGTCATGCTGGCCAAGGCACTCTTCGGACACCCCGACAACCTGCTGCTCGACGAGCCTACTAACGACCTCGACCTCGACACCGTGCAGTGGCTCGAGGAGTATCTCTCCGGCCTGGAGCAGACCGTGCTCGTCGTCTCGCACGACAGACACTTCCTTGACGCAGTATCGACACAGACCGTGGATATCGACTTCGGAAAGGTGACAATTTTCTCGGGCAACTACAGCTTCTGGTACGAGTCGTCGCAGCTCGCACTCAGACAGGCACAGAACCAGCGCATGAAGGCCGAAGAGAAACGCAAGCAGCTCGAAGAGTTCATACGTCGCTTCTCGGCAAACGTGGCCAAGTCGAAGCAGACCACATCGCGAAAGAAGATGCTTGAGAAGCTGAACGTCGAGCAGATAACACCTTCGACACGAAAGTATCCGGGCATAATCTTCCAGATGGAACGCGAACCCGGCACGCAGATACTGCAGGTGGAGGGACTCAAGGCCGTAGAGCCTGACGGCACGGTGCTCTTCGACAATGTGTCGTTCACCATAGAGAAAGGACAGAAAACAGTGTTCCTCTCCCACAACCCAAAGGCCATGACAGCACTGTTTGAGATAATCAACGGCAACCGACAGCCAGACGCAGGAGAGTATAAGTGGGGCGTGACCATCACCACTGCCTACCTGCCGCTGGACAACACCGAGTTCTTCCAGTCGGAGCTGAACCTGGTGGACTGGCTGTCGCAATATGGCACGGGCAACGAGGTGCTCATGAAATCATATCTCGGACGTATGCTCTTCCGCGAAGAGGACGTGCTGAAGAAGGTCAACGTGCTCTCCGGCGGAGAGAGAATGAGATGCATGATAGCACGCATGCAACTGAAAAATGCCAACTGCCTCATACTGGACACACCCACAAACCACCTGGACCTGGAGTCGATACAGGCGTTCAACAACAACCTGATACAGTTTAAGGGAAACATTCTGTTCGCCTCACACGACCACGAGTTCATCAACACCGTGGCAGACCGTATCATCGAGCTCACACCAAAGGGCACCATCGACAAGCTGATGACCTACGACGACTATATCTACGACGAGCAGATAAAAGAGCTGAAGCAGAAACTCTATGCTTAGGCACGATGTTTGCTGTATATTTGTCGTAACGTTAAACACCAAAAGCAATGAACACGGAAAATATAAACGACGAGAACCTGAACGGGAGCGAGGCTGCCCCGACAGAAAATACAGGGGCTGAGACCGCCGCAGGCTGCGAGGCTGAGACCGCCGGGACTAAGGACGAGGGCCAGCCAGCCGAAACAACCGACGGCGACACTAAGACCGAGACGGAGCAAGGCCAGGTCGAACAGAGCGAGCCAGACGCGCTCGACGTGGCACTGGCTGAGATCAGCGACCTGAAGGATAAGCAGCTGCGCCTCCTGGCAGAATTTGAAAACTACAAACGACGCACGCTGAAAGAACGCGCCGAACTGATTCTCAACGGCGGGGCTTCGGCCGTGACGGCACTGTTGCCCGTGGTGGACGACCTGGAGCGGGCAATAGCCAGCCAGCAGAAAACTGACGACATCGATGCCATACGCGAGGGCGTGGTGCTGATACACCAAAAGCTGATGAAAACCCTTGAAGGACTGGGCGTGAAGACCATAGACACGGCAGACGCCGACTTCAGCACCGACCTGCACGAAGCCGTGGCCCTGGTGCCCGGAATGGGCGACGACAAGAAGGGCAAGGTCATCGACTGCCTGCAGACGGGATATACGATGAACGACAAAGTGTTAAGACATGCCAAGGTGGCAGTAGGACAATAATCATGGCACAAAAACGAGACTATTATGAGGTGCTCGGCGTCAGCAAGACTGCCTCAGACGACGAGATAAAGAAGGCTTACCGGAAGACGGCCATCAAGTATCACCCCGACCGAAATCCTGGCGACAAGGAGGCCGAGGAGAAATTCAAGGAGGCAGCCGAGGCTTACAGCGTGCTGCACGACCCCGAGAAACGCAAACGCTACGACCAGTTTGGATTCGAGGCAGAGAACATGGGGCAGGGAGGCTTCGGAGGCGGAGGCGGAGGCTTCGGAGGCTTCAGAATGAACATGGACGACATCTTCTCCATGTTCAACGATGTGGGCGGCTTCGATTTCGGAGGCTTCTCGTTCGGAGGCTTCGGTGGCGGCGGCGGACGACGCCAGGTGCACCGTGGCAGCAATCTCAGACTGCGTGTCACGCTCTCGCTGAAGGAAATCAACGAGGGCGTGACAAAGAAGTTCAAGGCAAGAAAGGACGTGACATGCTCACACTGTCATGGCACCGGAGCGCAAGACGGCACCGGCACCGACACATGCCCCACATGCCACGGAAACGGGTATATCACGCATACCACACAGACCATACTCGGCATGGCCCAGCAACGCAGCGTCTGCCCGACATGTCACGGCGAGGGGCAGGTCATAAGAAACAAGTGCACCTACTGCAACGGAACCGGTGTGGTCAAGGGCGAAGAGCTGGTCGAGATAAAGATACCGGCCGGCGTGGCCCAGGGCATGCAGCTCAACGTGCAGGGAAAGGGCAATGCCGGACAGCGCGGCGGAATACCGGGCGACATAGAGGTATATATAGAAGAGGCACCAAACGACACTTTCGTCAGGGAAGGCAACAACCTGATATACAATCAGCTGCTCGACTTCCCGACGGCCGCACTCGGTGGCGAGATAGAAGTGCCCACCGTTGCGGGCGACAAGATGCACCTGAAGATAGAGCCTGGCACACAGCCGGGCAAGACTCTCAGGCTCAGAGGAAAGGGACTGCCCGACGTGCAGAGATATGGTGTGAGGGGCGACCTGCTGGTCAACCTTAGCGTGTATGTGCCAAAGACGCTGAGCCGCGACCAGAAAAAAGCTATCGAGAGCTGGCGGCAGGACGACAATTTCCAGGGCGACAAGACGACCAAGGAAAGTATCTTTAAGCGCTTCCAGAGCTATTTCAGCTGAGCGACGGACACAGGACGTAACAACGAATGACATACCAAGAGGCAAAGGATTTTCTCTTCCAGCAGTTGCCGATGTTCGAACGTAACGGTGCTGCCGACTACAAACCGGGGCTGTCAACCATTAGCCGGCTGGCTGAATGGTTGGACAAGCCCCATTGTCGTTTCCGCTCCATTCATGTGGCGGGAACAAACGGAAAGGGCTCCGTCTCTCACTCCCTGGCAGCCATCTTACAGCAGATGGGTTTCAGGGTCGGACTCTTCACATCGCCGCATCTGGTGGATTTTCGCGAGAGGATACGAGTGAACGGACAGCCCGTTGACGAGAACTATGTGGCAGACTTCGTAGAGCGCTACCGGCAGAGCAGCCTCGGCCGTAATCCCGATTTCAACCCAACATTTTTCGAGCTTACCACAGCGCTGGCCTTCAACTATTTTGCCGAAAGCAAGGTACAGTGGGCCGTGATAGAGACGGGGCTCGGCGGCAGGCTCGACTCAACAAACATCATCGTGCCGCAGCTCTCGGTCATCACCAATATCTCGTTGGACCATACCTCTCTGTTGGGCCACACGCTCGCCGAGATAGCCAGCGAGAAGGCGGGCATCATCAAGCCCGGTGTGCCCGTGGTCATAGGCGAGGCAGAGGACGAAACCCGGCCTGTGTTTGAACAGGCGGCACGGGCGGTCGGGGCTCCCATTGTCTTCGCCGAGGAGATGGACACAACAGCCGGCATATACGAGAGCGAACTGCAGGGGGCTTTCCAGATATGCAACACCAACACCGTGGCATGTGCAATGCATGTGTTGTTCGACTGTTTCGTCAGGCAGGGATTGAAACATGTGTGCGAGCTGACAGGTCTGCGTGGCCGGTGGGAGACGCTACGCCAGAGGCCCCTCGTCATCTGCGACACAGGGCATAACCCCGGCGCCTGGCAATATCTGGGACCGCAAGTGGCTGCCGTGCAGTGCAGGCAGCGCAGGGTGGTTTTCGGAATGGTGGCCGACAAGGACGTAGAGAACGTCGTCGGCCGGCTGCCCAAGGATGCCATCTATTACCTCACACAGCCGTCGTCGCACAGGGCAAAACCCGTGCAGGAGCTACGCGAGCTGGCTATAGCCAAGGGGCTGACATGTCCACATATATATAATAATGTGTGCGACGCTTATCAAGCAGCCCTCGGCGACTCTGCCCCAGACGATTTCATCTTCGTTGGCGGCAGTTCCTACCTCGTCGGCGACCTGTTGGCCTCCTGCCAGGTAAACGGCACCGGTCGTTAAACGGCACCACCGGCTCCGTCAGGCTCTGTCCGGTAAACGGCGCCACTGGCGCCGTCCTCCCGTCCCCATGGCGTCGCCCCCGCGTACTCCAGCCGTTCCTCAAAAATAAACATCACAATTTAATAATAAGAAAAAAGAATGAAAGCATTTGTTTTTCCCGGACAGGGAGCACAATTCGTAGGCATGGGCAAAGACCTCTACGACAACAACCACAAGGCAAAAGAACTCTTCGAGAAAGCCAATGATATCCTTGGCTACCGCATTACAGACATCATGTTCAATGGTACCGACGACGACCTCCGCCAAACCAAGGTGACACAGCCTGCCGTCTTCCTGCACAGCGTCATCACCGCCCTGTGCGCCACGCCTACCGACAACCCAGAGGAGAACCGTCCGCGCATGATGGCCGGCCACTCGCTGGGCGAGTTCTCTGCGCTGACAGTGGCAGGCGCCCTCTCCTTTGAGGACGGCTTGAGGCTGGTCTATGCCCGTGCCATGGCCATGCAGAAGGCTTGCGAGGCCCAGCCTTCCACTATGGCTGCCATCATCGCCCTGCCCTTCGAGAAGATAGAAGAGATCTGCGAGGCCGTCAGCAAGCAAGGCGACAAGGGCGTGGTGGTGCCCGCCAACTACAACTGCCCCGGACAACTGGTCATCTCCGGCAATGTCGAGGCCATCAACGAGGCTTGTGAACAGCTGAAGGCCGCTGGAGCCAAGCGCGCACTGCCGCTGAAGGTGGGCGGCGCTTTCCACTCGCCCCTGATGCAGCCCGCCAAGGACGAACTGCAAGAGGCCATCGAGAAGACCGAGTTCCACGAACCCATCTGCCCCATCTATCAGAACGTCGACGCCAAGCCGCACACCGACCCTGCTGAAATCAAGGCCAACCTCATCGCACAACTGACAGCCTCTGTACGCTGGGCGCAGAGCGTGGAGAACATGATTGCCGACGGAGCCGACGATTTCACCGAGTGTGGACCGGGCAAGGCACTGCAGGGCATGATAGCCAAGATAAGCAAGGACGTAACAGCACATGGCGTAGCATGAAAACCATCGTCTATCAGGCGCTGCCGCGACTGTGGGGCAATCGCAACGAGACGCGACAGCCAAACGGCACCATGCAGCAGAACGGCTGTGGCAAGATGAACGATTTCTCGCCTTCGGTGCTCAAGCAGCTCAGGGAGATGGGCGTCACGCATGTGTGGTACACCGGACTGCTCAGACATGCCACGAAGACCGACTACAGCGGCATCGGAATACCATGTCAGCACCCCGCTGTGGTGAAGGGACAGGCGGGGTCGCCATACGCCGTGGCCGACTATTACGATATTGACCCCGACCTGGCCGTGAAGCCCGAGCAGAGAATGGAGGAGTTTCGCAAGCTGGTGGTGCGCACGCACAGGGCCGGACTGAAGATGGTCATCGACTTTGTACCCAACCATGTGGCACGGCAATATCACAGCGTGTGCAAGCCAAAGGGCGTGAAAGACCTGGGCGAGGGCGACGATGTGAACATTGGATTCACAACACGCAACAATTTCTACTATTGCCCCGGACAGGCGTTCACCCCTTACTTCGACCTGTATGCAGGCGAAAAGCAGCCATACAGCGAGATGCCGGCGCGAGCCACCGGCAACGACCATTTCGACAATGCACCGGGACGCAACGACTGGTATGAGACCGTTAAACTCAACTATGGCGTTGACTATTATGCCGGACGCGTGGGGCATTTCCTGCCCATACCAGACACATGGCACAAAATGCTGCACATACTGCTCTTTTGGGCCGAACAGGGCGTTGATGCCTTCCGCTGCGACATGGCTGAGATGGTGCCGGCAGAGTTCTGGCAGTGGGCCACGGTGCAGGTCAAAGAACAGCACCCCGGTCTGCAGTTCATCGGCGAGGTCTATAATCCGGCTGAGTACAGACGCTACCTGGCAGCCGGTTTCGATCTGCTGTATGACAAGGTGGGAATGTACGATGCACTGCGAGCCCTGACATGCGGACAGGCCGACGCACAGGCCGTCAGCGCTGCCTGGCAGCAGACGGGCGACATCCGGCACCACATGCTCTATTTCCTCGAAAACCACGATGAGCAGCGCCTGGCCAGTGACTTCTTTGCAGGAGACGGACGCAAAGGCATTCCTGCCCTGGCCGTATCGCTGCTCCTGGGCACCAATCCCTTCATGCTCTATATGGGCCAGACCCTGGGCGAAAAGGGTATGGATGCCGAGGGCTTCTCGGGCCGCGACGGACGCACCACCATCTTCGACTACTGGAGCGTCGATACCCTGTGCCGCCATGCCAAGGGAGAACTGACAGAGCAGGAGGAACAGCTCAGCCAGACCTACCGACGGCTGATGGCGATAGCACAGAGGCAACCGGCCGTGGGCGAAGGCAAGATGTTCGACCTCTGCTATGTCAACCGGCACCAGCCGAGGCTCTTCTCCTTCATTCGCAAGTCTGGAAAGCAAACGATGCTCGTGGTGGCCAATTTCTCAGACGACAGCCTCGAGGCACACGTCGTCGTGCCGCGCGCTGCCTTCGACTACCTTGAAATGACAGAGGGAAACCACAAGGCCACCAACCTGATGGCTGCCGACCGTCAGGCGACCGAGACTCTCAGACTGGCTGCCGACAAGCCTGCAAGACTCAGTGTAGAACCATGGAACGTCAGGGTCATGGCTTTCTGAAAACAAGAGACACGTTAAGCGTAAATAAAAAATAAAGATGTGGACGAGATTTTCCGCATCTTTATTTGTCCATATAAATTAATATAGTTACCTTTGCACCCAAATCAAACTGCAATAATACAATGAACTATCGCAAACAATTCGTTTCTGCTGCCCTTGTCATGGGGCTTATGTTGCTGGCCGGCTGTGCCAGCACGAAAGATGTGGCTTATTTCCAGAACAATAAGACGGTTGACCTGTCACAAAGCACCGGCTTGTACGATGCGCGTATCATGCCAAAGGATCAGCTGAATATCACCGTTACCACCACCGACCCCGAGGCTGCAGTGCCTTTCAATATGACGGTGCCCACGCCCATTACTCTCTCTGCAAGGACATCGAGCACCTCGCAGCCCATGCTTCAGACATATCTTGTTGACAACAACGGCGATGTCGACTTCCCCCAGGTGGGAAAGGTGCACCTCGGAGGCTTGACAAAGGTAGAGGCAGAGAAGACAATACACGACAAGATAAAGAAATTCATGTCTGAGACGGAGAACCCCATCGTCACCGTGCGCATGACGGGCTATCAGGTCTCGGTCATAGGCGAGGTGAACCGCCCGGGAACATTCACCATCTCGCGAGAGAAATGTACTATACTCGAGGCGCTGGCACAAGCGGGCGACATGACTATATACGGCGTCCGCACAAATGTCAAGCTGGTGCGCGAAGACCAGCAGGGGAAAAAAGATATTCAGGAGCTCGACCTCACAGATGCCAATATCATCAACTCGCCTTACTACTACCTGCAGCAGAACGACGTGATAATCGTTACACCTAACAAGGTTAAGGCACAAAACTCGGCCGTAGGTTCGATGACGACGCTGTGGTTCTCGGCAACCAGCATTCTTATCTCGCTCACATCGCTGCTGTACAACATACTGAAATAAGCGATACAATCAGCGGCAGGCACAAAGATACGCATCCCACTATGGCATGAGGACGTGCTTTGTGCCTGCCGTTTTTTTTATATCCAACTCAAAAACTTTATATTTTTATGTGTGGAATAGTAGGATACACAGGACACAGGGATGCGTACCCCATACTGATCAAAGGCCTCAAGCGCCTGGAATATCGGGGCTACGACTCGGCTGGAGTGGCCCTGATAGGGCAGGAAGACCAGCTGAACGTTTACAAGACAAAGGGCAAAGTGTCTGGTCTGGAGGAGTATTGTGCCGACAAGGACACCACCGGAACCGTAGGCATTGCGCATACGCGATGGGCTACCCACGGCGAACCGTCGGCAGTGAATGCCCACCCGCACTACTCACAGTCGCGCAACCTGGCCATCATTCACAATGGTATCATTGAAAACTATGCCGACCTGAAGAAACACCTCATGCAGCGCGGAGTGGAGTTCCGCTCGGAGACAGATACCGAGGTGCTCGTACAGTTGGTGGAGTATGTCATGCAGCGCAAACACACCGACCTGCTCACTGCCGTGCAGATAGCCCTGCACGAAGTGATAGGGGCATACGCCATAGCCATCATTGACAAGCGTGACCCAGGGCAAATCATAGCGGCAAGGAAGCAGAGCCCGTTGGTCGTGGGGATAGGTGAGAAGGGGGAGTTCTTCCTTGGCAGCGACGCCAGCCCGATAGTGGAATACACGGACAAGGTGGTGTATCTCGAAGATGGCAACATCGCTGTGTTGCGGCCCGGGTGCGAGTTGAAGGTGGTTGACATCTTCTCGCGTCAGCAGGAGCTGGACGTGCACACCGTGGACATCAACCTGGGGCAACTGGAGAAGGGAGGCTTTGCCCATTTCATGCTGAAAGAGATTTTCGAGCAGCCCGACTGCCTGACCAACTGCATGCGCGGACGCGTCAACGTCGATGCTGACCAGGTGGTGCTGTCGTCGGTCATCGACTATGGCGAGCAGCTGCTGCGTGCCAAGCGCTTCATCATCGTAGCCTGCGGTACGTCGTGGCACGCCGGACTGATAGGCAAGCAGCTCATCGAGAACTTCTGCCACACGGCGGTGGAAGTGGAGTATGCCAGCGAGTTCCGCTATCGCAATCCTGTCATCACACCAGACGATGTCGTCATAGCCATATCGCAGAGCGGCGAGACGGCAGACACCTTAGCGGCTATCCAGCTGGCCAAGAACCACGGGGCCTTTGTGTTCGGTATATGCAACGCTGTGGGCTCAAGCATACCAAGGGCCACCGACACAGGCTGCTATATACATGTGGGACCCGAGATTGGCGTGGCCTCTACCAAAGCTTTCACCGGACAGGTCACGGTGCTGACCATGCTGGCACTGGCGTTGGCAAAGGCCAAGGGAACAATAGCCGAAGACTATTTCCTGAGAGTAGTGCGCGAGTTGTATCAGATACCGGACAAGATACGGCGCGTGCTGGAGCAGAACGACCGCATACAGCAGCTGTCTCGCATCTTCACATACGCACACAATTTCCTCTACCTGGGCCGCGGTTATAATTACCCTGTGGCTCTTGAGGGGGCGCTGAAGCTGAAGGAAATATCCTACATACACGCCGAAGGCTATCCTGCTGCCGAGATGAAGCACGGGCCGATAGCCCTCATTGACAGCGATATGCCTGTGGTGGTGGTGGCCACACACAACTCTATGTACGAGAAGGTGATATCAAACATACAAGAGGTGAAGGCGCGCCAGGGGCGCGTCATAGCGCTGGTCACGGAGGGCGACACCACCATCAGCCACATCGTCGATGAGGTGATAGAGCTGCCCGACACCATCGAACCGCTGGAACCGCTGGTAGCCACCGTGCCGCTACAGCTGATAGCCTATCATGTGGCAGTGGCTAAGGGCAAGGATGTGGACCAGCCACGCAACCTGGCAAAGAGCGTCACCGTGGAATGACAGGACAAGCAACAGCTCATTGCCATGCACTTCATGTCTGACACATATATCGACATATCTAAGTCAGATACACACATCACACATTTATCATAAGACTAAAATACAAGTGGAAATCCAAATCTCAAACAACGGGCAGACCGTAGAGGCTGCCCTGACTGGACGCTTGGATACGGCGGCAGCAGCTGCCGTGGCAAAGGACTTTTCTGTCCTGACAGAGCAGGCTGACAAAACCATAGTGGTCGATTGTGCCGGACTGGAATTTATCAGCAGTTCCGGACTCAGGCTGTTCCTCACCCTGCGCAAGGCCACCATGACCAAGGGCGGCAGGATGGTGATACGCCATCTGACAGAGCAGGTCAGCAACGTGTTCACTATGACGGGATTCTTAAACTTGTTTGAGTTTGAGAAATGACGGGCCGGAGGCTACAGGGGCATCTTAATGACAGCAATGAGATGACTCGACATACAGACTCTAAAGGTGGTAGGCTGTTGCGGCGCTCGGTGACACTACGGAACGAGCTTGACCAAATGTCACGATTGTCAGCCTTTGTTGACAGACTGTCGGAGCTGGCCTGCCTGGACGAACAAACGCGAAGTCAGATAGACCTCGCGTTGGATGAGCTTGTGGCCAATGTCGTCAGCTATGCCTATCCGGAAAGTCAGCCCGGTAAGGTGCATATAGAAGCACGCCTGCGGGGACGTGTGCTTACCCTGGTGCTTACTGACCGAGGCCGGCCCTTCGACCCCACGGCCGTCGAGGAACCTGACATCACGCTCGATGTAGAGGATCGTCCCATAGGCGGGCTGGGTATCTTTCTTGTGCGTCAGGTGATGGACGACGTGCAATACAGGCGCCGCGACGACACGAATGTTCTGACGTTGAGAAAGCAACTTTAGTTTCTGACCTGGAAGTACTGTCCGCTTACAGTGATAGGATATTGCAGCAGTGCTTTCCCGTCTTCGCTGCCATCGTTAGGCGCACCTTCGGCCCTGAGGTTGAAGGTGCGCTTGCATTTTGTACACTCCACGGTCTGCCCGTCGCCGGTGAAGGCCAGTGGATAGTTGATGCCACGCTTGTCGCGCAGGCATACCGGGCATTGACCGTCGTATGCCTTTGGACCGTCGAACAGCGAGCAGCCGACAATCAGGGCATTGTTGGCTCCCATGTATTGCTCAGACAGCAAGCGCGTCTCCAGCTCTGACGTGATGGCAATGTCGTCGGTGGTCTGCATGTCGTTGGCCGTCACTAACAGGTGAAACACGCTGCCCCGCAACTGGCTTTTCACGATACAGAACATGCCGGGATTGTCCACACAGCGTGTCAGCACGCTGGCGGGATGGTAAACGGTGTAGAAGCGGAAAGCCACGCGATAGTCGCGGCTGAAGGTCAGCTCTTCGTTGCAACTGGTGGCCGTCAGCAGGGCGGCCACCAGTGTCAGACAGCGTTTCAATGTCTTCATGTCGTCAAAGTGTGTTGTCTGTCGGCCTCTCTGTGCTGTCCCTTACTGCTCCAGCAGCTGCTTTTCGGCCCTGTCCATGCGGTCGAAAGTGAAACGGCTCAGCGTTGCATCCATCATCTGCTTTATGCGGTCGTTGCACAACTTGCCTATAGAGCCCTCGTGGGTGTGACAGATGTCTTTGCGTGGCACAAATTGGCCAGCCTCTATCTCCAGTCCCACCTGCTTGTAGGCATCACGGAAGGGCTGTCCGTCAGCGGTGCGGCGGTTCACTTCCTCCACGCTGAACATCAGGTCGTATGCCGCATTGTCCAGTATGTGTTCGTTCACTTCTATGCGCTGTATGATGTAGTTGGCCATGTGCAGGCAGTCCTTCAGCTCATCGAAAGCGGGCAGAAACTGCTCCTTTATAATCTGCAGGTCGCGGAAATAGCCTGTTGGCAGGTTGTTCATAATGAGCGTAATCTCCTGTGGCAGGGCCTGCAGCTTGTTGCATTTGGCACGTATCAGCTCGAAGACGTCGGGGTTCTTCTTGTGCGGCATGATGCTCGACCCCGTGGTACACTCTTTAGGCAGGCGCACGAAGCCGAAGTTCTGCGACGAGAACATGCAGGCATCGAAAGCCATCTTTGCCAGCGTGCCGGCTACTGTGGCCAGGGCAAAGGCCACGTTGCGTTCTGTCTTGCCGCGGCCCATCTGAGCATAAACCACGTTGTAGTTCATTGTGTCGAAGCCCAGCAGGTCGGTTGTCAGCTGCCGGTTCAGTGGGAACGACGAGCCGTAGCCTGCTGCCGAGCCCAGCGGGTTGCGGTTGGCCATGCGCCATGCTGCCTCAAGGAAGAGCGTGTCGTCGGCCAGGCTTTCGGCATAGGCACCGAACCACAGTCCGAAGCTGCTGGGCATGGCCACCTGCAGATGTGTGTAACCAGGCATTAGCACGGCCTTGTATCGTTCGCTCTGCTGCTGCAGGGTGTCAAACAGCTGGCTTACCAGCAGCGTTATCTCTTTCAGCTTGTGGCGCATGAAGAGCTTCAGGTCGAGCAGCACCTGGTCGTTGCGCGAGCGGCCGGAGTGTATCTTCTTGCCCAGGTCGCCCAGCCGGCGCGTCAGCAACAGCTCCACCTCGGAGTGGACATCCTCGATGCCCTCCTCAATGACAAACTCGCCACGCTGCCATTCGCCGTAGATGTCGTGCAGGGCCGACAGCAACCGAGGCAGTTCGTCGTGGCCTATCAGCCCGATAGTCTCAAGCATCGTGACGTGGGCCATTGAGCCCAGCACGTCAAACGGCACGAGATAGAGGTCCATCTCGCGGTCGCGTCCTACGGTGAAACGGTCAATGTCCTGTTCCACCTGGTAGTTTTTCTCCCACAGCTTTGGCATGTCTGTCTTGTCTTTTTTTGTGATTGCTACCAGACTTTAATTGCCGTAGGGGATGATGCTCAGCGCGTCGGCTATCTTCTCCAAGCCTTCCACCAACGGCCCCTCCACCATAGGCTTCAGCATGAACGGTATGTCGGCATCGACCGTCACTTTCATCTTCGACGTGTTGTCATCTACAGGCAGCACCTGTATCCACAGGTGGAAAGGTATCGGCGACTGCACGGTCTCAAACTTCACGCATTTGGGCTCCTCTCTGTCGCAAATCCGTATCCTAAGCTCCCCCACGGGCTGTATGGACAGTCCCACGGAGTCGTGGTCGAAGCTGAAGTCCTTTATCTTGTCCTCAGGCACGCGGTCTTTTATTCGCTCCAGGCTCTGCATGTCGCTTATGTTGTCATAGACGGTGCGCTGCGAGTAGGGTATCTGCTTTACAGAACTGCTAAATTTTGTCATCTTTCTAATATCTTTTTAGTCATTTGCCTTTCCATTCCGACGGGTTGTTTCTCCACTGGCTGAGCAGTGCCATATCCTCTTGCTTGATATATCCGGTGGCAAGGGCCTGCTTCACCACATGGTCATAGTCTGTGAGTGTGACCAGTCTGACCTGTGCCTCCTTGAAGGCTTCCTCTGCCACGGGGAAGCCGTAGGTGTAGCTGGCCACCATGCCTATGACCTGGCAACCATGCTGCCTCAGTGCTTCGACCGCCTTGAGCGAGCTGCCGCCGGTGCTGATAAGGTCTTCCACCACCACCACCTTGGCTCCCTTGTCAATGTTGCCTTCTATGAGGTTCTGCATTCCGTGGTCTTTTGCCTTCGAGCGCACATAGCAGAAGGGCAGTCCCAGCTGGTCGGCCACCAGCGCGCCTTGGGCAATGGCCCCCGTGGCCACACCGGCAATGGCGTCTGCGTCGGGAAACTGCTCCAGGATGTTGTGGCAGAGCTCGGTTTTCACCAGAGAGCGCAGGCTGGGGTAGGAGAGTGTCTTGCGGTTGTCGCAGTAGAATGGCGAGAGCCAGCCTGAGGCCCAGGTGAATGGCTCTTTTGGCTGTAGCTTGATGGCTTTCACCTCAAGCAGGCGGCGTGCAAAGATATCCTTCATTGTGTCCATATATAATATATGTGTTAAAGTGTTGTTGATGTTGTGGTTGTGGTCGGCCTCGGGTGTATCAGTCTTGTTTGTCTGGGTCTTGGCTTTCTGGGCCTTGCTTGCTGAAGCTGAAGGTCAGTTCGTCCTTGCCGTCAGCCTTGTCGGCTGTGATGAGCGCTCCCGCGTCGGGTGCATTGTCTTCGAGCAACAGTTGGCACAGCCCGTCTTCCACGTATGTCTGTATGGCTCTCTTCAGCGGGCGTGCTCCAAACTGCACGTCGTAGCCCTTCTGCGCCAGCAGGTCTTTGGCGGCATCGGTCAGCTGCAGGCCATAGCCCAGGTCGGCCACTCGCTTCACCAGCCCTTTCAGCTCTGTTTCCACAATGCGCTTTATGGCTTCGATGTCCAGCTGGTCGAAGGTGATGATCTCGTCCAGGCGGTTCAGAAATTCGGGTGCAAACTGTCGGCTCAGCGACTTCTGTATTACCGAGCGTGCATACTCCTTGTCCTTTTCGCTGCCGCTGAAGCTGCCTGCCGTGAAGCCTACTCCGTGTGCAAACTCCTTCAGTCGGCGTGTGCCGGCGTTGCTGGTCATGATGATTACTGTGTTGCGGAAGTCAATCTGTCGTCCGTTGCCGTCGGTCAGGCGTCCCTCGTCGAGCACCTGTAGCAGCAGGTTGAACACGCCCTGATGTGCTTTCTCAATCTCGTCGAGCAGCACGATGGAGTATGGGTGGCGACGCACGCGCTCTGTCAGTTGTCCGCCTTCTTCGTAGCCCACATAGCCCGGAGGTGCTCCCACCAGCCGGCTCACGTTGAAGCTTTCGCCATATTCGCTCATGTCGATGCGTATCAGTGCGTCGGCCGAGCCAAACATCTTCTCGGCCAGCTTCTTTGCCAGATATGTCTTGCCAACGCCTGTCGGTCCGAGAAACATGAAGGCACCGATGGGGTGGTTGGGCTCTTTCAGTCCCACGCGGTTGCGCAGTATGGCACGCACCATCTTGTCTATGGCCGCGTCTTGTGCTATGACGGTGTCTTTCAGCTCCTGTGCCATGTTCTTCAGCTTCAGCCCCTCGGCTTCGGCCATGCGGTCTGCCGGCACGCCGCTCATCATCGACACCACCTCGGCCACGTCGTGTTCGGTCACGGGCTGTCGGTCCTCTTGCGAGCCGTTCTCCATCTTGTCGCGCATCTCTTTCAGCTGGTTCTCCAGCTCTGTCTGCCTGTCGCGGTAGCTTGCTGCCAGCTCAAAGTTCTGCCCTTTCACTGCGGCCTGCTTCTTCTCCTTCACCTCGGCTATTTTTTTCTCCGTCTCTGTTATCTCGGGCGGTATCTGCACGTTCAGCAGGTGCAGGCGCGAGCCCACCTCGTCGAGTGCGTCGATGGCCTTGTCGGGGAAGGCGCGGTCTGTGATGTAGCGTTCCGTCAGGCGCACGCAGGCAGAGAGTGCCTCGTCGGTGTAGCTGACGTGGTGGTGGTGTTCGTATCGGTCTTTGATGTTGCGCAGAATCTGCAGCGTCTCTTCGGCGGTGGAGGGCTCCACCTGTACCTTCTGGAAGCGTCGGTCCAGTGCTCCGTCTTTCTCTATGCTGTTTCTGAACTCGTCGAGCGTTGTTGCGCCGATACACTGTATGGTGCCCCTGGCCAGGGCCGGCTTCAGTATGTTGGCGGCATCCATGGTGCCAGCGGCGCTGCCGGCGCCAATGAGTGTGTGTATCTCGTCGATGAAGATGATTATCTCCTTGTGTGTTTCCAGTTCCTTGATGAGTGCCTTGATTCGCTCTTCAAACTGTCCGCGGTATTTTGTGCCAGCCACCAGGCCCGACAGGTCGAGGCTCACGATTCGTTTGCCGAAGAGTGCGGGTGATGTCTTGTGTTGCGCAATCAGCTGTGCCAGGCCTTCCACGATGGCGCTCTTGCCCACGCCGGGTTCTCCTATGAGTATTGGGTTGTTCTTTTTTCTGCGGCCCAGTATTTCCACCACTCGCTGTATTTCGCGCTGGCGCCCCACCACGGGGTCCAGGTGATCATGTGCTGCCGCACTGGTCAGGTCGGTGCTGTAGTTGTCTATTACTGGTGTGCCGTTGCTGGTGCCTTTGGATTGCTTGGTCTGCGTGCCGCTTGGCTTGTTGTCGCTGGCGGCATTGCCCTGCGGCCCGTTCACCTCGGGCTCGTCGTCCTCTTCGTCTTCAGGCAGCGAGATGCCGTCCTGGGTTCCGCTGTGTTGTGGCGAATAGACCATCTGGTAGAGGCTGTTGTAGTCGATGTTGTTCATTTCTAAGGCGTTCTTTGCTCCGTTGTTGGCCGTATCTCTCAGCATGGCCAGCAGCACATGCTGCTCGTCCACGATGTCCTGGTGTTGTCTGCGTGCTTCGAGCACGGCCAGTTTTAGTATGTTGTTGGCCTGCTCGTTGATGTTCAGTGGCTGTGCGTCGTCGTTTTCGCGCTTGTTTCTGCGCACCCGCTCTTCCAGTTGTGAGCGCAGTGGTGTTGTCTTCATGTGCATGCGCTGCAGCAGGCTCATGCCCGGCCCGTCGGTATGGCGCAACATGCCGAGCAGCAAGTGTTCGGGTGCAATGTCGCGGCTCTGCAGTCGTCGTGCTTCGTCGCGGCTTAGTTCAATCAGGCGTGTGATGTTTGGTGAGAAATTGTTAGCCAAGGTAGGATTTGCTCTTTCTTTGGTTGTTGATACTACGAATGAAAATGTCTCTGCGGCAACAAGTGCAAAGAGTATGCCAAACGGTCGGGGCTATGCCTGTGCATCGGCATTGCCTGTCTGTGTGTTACCTCCTTTAGAGCGGTGTCGGCGTCCGCCTCGGTGTGTTCGTTTCTTTTTCTTGGCCTGTGTCGTAGCGTCGTTTGTCGGCGTGGCTGCGGCTGTGGTTGTGCCCGTCGTGGCGTTGTCTGTGGCGGCTTGCGTCTTGTTGTTGTCTTTGTGGTGTCGTCTGCCGTTGCGTCTGCGTCCCGTGTGGGTTGTCGCTTGGCTGTCGTGTTCGCTGCGCGCTGCATTGCCACGGTTGCCGCTGCGGGGCGAGCCGCCGCGCCGTCCGCCTGAGCGTCGGGCGTTCTTGTCGTAGCGGGGTCCCTGGCCCAGCGCGTCGGGCAGTGCCAGCTTCTCAATGTCTTTTTCGAGAAAGCGCTCTATCTGTGCAAACAGATACATGTCGTCGTCTGTGACCAGTGTGATGGCTTCGCCGTCGCGGTCGGCGCGTGCCGTGCGCCCTATGCGGTGCACATAGTCTTCAGGATCGTGTGGCACGTCATAGTTGACCACCAACAGTATGTCGTCGATGTCGATGCCTCGTGCCACAATGTCAGTGGCCACCATCACGTCCACCTGTCCTGTCTTGAACCTGTACATCACCTCGTCGCGCTCTGCCTGTGTCAGGTCGCTGTGCATGGCTGCACAGTTGATATTCAGTTTGCCGAGTGCGCGGTTGATGTCTTTCACCTTGTCTTTCTTGCCGCAGAAGATGATGACGCGTTTCAGGTTACCTTCGCGGAACAAATGGTTGATGATGCCCAGCTTCTGTGGCTCGTAGCAGACGTATGCCATCTGGTGTATCTTCTCTGCCGGCTTGCTGATGGCAATCTTTACCTCCACGGGGTCGTTGAGCAGCGAGACGGCCAGCTGTCGTATCTTCTCAGGCATTGTTGCCGAGAACATCACCTTCTGGCAGTTTTGCGGCAGCTGCGCGTTGATGGCCATTATGTCTTCCGAGAAGCCCATGTCGAGCATGCGGTCAGCCTCGTCGAGTACGAAGAAGCTTGTCCGGCTCAGGTCCAGGTTGCCCAACTTGAGATGGCTAAGCAGTCGGCCAGGTGTGGCAATGACCACCGGTGCGCCTGATCGCAGCGATCGCAGCTCCTGGTCATATCTGTTGCCGTCGTTGCCTCCATAGACGGCAATGCTGCTCACGTCGGGCAGATAGTAGGCGAAGCCCTGCATGGCTTGGTCTATCTGCTGTGCCAGTTCGCGTGTCGGTGCCATGATTATGCAGTTGATGGCATCGTCGGGAAATCCGCCGTCGTCCAGCTCGCTCAGTATGGGCAGCAGATATGCAGCTGTCTTTCCTGTGCCGGTCTGTGCCACTCCCAGCACGTCGCGGCCTTTGAGTATCTCCGGGATGCAGGCTTCCTGTATGGGCGTGCACTCGTCGAAACGCATGTCGTAGAGTGCGTCCAGAATGTTGTCGTTCAGATAGGTGTCTTCAAATCTCATTTCTTGTAGCTGTTGTCTGTTTGTTGCAGCCACGGCTTAGTTTGGCGCGTGTCTGTAGATGAAATATGCTATGACAGAGTAGAGTATGTTTGGTATCCATGCTGCCAGCATGGCTGGTGTGCCGGCATTGATGGCAAAGGTGGCGCAGATGGTTTGCAGCAGTATGTAGCTGAAGCTCAGAGCGAGTCCGATGCTGAGATAGACACCCATTCCTCCTTTTCGTTTCCTTGACGACAGTGCTGCGCCGATGATGGTCAGTATGAAGCTGGCAAAGCTGCTGGCTATTCGCTTATGGTATTCCACCTCATACTGCACCATGTTGCCCGAGCCGCGGTCTTTCTGCTTCGACACATACTGGTGCAGCTCGCTGCTGGTGAGTGTCTCCTGTTGTCCCTGGCTGAACAGCAGGTCCATCGGTTCGATGGTTATCACGGTGTCCAGCTCTATGCCCGACGTGATTTCCTCGCGCAGCCCTTTCAGCGTACGTATCTTGTAGTTCATGGCGCGCCAGTGGTAGCGTTCGTCGGATATGGTGTCGTATTGTATGACGTTGGCCGTCATGTGGCTGACGAGCTTCTTGTCTTCAAACTTGTCGAGCGAGAAGCCGAAGCCGCGTTTATACACGTTGTCATACGACTGCATGTATGCTATCACTCCCGGCTCCACCTGCAGCTGCACGTTCTGTGCGCTGGTCTTGATACGGTTGTTCTTGTACTTCGATTCGAAGTTCAGCCTTACGACATTGCCTCGCGGTATGACTGTTGAGCCCAGCCAGAAGTTGAGTGCGGCTATCAGTGCCGCGCTGATCATATACGGTCTGAGCAGCCTTCGGAAGCTGGTTCCGCTGGCCAGCATTGCTATTATCTCGGAGTTGCCTGCCAGCTTCGACGTGAAGAAGATGACGGCAATGAAGACGAACAGTGCAGAGAACAGGTTGGCCAGGTAGGGCATGAAGTTGCCGTAGTAGTCGAACACTATCTCGCTGAGCGGTGCTTTATACTGAGCAAACTTGGCAAGGTTCTCGTTGACGTCGAAAACGATGCTGATGGATATGATGAGCGCGATGGAATAGATGTATGTGCCGATAAATTTTGTTATGATATACCGGTCCAGTCGCGTTATGCCTATGTGTCTTAGAAATCTCATATACGAAAGCCGCCCGCCGTGCGACCTGTTGCTGTCTTTCGCAGCATGGATTCGCTCGGCGGGCGCAAAGTTACATCTTTTTTGTCAGATGTCCAAGATGTGTGCGTTAAATATTCCGAAATCGGTTGGGTTAATCTGTTTGTCGGTGTTTGTCATCTACTGTCTGGCGTGGTGCTGTCAGACATGGCAGAGTCTCTGCCTGACGTCAGGCTGTCTGCCGGAGCGAGGGGGCTCTATTTGACTGGCACCAGCCTGAACGAGAAGGTCTTCTCGCCGGCCTTTACCCGGTATGGCGGCAGTGCTCGTCCGTCGTCGTTCCAGCTGTTGACACCTCCCACGCCGGCATGTTCCTTGTCGATGCTCAGTGTGATGCCCTGTGCGGGCTGCAGCAGCTCTGAGTGTCGCTGGTCTTTGTTGTCGCCTTCGTCCAGTGTGGTCCAGTCGTAGTGCAGCGCCGAGGCATAGAAAGGCTCTGCGGCCTCAATGCGGATGCCCATGCCCTGAGTGTTCGACTGTTGCCACCAGCGCACGTCGCTGTGCAGTCCGTTCTCTTGCGGGCGAATGTAGGGGAAGAACTGCTCTGTTGCCGTATTGTTCCACACGCCTATGGCCTGCGACAGCTTTCGGTCGGCATAGCTCTCCTGCGGGCCACGTCCGTACCACTGGCTTTGCTCCACGCCCGGTGCCAGCTGTATGGCCACGCCGAAGCGCAGCATCTCTGCCTCGTTGAAGGTGGGCGCCGGCACGAGGTGTTCGGTCACGTCGATAGAGCCGTCGGGGGCTACGCGGTAGGTCATGTCTATCTTCGCGTCGAGTGTTGACAGGGTGTATGACGACCTGATGGTGTAGTATGTCTGCTTGCTGTTCTTGTCCTTCAGTCGCGTCACGGTGAAGTTCTGCAGCGAGAGCTGTGCGTCGCGCCATGCCTTCATGCGCCTTTGCAGTCCGGCGCCCATGTCGTTGTCTGTCACGGCCCGCCACAGCTGCGGCTTCAGTGTGCCGCCCTGGTTCAGCATCTGCGTGCCTCGCAGCTCGTAGCTCACCAGGCAGCCCGTTGCGGGGTCAAACTGTATCTTGTAGCCGTCGCCTGTGTATGTCAGCCAGCGGCCGTCTTGCTTCACCTTCTTCTCCTTGCCCTTCAGTGCGGGTTGCTCTGCCGGTTTGTATGTGGTGCCGCCCACAGGCAGCTGACACGAGGCGATCGAATGGCCGGCCTCAAGCATGGGCTCGGCCTGCTTCAGCCTGAAGTCTGTCACGAGCAGCATCTCCTTGTTTGCGTCTATGCTGAGGGGTAGGGTGTAGGTGGCTGTCTGTCCGGGCTGAGCGTCTATCTGTTCGACGGTGCCCTGCTGCACCTGTTTGCCGTCGGCAAAGAGCGTCCACACCATGCGCACGTTGTCCAGTGGGCGGAAGAAGTATTCGTTGCGCACGCTGAGCTGGTTCTGTCCCTGCAGCTCGGCCCAGACGTTCTGATACTCGTATTTCACCTCGGCTGCCTGTGGCGATGGCTGTCGGTCGGGCATGAAGATTCCGTTGCAGTTGAAGTTGTTGTCGCTCGGGTCATACCTGTTGAAGTCGCCGCCGTAGGCCCATTTCACCTTTGGCAGCTTGGCGCGCAGGTATGGGTTCGACTGTATGTCGAGTGCCTGGTCGGCAAAGTCCCAGATGAAGCCTCCCTGGAACTTGGGGTATTTGCGCACCAGGTCCCAGTATTCCTTCAGTCCGCCCGTCGAGTTGCCCATGGCGTGCGAGTATTCGCACTGTATCAATGGCTTTGACGACTGTGGGTTGCTGGCATAGCGCTCGCACCATGCCTGCGTGGCATACATGGGGCACTGGAAGTCGCTGTTGGCTCCGCCGTGTGCCTGCTCCCAGTGGATGGGGCGCGAGGGGTCTGCCTGGCGTATCCACTGGTATGCGGCGGTGAAGTTTGGTCCGTCCACGGTCTCGTTGCCCAGGCTCCAATAGATGATGCTGGGGTGATTGCGATAGGTCATCACGTTGTGCTGGTTGCGCTCCAGTATCTGCTGTGCAAAGAGTGGCTTTTTGGCGGCAGCCTCGTTGCCATAGCCGAAGCCGTGGCTCTCCTGGTTTGCCTCGGCGCAGACGTAGAGTCCGTATTCGTCGCACAGTTCATACCAGCGTGGGTCGTCCGGGTAGTGGCATGTGCGCACGGCGTTGATGTTGTGCTGCTTCATGACCTTGATGTCTTGCAGCATCTCGGCTTCGGTCACCACATAGCCTCCCTTTGGCGACAGCTCGTGGCGGTTGACGCCCTTGATGTATATGGGCTTTCCGTTCACGAGCAGCTGTGCGTCGCGTATCTCCACCTTGCGGAAGCCCACCTTCTGTGTTGTCACGCCCACGAGCGTAGGTGTGGCTGTTGTCTTTCTGCGCTGGCGCCTGCCCTTGGCTTTAGTGCTCTTTGTGGCGTAAGCCTTAGCCACGAGTGTGTAGAGGTATGGTGTCTCGGCAGTCCATGTGTGGCAGCCGGGCACGCGTATGACGTTGCCCTGCTGTGTGCCCACGGCCTTTCCGTCGGCATCGAGCAGCTGGTATTCCACGGTGGTGTTGCCCGTCACATCGGCCTCGATGGTCAGCACTCCGTCGCGGTAGTTGTTTTCCAGGTCGGGTGTCAGTCTCAGGTCGTCGATGTGGTTGTCCTTGTCGCGGCAGTAGAGGTAGCTGTCGCGTGCTATGCCCGACAGTCGCCAGAAGTCCTGGTCTTCGCACCATGAGCCGTCGCACCATCTGAAGACCTCTATTGCCAGTTTGTTTGTTCCTGGCAGCATTGAGGCTGTGATGTCAAACTCTGCCGCCACTTTTGAGTCTTCAGCATATCCCACGAAGTCGCCGTTCACCCACATATAGACGCAGCTTGTGGCACTGCCTATGTGTGCAATGACCTGCTTTCCCTGCCACGAGGCGGGCACCTCGATGGTGCGGCGGTATTGTCCCGAGTGGTTGTCGGTGTTTGGCACGGCCGGTGGCTGCATGGTGAAGTGTCCGCGCCAGGCAAAGCCGCTGTTCACATATTCCGGGTCGCCAAATCCGTTCAGCTCCCAGCATCCTGGCACCGGCATGTCTTGCCACTGGCTGTAGTCGTAGTCCCAGCGGAAGAAGTCTTTCACGCGCTGGTTGGCGTGTTCCACCCACTTGAATTTCCATGTGCCGTTGATGCTCAGATAGCGTTGGCTTTGGCTTGGCTTGCCTCTCAGGGCCTCTTGCTCGTCGGCATAGTCGAAGAAGGTGGTGTGCATGGGCAGTCGCTCCTTGTCGTTGACTGCCATGTCGAACCATTCTGTCATGGTCTCATAGGCAGAGGCTGACACCCCGGAAAGCAGTGCGGCAGCCGCCAGAAAGGTTTTGATAGTATTCATATTATATAATGTAAGGTTAGCAAGTTTTTTTGCAAAGATGGGTTGTTTAGGTCAGCATGTCGTATGCGTGCGCAAAGTTACGGTTTTTCTTTCAAAACGCAAATAAAAAGTTCATGTTTTTTGGCTCTGTCTGCTATTATGTTCTCTGTGTGTGTGCGGTGTGTGTGTGCTATGTCGTGGTCCTTGTGGCAGCATGTATGTGCTGTGGCTTTATGTCCACGATGTTGTCGAGTTCTATCTGTGTGCCGTCTGTCATCACGAGCCGCCTGTTTGTCTGGTCGATGTCTTTCAGTGTTCCGGCCAGTGTGTGGTAGCTTCCGCCAGCTTTTAGTCTGTCTGGCACGAAGCACACCAGGCTGATGTCTGGTTGTGGGTTGCCTTGTCTCATCAGTTCTGCCAGTTGCCTGTTCAGTCGCTGGTTGTCGTAGTCGTCCAGATGTGGTCTGTTGTCGGTCAGTCTGGCTGCCTCGCCGATGGCGGCGTCGTAGCCTGTCAGCGCGGCGAACGGCGCAAACTGTGCGGCACGGTTCAGCATCGACATCGGCTCATGCCGTTTCGACACATGGTGTGGCAGGTCTATTATGTCGTCGTAGTTTCCCATCTGTTCTTTCCTTTTCTGTTCTTCATTCATTCATGCCTTGTGTCCGCCTATCTGTTCGTTGCGCTCCTTGGCGGTGGCCCCTTCCTCATAGTTCAGTCCGCGCAGGATGGCGTTCTTGCCGTATCGGCGCTTGATGGCCAGGCGTGCCTCTTGCAGTCGGCGTTCTTTGTCCAAGAGTGCCTGCCGCTCTCGTTGCTCGCGCTGCTGCGCCTCATAGTCGGTGAAGAGGTCGAACTGCCTGGGGGTGTCCGCTTTGGCGGTGGTGGCTTCGTCTGTCACCTCGAGTATGGCAAGGTTCAGCCGGCGTATCAGCAGGTCTGTGTTCACTATGCGGTCGTAGAGTTCGGCTACGGCCTGGCATATCAGCCGTGCCGACGACGTCTTGCATGGCAGGTGGGCTGTTCCGTGTGCGTGTTTGGGCACGGTGCGTCCGTAGTGGTCGGTTGTCAGCTCTCCGTGGTAGCGTGACCGTATCTCGGGGTTTGTCAGGCTCTCGCGGTCGTAGCCCACGGTCAGCACTATCTGGTCTGTCACGAGTCGTCTGGCCACGAGGTCGAGCGCGGCGTTGTCTGCCATTTCCATCACCACCACCCTGGCTTTCTTGCTGTCGTAGGCCGTCTGCAGCACCTGTCCGCTGCTGAACGAGCTCTGCTCCGGCTTGTAGCGTTTCACCCACTGCATTGTGCATGGTTCCCATCCCCATGCGTGGTCAATGAGCAGCTCTGCGTTGACGCCAAACATCTGGTAGAGCAGTTCCTCGTTTCTGAGCGACAGCCGTGCCAGTTTGCCCATGGTGTCTATGCCGTAGATGGCCAGTTTGTTGGCAACGCCGGACCCCACGCGCCAGAACTTTGTTATGGGCCGGTAGTCCCAGAGCCGTTGTCGGTATGTGCGTTCGTTCAGCTCGGCAATGCGCACTCCGTCCTTGTCGGCCGGCATCTTCTTTGCCTCGATGTCCATTGCCACCTTTGCCAGGTAGAGGTTTGTGCCGATGCCTGCCGTGGCTGTTATGCCTGTGCGCCTGAGCACGTCGCGTATCATCTGCATGGCCAGCTCGTGTGCCGTCAGGCGGTAGCTCTGCAGATAGGCCGTAACGTCCATGAACACCTCGTCGATGCTATATACATGAATGTCTTCGGGTGCCACATAGTTCAGGTAGGTCTCATATACCTGCGTGCTGACCCGCATATAGTGTGCCATGCGCGGACGGGCGGCAATATAGTCCAGCTCGAGGTCGGGTCGTGCCCTCAGCTCTGTGTCGTTGACCGTCTTGCCGGTCATTCTCCATCCTGCTATCCGTCGGCGTTCGTAGTTGACCTCTCTCACCCTTTGCACCACCTCAAACAGTCGGGCCCTGCCGCCTATGCCGTATGCTTTCAGCGATGGCGACACTGCCAGGCAGATGGTCTTCTCCGTCCGGCTGGTGTCTGCCACCACCAGGTTTGTTGTCAGCGGGTCCAGTCCACGTTCGACACACTCCACCGAGGCGTAGAACGACTTGAGGTCTATGGCTATGTATGTTCGTTCTGTCATGTGTCGTTTGTTTCACCAGTGTCTGAACAGCTCGAGCGTCATCTTGCAGCCTGCGCTGTCGAAGCGTGTCTTCTCGAAGCTGGCAAAGGCTCCGAGCGAGAACCATCGTGTGGTCAGTCCGTAGCCCAGCTCGGTGTACGGGTGCACTCTGCCCGTGAGCAGTGTGTTCAGGTACAGGCACTCGCTGGCCACATATCGTCCCGCCCAGGGTATCCATGCAGCCGCCATCAGTGGCGACTCAAAGGCGGCGTTGGCTCTGACGTAGTGGTCGCTCTCGTTGTAGCTGCGCGAGTCGAGCAGCTGGAAGTCGCCGCTCCAGTCGTCGTCCCACCCGCCGGGCAGGTAGTTGGCGCAGAAGTGGGCAAAGTCCAAGAAGTCGCGGCTTCGGCGCTGAGTGTATAGTCCTGCCCCAAGACCCACGCGCAGTGTGGTCAGGGCCCTGAAGCGTGTGAGCCACGAGATGTTGCCCTCTATGCGTTCGTAGTCGATGTCCGAGCGCAGTATGTCTTTGATGCTTCGTTCGTAGTTGATGGTCAGGGTGGGGCGATAGTCGTGGCGCCCCCAGGGGCGAAGTAGCAGCTCGGCGTTTGGTGCGAAGCTGTTGTATGTCTTGCGGTAGCCCCGGCTCTCCATCAGCTCTGCGTACAGGGCTTTACGCTGGTGGAAGGTGGCGCCGGCGATGAACTGCAGCCGCGGCCAGGGGCTGTAAGAGACGGCCAGCCTGACGCGCATGTCCTTGAAGGTGTTGAAGTCGTCGGGCAGCTTGGCCAGTGTGTCTTCCGGCAGCGTCTCCATGTCCTGTGATATGTTTGAGTTGCCAATGCGGTTGCCGTTGCCCACCACGGCTTCCACATATCCGTCGCGTTGCGGTGCGAAGGTGTAGCGGGCCGGAATGTTGTAGAACAGTTGATGCAACTTGAAGTTATAGCCGGCCTGCGGTGTCAGCTCTATCCTGTGGCGGCTGCCGAAGGCATAGCGCAGGCTCAGCTTCATTCTGTAGCTGATGCCCGAGCTCTGGCTGTAGGACAGATAGGCGGGGTTCACTATCGGCCACAGCCTGAGCGAGGCGTTGCCTGCCGTCAGGCTGTGGCTGCTGGCCAGGTGGCTCCACAGTCTCTCCAGGGTGTCCAGCTTTCGGCGCTGCTGCGCGGTGTCGGCAGCGGCGCTCTGCGTGGTGTCTGCCGGTTCCAGGTCGGCCACGATGCGCGACCTGATCTTGTTGCCCAGGAAAGAGAAGCGTGTGGTGGTAGTGCTGCTGACGAAGCGCCCGTTCTGGCGGTTGTCGTCGCTGATGTCGGTCTCAAAGTCGAACATGTCGTGTTCGCCCTTGAAGAAGGCTTTCCTTATCTTTCCCGTCCTGAGGTCCATCAGGGCAGCTCCGCGCACCAGCTGCACATGTCGCCCCATGCGCGGGCGGAAGCGCAGGTAGGCCATGCTGTCTGGCGTCGGCGGCGACTGCTCGTAGTGGTAGTAGCGGCGGTTGTTTGCATGCAGGGGCGAGAGCAGTTCGCCCGGGTAAAGTGTCTCCGACATGAGCGACGGCGTGGTCAGCGTCTCAAGCACCGTCATGGTGCTCAGGTGGTCCTCGGCCGCCATGTCGGTATGCCTGTCGCCCCGCGCCACCTCATACATGTTTGGTATCAGCCATAACAGGAAGTTGCGCCTGTCTATGTCGTAGTGTAGCCTCAGACGCACAATGCTGTCCGGCTGGGCTCCTTTGGCTGGAGCGCTGCCGGACAGCATCATCAGAACGATGCAAACCAATAGTCTCAGTGTTGCTTCATTCGTCATAGGCCCTGCCCCCTCGGTGGAGCGACGCCTCAGCCCAGATATTTCATCAGGATTTTGGCGTTGCCGCTTTCGCGCAGTTTGGTTATGCTCTTCTCTCTTATCTGGCGCACACGCTCGCGTGTCAGTCCGAGCTGGTCGCCAATCTCCTCCAGCCCCATCTCGTGGCAGCCTATGCCAAAGCACTCACGTATGATGGTTATCTCGCGCTCCTTGAGCACTTTGCTCAGCACGCTGTTCAGCTCCAGTGCCATCGACTCGTGATCTACATAGCGGTCGGTGCGGCTGTCGTCGCCACTCGACATCACGTCGAGCATACAGTTGTCTTCGCCGTCCTGGAAAGGGGCATCTATGCTGACGTGGTGGCCGTCGGCCATGAGGCTCTGGCCTATCTTGTCCTCGTCGAGGTTGGTGGCCTCTGACAGCTCCGCTACCGACGGGTGGCGCTGGTTCTCCTGCTCAAACTTGTTAATTTCGTGGTTTATCTTGCCCAGGGCTCCAACTTGGTTCAGGGGCAGACGCACTATGCGGCTCTGTTCTGCTATGGCCTGCAGTATGCTCTGTCGTATCCACCACACGGCATACGAGATGAACTTGAAGCCGCGCGTCTCGTCAAACTTCTGCGCAGCCTTTATCAGCCCGATGTTACCCTCGTCAATCAGGTCGGTCAGGGTGAGACCCTGGTGCTGGTATTGCTTGGCCACGCTAACCACGAAGCGCAGGTTGGCCGTGACGAGCTTCTCCTTGGCACGCTCGCCTTCACGGCCGCCTTTGCGGATCTTCTGCGCCAGCTCTATCTCCTCGTCGATGGAGATGAGCGATGCGCGGCCGATTTCTACCAGATACTTGTCCAGAGCCTCGCTCGAACGGTTGGTGATACTCTTCTGAATCTTAAGTTGTCTCATCCTAAAAACTTTATCCTATTTTTTCTTCTTAGTGGTTGCGCGTTTGCTTGCTGTGTTCTGTCTGCTGTCTCTTTCTTACGGGTGTGGTTCTTTGTCTGTTTTGCAGTTAACCATTTGTTTTTTAGCCGTATAAGGACTATATGCTGAAAAAAGCGCCGCAAAGGTACAAAAAAAATCTTATCGTTGTACGTTCGGCCCCTGTTTTTTATGGATAATTAATACTTGCCATGTTGATGGCAGCTTCCACGGGCGCCCCGATGTTGAGTTGCATGAGGCGCAGACCATAGCTCTTCCTCTCTCGGCCCAGTGTCCGAAACAGGAACGACTCTCTGTTTGCCGGCTTTGTCGGCACCTTCGTTTACGGCTGTGGCTTCTGCATGAACGGCATTGTCTCGGCTTGCTTCATCATCATGTCGGCCAGTTTGCCGTTGGCCTCATTCTCGCCTCCCACGATGTCGTAAATGGCCTTCAGCCCGTTGCGTCCTCCGCCGTTTTTCAGCACATGCACCATGCAGAGATACTGCAGTGCGGCGCTCGACGACAGAATGTCGAGGTCGGTGGTGGCCAGTCCGTAGAGTGCCAGCTGGTGGGCATCGTCGCTCGATGTGTCGATGAGTCGCTGCACGTCGCCTATGGTCTCCATGCCCAGCGACTTGAGCACCGGCAGGAAGGGCATCAGCGACACGGGCCATATCTCGGCCTGATTGACGGCGGCTATGCGCTGATTCAGCCTGTCGAAGGGGTGCAGCTCAAGGTAGCTGCGGAACGTCTCGGCTGAGAGTGGCACATCGTCGAGCTGGCCGTTCTTCACCAGGGCCAGCATCTGTCGCCGGTAGTCGGTCAGCACCTGGCGCAGACGGCTGAACTCGTCGTCAACCAGCTCCAGCGTACCGGCCAGGCGGCTGAACTGGCGTCGGTATTCGCCCGGTATCTTCACGTCGCCTTTATAGCCGATGTCGTGTTCTATGGTTGACCACACATGCTGCAGGGCAGTGCGCATCTGCAGTTCGAAGCGCGGCCCGCCGCTTTTCAGCCGGCAGATGTAGTGCAGCGAGTTATAGCCGAAGGCGTTCAGCTCGTGCAGCTTGCGCTTGTCCACGCTCTGCTGCCAGTCGATGTTGAACAAACGCTTGACAATGGCTGCCACCTTGTCCACCTCGTCGGTGTAGAAGGTTATGACGCGCATGCCCACAAGGTCCGTAATGTCGTCAATGCTCTTGTATTTCGCACCCTTCAGCTCCAGCTTGCCTGCCAGCGACGGCTCTGTCTTCACCCTGCACTCGATGGCGGTGACGTAGATACCTTGTTCGCTCAGGGCCAGTTGCAGTTGCGAGTACGCCTCCTTGGCCAGCGCCTGCAGCGTGGGCAGCATGTCGCGGTATTGCTGCAGCAATGCCTCGCCGTGAGAGTCCAGTATGATGTTGTTCATGTCTGTTCTGTGTACTTATATAATATTAATGTGTAGCACGGGGCCGCAAACATGCTTCAGAACGGGGTATCGGGTGCCGCGATGACTATTCCAGACCTTGGTCTCACCAGGTGGCACCACACCCATCTTAGGCCGCGCAAAGTTATGTTTATTTTCCGACATTGCCAAACAATTTGCCGTCTTTTGTCCCACCGACGCAGGGCTTTTTCATTTAAGTCTTTCATTTGAGTTGTTTAGAAGTTTGTAAGCAAATCTTCCGCACGAAAGCCCCATGTGATGCCTACAACGTCTGTACGCGCCCCTAAGGGCGGCTGTTCGCCGCCGGGCAGGCACCTTGATATATTGAAATATATCTATTTTTTACAGGGCGTGGGTCTTTGTTCGGAGCAAAGGTTTACCCCACGTCCTTTCTGTGTGCAAAGGTAGGCATAATGTTTGAAAAAGGCCTCATTGGGCATGAAGATTTTTGTTTTTCCCCGCATGACGGGGAGTTTGTTTGAGAGTTTGAATGTTTTGGGAGTTGAGAGTTTGGACAATCGTTTTGCTCGTCTTGCTTCGCAAAACTAAAGGTTCGCATACAGCGTTTGACTATTGCCCAAGCCCCTCAACCCACAAACTCCTTTGCGTGTTGCGACTGTGGGACTTTTGGAGGCCAAAAGTCCCACAGTTGCCTCCCAAGTATAGGACTTTTGCCACCCTCCTGTGGGACTTTCGCACGCCAAAAGTGCCACTTTTGGGGCTCTGGTTGCTCTCATGGGGCTTCAAGAAGAGCGGCTTTGCCACACGGAGGTAGCAAAATACCACCTCCGTTTTTTCCAGATTGGCAGAAAACTCTTGCAGAAAAACAGACGGTGGCGACCATCCTCGCAGACAGCCGCCACCCATTAACTAAATTCTTTCGGGCTGGCCTACCGTCCTCACGGACAAGGACACAGCCCCTTTAACTAAAAAAAATGAAAAAAAACTACTTTATTTCGCTTCTCCACCCATGTTGTGATGGGTTTCGGAAGCAAAAGTCGCGGAGCCTGTGTCCTCACGGAGAAGGCTCCGCGACTGTTCTTTATTCTTCTTCGTCGTCCCAGAGGGAGTTGCCTTGTTTGCGAGACAGCATGGTGTCGTCTTGCGCATTTCCTTGCATACTTAAACTGGCTGCTATCATTTGAGCCATCTGTACTCTAACAATCTTTGTATTTGGATTTTGATATGTCTTTTTCATTGTAATATCCTCCTATTTTACTTAATGATTACTTTCTTGCCGTTAATTATATACAGACCCTTTGCAGGTTTGCTCACACGCTGGCCGTTGAGATTATAGATGCCATCTTCCATCTTCAACTGTCCATCTCCAATTTGAGCGATGCCAGAAGTTTCACTGTCGAAAAGGTCGAAGAAGATGGTTGCCCTTGATGAAGAAGCCTCAGTAGGAACACTTGAAAGGTCCAGATAGCAACGGTTGGCAGTGCCAGTAATGCTGCTTGTGGTTTTGTAGAAGCCCACCTTGCCGTCGTTGTATTGCAGCACATAACTGTCGGCAGGAACTTCGCTGGCTGTCAGCAGACCCACAAGGCCATTCACTGCGTAGGTGTCATTGTCATTGTTGGCAATACCCGTGAAGGTCTTGCTCACGTCGTCAGCCTCCTCGGTGGAGAGGACATACGGAGTGTTGGCGCTCAGCACGCCCGTCTCGTTCTCCGTGAAGTAGACAACATTGTTCTCGGTGTATGAAACGGTATAAGCCTTCACGGTCGATGGCGTCAGGTTGTCGTAAGGAGCGATGAACGTGCCCCAACCTGCGGTGGCGTTGACGGAGAGGGAAGTGTTGGACACTTCTACTGCGTCGGAGACGACCCAAGTGCCTGTGTTACCAGTTGTAGCAGTTACATTCGCATTTTCGCTAGCACTAGCGGCATAATAATAGGAATTACCACTATTAGTGCTACTCATTTTGACTGTTCCATTGTCTTGCAGGGAAATCGAAATATCTACAAGGCGCTCTTCAACACCATCCGCACTACTTACATACGCAATAGTAAGAGCATTCTTTGTGGTACAGAGATTATTGCTATATGGAGTCTGTATTCTATACCTTCCTGCATAACTTCCTGTTGAGGCAACAAATTTTACAGGATATGCCATCGACGTGACCTTCACTTGTGTCATGGTAGTTTCATAAAGCATATTCAGATTGTAATCAGATGCTGTACCGTCATTGTTGGCAACGAATATCCGATAGTATTTGTCCGGGTCTGGTGTATTCTGAGAGGCTGAACTCATAGCATTTTTAGCCGTTTCCAGTTCGTCCTTTGCATCATTATATGCATCAACTTCAGTACCGTTGGCATCAATTACCGCTTGTGCTTCAGTCAGTTCAGTTACAAGTGTATTATAAGTGGCAATGGGATAAAGGAAAGGAGCGGTGCCGACCTTTGCAGAGTAATTGTTCTTTACGGTGGTTGCAGCAGTAATCTCGTCGGTAAGGCCAGCCTTGGCTTGAGCCAGTTCGTCTTGGCCAACGTATGTTAGGCTGAAGTCATCGCACTTATACCACCAATTGCCACCTTCGTCAAGATATTCGCCTGTATAGTTGTCACCACCGCTTATGGCGATAGTCACTTCAGCATCTGATGCCAGTGTGAAAGTGTATGTAAGATTTGCAACTGCATTAGTCACATTGCCTGTATTAGGTGTTCCATTTACGACAAGATACAATGTTGCGCCACTGGAAGCAGCGTTGGCAGACAATGTGTATTTTCCTGCTTTGAGCGTGCCTATATTTTGAGATAGCGTGTTTCCATTGGGGAAACAATTGAAGAAATAGGTGCCACCAAAGCCGTCTGTGCCATAGATTGCACCTGAGTTTTCCACTACCTGCACGTCAGTATCGCTTTCCTTTGTTGTAACGCTCCATCCTGTCATGCTGCCAAGTTCAAATCCGCTATTGGCAATCATGGCGGTAATGTCGGTTCCACCACCATGAGCAACACTCGCTCTTGCAATCTCATTGCGAACGGCAGTTGTAAGAGCCACAGGATCTTTATCTGCATTAGAACTATAAACAGATTCTGCATCTGTAGGAGCGCTATATTCTGTTACAGTCGTAGCAAATGTGTTGGCATTCGAAATCAGATCATTCAGGATGATGAAGTTGTTGATGGATGTCTGTGCGTTAGTAATGGCAGTTTCCAAATTGGAAATTGCTGTTGCATAACCTGAAATGTTTGCTACAATCTCCTCGTCAGTGTCATAATCGGTAATAAGCGTACTATAGGCGGCATCCAAAG
>JAILBT010000107.1 GCA_024680755.1 Prevotella sp. | reverse complement strand
GGTCCACAGACCCAGCCAGTTGCCGGGGTACTTGCCGTTCTCTACCGTCCACGCGCCGTCGGCGTACGCGAACAGCAGGCGTGTCCACTCGCAGGCCAGCGGCTGGTCGTGGGTGCGCAGCTGGTCGGGACGGTCCCACTCTGTCTGCAGCAGAAGGCCGTCGTAGTCAATATTACGCAGACAGAAGGCGTCGCCATAAGGCTCGATGGTGAACACCTTCGTCAGGTCGCTGACGGGGGCGGCGGGTGCCTGGAAGAACAGCGCCTTGTTGCCGTTCAGGGGGGCGTCGTTCAGTCCGATGAGCAGGTCGGCCTGGTCGCTGGCCAGTACGAAGTAGCTGTCGGCGGCAAGCGAGGCGAGCTCTTCGGCCGAGGTGACGAGCTTATAGCCCTTCCCGGTGGTCAACAGGTCATAGTAGGCATAGTCGGTTGCCTTTGTATATATATAATATGTGTAGGTCCGTCCGTTGTAGGTGGCGCTGACCTCGGTGTCGGCACCTACGCTGTCGATGGTGTAGGTCAGCCCGTGCGAGCCGTCGCTCCAGGTCACCCTGTCGGCGCTGGCCGTGGTGGGAATGGTGAGCCGCAGCGTCACCTGCGTGCCGGCGAGCACCTGTGCGGTGTTCGTCTGGCTCTCGCCGCTGCCCACGATGATGTGCTGCAGGGCATCGGCCACGTTCAGGCGGAAGCGGCACTCGCTGACGGCTCCACTCTGGTTGGCATACTGGCAGGTATAGGTGCGGCTGGTGCACAGGGCGGGAACGGTGATGGTAGCGGTCTTTTGGCCGTTGTCCCACAGGAAGTCGTTGGTCCAGCCGGTGGTGGCGCTGGCCGAGAGGGTGACGGTGCTGCCGCTGAGGACGGTGGCCTCGACGGTCTCGGCATCCGTGCCGCTGAGCACGTTGCCGCCGATGATGGCCTCGCTGGTCATGGCGTCGGCGGGGGCATCGCCGCTGACAGCGATGGCGAAGGCCTGCTGGCTCTGACGGCCATTCTGTGCGGTGTAGGTGACGCGGTAAACGTAGCTGCGGTCGGCCTTCACGGTCAACTGGCGCGTCGTCTCGCCGGTGCTCCACAGCCACTGGCCGCTGTCGTCGGCTCCTTCGGGCAGTTGTGGAATGAGGGTGATGTCGGCACCGTCAGCGGGGATGGCCTTCGTGGGACAGGCCTCGTAGTTGTACTTCAGTCCGCCCAGGTTGGTCTGGTTCTCGTAGGTTTCGCCTTTATAGATAATGTTGCCCGAGAGTGGGGTGATGGATTCTTCGGCCGTGATGGCGGGCCGCCAGCTGGTGAGCGTCGAGAAGCCCACGTGGTCGAAGCCGCCACTGTTCTGGCTGTAGTTGCCGCCACCGCCGTCGGGGCAGACGGCAGCGCTGGCCTTCTCGGCATGCTGCAGCTTCACGCCGCGCAGCCCCTCGTAGTAGCCGATGGCACGGTCCCAGTAGGGGCGATACTCGCCCTTGCCGCCCTCGTTGGGTGCTGACTGTCCCCATCCGGCGCCCATCGTCGTGCGGCAGTCGGCGTAGTTATAGTTAATCCAGGGCAGCGACGTGCCGGCCACGCCGCCGAAGTTCAGTGCTGCCACATGCTCCAGTCCGGCAGCGATGCGGTCGTTCATGTAGGCATAGAGGTCGTCGCCCTGCGTCAGGCCCACCTGACAGATGTCGAGGGCCAGGCCCAGTGCCATGAGTGCATGGCCCTGGTCGCGTCCGCTCTCCTGCATCTGTCCGAGATAGCCCAGGGGTCCGCGTGCGTCGGGCAGCACCACGGGCACGAGGTTGCCAATGAACTCGTTGCAGCCGTCGTTGAGGATGACGCTGTTCTTCGAGCGGTCCTTGAACGTGCCCACATGGTCGTACTTATAGAAGGAGACACCCTGGTTATACATGTGCACATCGTCGCAGAGCACACCGATGGACATCACGCAGAGGGCATTGCACAGGCCCCAGTTGCTCCAGTAGTGGCCGGGACGCATCCCCAGGTTACTGTATCTGGCGTTCATCCAGGTGTCGTGGCGGCGGCGCAGGAAGTCGATGGCAGGGTTGTACCATGTGCGCACCATGTACTGGCGAAACTCGTCGAAGTCGTCACGGCTCCATCCCTCGTAGTCGCGCATCAGCTCGGCAGCGTTGGCCAGCTCATAGCCGTAAATGCCGGCAGCCAGCGACAGGTTAGTATCGCCGCTGACCCAGCGGTTGCCGCGCGCCCAGGCCATGAGTATGCGCACTGCGGCATCAGCATTATCTCGCGTGCCACCTATCTTCCAGCGCAGGGCATTCTGATAGGCCATTGCTGCGCCACGCGCCACGTTCATGTAGTTTTGAGAGCCGCTGCCACCCCTCACGATCGTCTCTACCGGCCATGTGACAACACTCGAACTTGAATACTCGTTGGCACAGAGAATATCCCATGCTTTCTTGATGCGCTGGTCGCCATCTGCCAACAACTGCTTGGCACGGTCTATATCTTCCTGCGAAACAATACCGCCAGGGTGCTTGAAGCCGTGATCTTCCGTCACCTCAAACACCTGTTTCGGATGGTAACCGATGGTAGCCTCAGCCTTTGACAGCAGCTGCGTCAAAGTAGATACATATCTATCTATTAAAAATTGTGAAGCACGCGAAGCGGCTATCTCTTCTTCCGCAATCGTTATGGCGTCTTTCAACTCGCCAACAGCATTGGGAGCGTATGCTGACATGTCACCATTTACAAAGGTTTTACATTCTTCTACCTTAGCCTGCAATCCTGTAAAGTCACCGGGGGTCCCATAATTCAATTCGTTTTCTATGTCAGCAGCCACAGCCGCCAAGTCTGCCAACTGCTCATCACTGACAGCTATATCATAGACCCTGAAGTCTGCCACCAACGTTTGTTTGAGATAACTGTCACCGGAAAAAGGAGCCCGTCCTATCCAGCAATATGCAGGAGAAGTTGTGAATGTCTCACTGAGCACGGGCATCCCACTATTCTGCCGGACGCGATTGCCGTCAATGAATAACTCTCCTTGCTGTCCTGACTGCCTATATAATACGTGTATCCAACGACCTTTTGACGAAGCACTGCCCATTTCCATACCTGTTTCAGAGCCGTAGCCTCCCGTCGATATGGCAAAGCGCTGGGCATTCAGGCGATATGCCATATATTTACCTTCTGTCTGTGTGCAGGCTGCTGAGGTGGAAAAAGCCCATAAAAAGAAACCGTTTCCTGACAATGGGGCTGCATCGTCAACACGATAACATGCCGACACAGTGAAATCGCCTAAATTCTTTATTATATTACTCGCTGTCCTTGTTATGTCCAGATACCCAGAGGCATTGCCCAGATTCAGGACATTGTATTTGCCTATCTGCTCTATCTTGGCAACACCCATCAGCTTTGAACTGCTGCCACTTGCCACATCATTCACGGTAGTTCCTTCGACCTGACTGAAGTCGAAATGCACCTTTAGATGTGCATCCTGTGCACATGCTCCGTTAACGAACGCAAGCAACATCATTGTCACAAAAAAAAGTTTTTTCTTCATTGTTGTTTACTTAGTTATCGGTTTTTTGATTTCCGATGCAAAAGTAAATGTATTTCTTCTTCTGTCACAGGACTTATTGTCTCAAAATGCAAAAAATATCGTCTAAATCGACATTTAGACAATTCTTGCACCTGTTTTGAGATAATTTTTGCACCTTTCGGATTTATTTTACACAAAAAAACACTACCTTTGCAAGCAGTTAGGACTTAAGACTTTAACTGTCAAAGGTCAATTATCAATCA
>JAILBT010000106.1 GCA_024680755.1 Prevotella sp. | reverse complement strand
GGTCCACAGACCCAGCCAGTTGCCGGGGTACTTGCCGTTCTCTACCGTCCACGCGCCGTCGGCGTACGCGAACAGCAGGCGTGTCCACTCGCAGGCCAGCGGCTGGTCGTGGGTGCGCAGCTGGTCGGGACGGTCCCACTCCGTCTGCAGCAGAAGGCCGTCGTAGTCAATATTACGCAGACAGAAGGCGTCGCCATAAGGCTCGATGGTGAACACTTTCGACAGGTCGCTGACGGGGTCGGCGGGTGTCTGGAAGAAGAGGGCCTTGTTGCCGTTCAGCGGGGCGTCCTTCAGTCCGATGAGCAGGTTGGCCTGGTCGCTGGCCAGTACGAAGTAGCTGTCGGCGGCCAGCGAGGCAATCTCATCAGCAGAGGTCACCAGTTTGTAACCGCGCTCCGAGGTCAGCATATCGTAATAGCCATATTCTGCCGCCTTGACATATATATTATATGTATATTCCACACCATGGTAAGTAGCACTTATCTCCATATTCCTCTCCACACGGTCTATGACATAGGTGGTACCCTTAGAGCCGTCACTCCACACGACGTCATCAGCACTAGATGTGGCAGGAATGATGAGTTTCAGCGTCACGCCGGTGCCAGCCAGCACCTGTGTCTCATTTGTCTCACTCTCTGCGCCACCTACAATAATGTGTTGCAGTGCATCTACCACATTCAGATGGAAGCGACTTTCGCTCACTGCACCACTCTGGTTGGCATACTGGCAGGTGTAGGTCCGGCTGGTGGTGACGTAGTGTACAGTTACTGTACTTGTTTTTTGTCCGTTATCCCATAAGTAATCATTTGTCCATCCCGTCGTCGCCCCTGCATGGAGGATCACGTCGCTGCCTGCCAATACCGTTTGTACGGTATCCTGATGTGTAGTGCCGTCAATGGTCATTTCGTTGGTCATGGCATCTGGCTGTGCATCGCCTCTGACGGCAATGGCGAAGGCCTGCTGGCTCTTGGTGCCGTTCTGTGCCGTGTAGGTGACGCGATAGATGTAGCTGCGGTCGGCCTGGGCGGTAATCTGCCGTGTGGTTTCGCCGGTGTTCCAACTCCAGTTGCCGGTGTCCTCTACGCCTTCAGGCAGTTGCGGAATGAGTGTAATGTTGGCCCCGTCGGCGAGGATGGCTTTCGAAACACACGCATTGTAGTTGTACTTCAGTCCGCCCAGGTTGGTCTGGTTCTCGTAGGTCACACCCTTATAGACGATGTCGCCGTGCAGTGGTGTGATGGCTTGCTCGGCGCTGACGGTTGGTCGCCAGCTGGTCAGCGTTGAGAATCCCACATGGTCGTAGCCGCCCGAGTTCTGTCCGTAGTTGCCGCCGCCGCCATCGGGACATACTGCTGCACTTGCTTTCTCGGCATACTGCAGTTTCACGCCGCGCAGTCCTTCGTAGTAGCCAATGGCCCGGTCCCAGTAGGGTCGGTAGCCGCCTTTCCCGCCCTCGTTGGGTGCGCTCTGGCCCCAGCCAGCCCCCATGGTGGTGCGGCAGTCGGCATAGTTATAGTTGATCCAAGGCAGCGAGGTGACGCCATCGAAGTTGTAGGCAGCCACGTGTTCCAGTCCGGCTGCAATGCGGTCGTCCATATAGGCATAGAGGTCGTCGCCTTGCGTCAGGCCCACCTGGCAGATGTCGAGTGCCAGGCCGAGGGCCATGAGTGCGTGGCCCTGGTCGCGTCCGCTCTCCTGCATCTGCCCCAGGTATCCCAGAGGGCCGCGTTCGTCGGGCAGCACCACGGGCACCAGGTTGCCTATGAACTCGTTCAGTCCGTCGTTGAGAATGGTGGTCTGCGTCGAGCGGTCTTTGAACGTGCCCACGTGGTCGTATTTGTAGAAGCTCACGCCCTGGTTGTACATGTGGACGTCGTCGCAGAGTATGCCTATCGACATCACACAGAGGGCATTGCACAAGCCCCAGTTGCTCCAGTAGTGGCCGGGGCGCTGGCCCTTGCCACTGTTAGATGCGTTGAGCCATGTGTCGTGGCGTCGGCGCAGGAAGTCGATGGCGGGGTTGTACCACGTGCGAATCATGTACTGGCGGAACTCGTCGAAATCCTCGCGGCTCCAGCCGTCGTAGTCGCGCATCAGCTCGGCGGCATTGGCCAGTTCATGGCCGTAGATGCCGGCGGCCAGCGATAGGTTGGTGTCGCCGCTCACCCAGCGGTTGCCCCTTGCCCAGGCCATGAGTATGCGCACGGCGGCATCGGCATTGGCCCGCGTGCCGCCAATCTTCCAGCGCAGGGCGTTCTGGTAGGCCATGGCGGCGCCACGTGCCACGTTGATATAGTTCTCTCCGCTGCCACCACCTCTGATGATGGTTTCTACGGGATAGGTGGTCACGCCGGCCTGCGCATATTCGTTGGAGCACAGCATGTTCCATGCCTTGGTGATGCGCTCGTCGCCGGCGGCCAGCAATTGCTTGGCACGGTCGATGTCTTGCTGCGACACGATACCGCCGGGATGTACGAAGCCGTGGTCGCTGGTTTCGCTGAACATTAGTTTCGGCTGGTAGCCGTTGGTGGCCTTGGCTTTTGACAACAATTGCGACAAGGTGGTTTTGTACTGATCTATTAAATGTTGTGACGCACGGGCGTTGTTGATTTCCAACTCCGCAACCGTTATTACATCTTTCAGTTCGGCAACTGCATTAGGCGCGTATGATGACACGTCGCCATTGACGAAGGTTTTACACTCTTCCACCTTGGCCTGCAACTCCGTAAAGTCGCCAGGCTCACCGTATTTCATTTCCTGTTCTATGTCGCTGGCAACGGCTGCCAACTCTTCCAGCAACTCATCGCTTACTGCCATATCATATATCCGCAAGTCTGCCACCTCCGTCTGTTTGAGGTAATTGTCTCCGGAAAAAGGTGCCCGTCCTATCCAGCAATATGCAGGCGAAACGGTGAATGTCTCGCTGAGTATGGGCATCCCGATGTTTTGCCCCACACGTTTGCCGTCAACGAACAACTCTCCTTGCTGTCCTGTCTGCCTGTATAATACGTGAATCCAGCGGCCTTTTGCCGATGCTGTCCCCACGGCAACGGCACTTTCCGAGCCATAGCCTCCAGTCGACGTTGCCATTCGCTGGGCATTCAGGCGGTATGCCATATATTTTCCTTCTGTCTGTGTGCAGGCTGCCGATGTGGAGAAAGTCCACAAAAAAAAGCCGTTTCCAGACAGTGAGGCGGCATCGTCAACACAGTAGCAGACAGAAATGGTGAAGTCGCCTAAACTCTTTATGACGTTGCCTGTTGCGCTGGTCATATCCAGGTATCCCGAGGCGTTACCCAGGTTCAGTATGCCATATTTGCCAATCTGCTCAACTTTAGCTTCACCTGTCAGCCTTGCGCTGATGCCACTGGCCACATCAGTCACGGTAGTTCCATCGACTTGGCTGAAGTCGAAATGAACCTTCAAATGCTCGTCCTGTGCCCATGTTCCGCTGACGAACGCGAGCAACATCATTGTCACAAAAAAAAGTTTTTTCTTCATTGTTGTTTACTTAGTTATCGGTTTTTTGATTTCCGATGCAAAAGTAAATGTATTTATTCTTCTGTCGCAGGACCTATTGTCTCAAAATGCAAAAAATATCATCTAAATCGACATTTAGACAATTCTTGCACCTGTTTTGAGATAATTTTTGCACCTTTCGGATTTATTTTACACAAAAAAACACTACCTTTGCAAGCAGTTAGGACTTAAGACTTTAACTGTCAAAGGTCAATTATCAATCA